>JAKSBG010000013.1 GCA_022361255.1 Verrucomicrobiales bacterium
AAGACAAAGAAGCCAGGATCCTACTACGACTCGATCGAGACGGCGGTTCCCGGCGTCCGCCTCTGTGAACACCTCGAAAAACTCGCGCCCCTCATGGATCGCGTCACCGCCGTGCGCACTGTTCATCACGACGTCATCGACGAGCACGCCGCCGCCACCAACCGCATGCACACCGGGAGACCGATCACCGGCTCTATCACCTATCCGTCCATCGGTTCGTTGATCGCCCACGAGCGTGGAGCCGCCGCTGAAGGGGCGCCGCCCTACGTGGTCATCGGCTACCCCAACGTCACCCGCGGTCCCGGTTTCCTCGGCGCCCAGTCGGGTTACCTCTACCTCACCGACACCAGTCGTGGGCCGGCCGGATTGTCGAGACCTAAGGGAATCACCGCGGCTCGCCAGAACCGGAGGGAACAATTTCTCACCGCCCTGCAGGCGGCCGACGATCCGACGAACGACCCGCGCCTGAAAAGCTACGAGGCCGCCATCCACCAGAGCCTGGAACTGAGCGGTCCCGAGTTTAATTCCGTCTTCGAAATCGACAAGGAACCCGCCGATCTGCGGAATCGCTATGGCGGCGAATTCGGCCAGCGCTGTCTCCTGAGTCGCCGCCTCGTCGAGCGCGGCGTTCGTTTCATCGAAGTCTCGCACAATCTCAATTTTCTCAACGGCACCGGATGGGACGCCCACAACCAGGGAATCCTTGACCAACACAAGCTCATCCGCGAACTCGACAGTGCGATGTCGACCCTGATCCTCGACCTCGAGTCGAAGAACCTGCTCGACAAGACCCTCATCGTCATCACCACCGAATTCGGACGGCCTCCCGAGTTCGACGGCGGTGGCGGACGCGGACACCAGGGCACGGCGTTTTCCTGCGTTCTCGCCGGTGGCGGCTTGAATCATTCCGGTGCCTGGGGAGTCACTGACGAGATCGGAAAGAAGATTGTCGAAAATCCCGTCAGCGTTCCCGACTTCTTCGCGACCCTCTGCGCCGCCGTCGGAGTCGACTACACGAAGAATCTCTATGATGGCGACCGCCCCGTTCCGATCACGGACCGGGGGCAGCCGATCGAGGCGTTGTTCGGATAGAAAAGGTTTGGGACTGATTCAAGCCAACACGAAAGTGGTAGGTTGCGACAAGTGCATTCGCGGCGAAACCGTTCGATTTTCTACACCAATTGGCCTGTTCTCTGCCCTTGATCCGACGCACTGGCTGACATACCGGTTCCCCGATTTGCTGTAATCGCCACAGTGCCTGCTTCATGACTCCCTTTTCAAAGTGTTTCGCTTTCTCCTTTTGCTCCGGCTTGCTTCTGCTGCTCGCGGTAGCGGGGCTTTCTGTTGCCGGGGTCAACGCGTCTGAAAAGGCGGGAGAGCTCGACTGGAACTCGATTCGCCCCGTCCTGGAAAAATATTGCGTCGAGTGCCACGGAGGCGAAAAGACGAAGGGAAACGTCGATCTCGCCAAGCTAACCGACGATCCGGAAATCGCCGGACACTTCGATCTCTGGGAGTCGGTGCTCTTCGTGATCGAGGACGAGGAAATGCCTCCAGCGGATGATCCGCAGCTCACCGATGACGAGAAAAAGCATTTCCTCGCCTGGCTCGATACCTCGCTGGAAGAGGTTGCGAGTGCAAGTGCCGGCGATCCGGGGATCGTGACGATTCGACGACTTACCAATGTGGAATACGACAACACGATTCGCGATATCACCGGAATCGACTACGGGCTTTCCGCAAAGTTCCAGCCCGACGGTGGCGGTGGGGAAGGGTTCTCCAATGTCGGAGACGTGCTTTTTGTGAATCCGCAACAGCTCGACAGCTATCTCTCGGCAGCTCGATACCTCACCGATCACGCCAGCATTCTCCCGGGTCGCGGAGTCAGCTTCAAAAAGGAGAGGGTAGGGCTTCGCAGTCCGGTTCAGTTCAAGACCGAAGCGGAACAGGCCCTCTATATCTGGTATCAGAAAATGGCCGAGCCGCACCTTCCTGAAGACGGCGAAGATCGTCGCGAGGACGAATACATGCTGGCAGCCTGGAAATACAAACACCTGGAGAAAACAGGGGCTGCCTCCCTCGACCAGCTCGCGCAGGAAGCCGGTTTAAAGTCTGCGTTTCTCCACAACTGGTGGGAACTTCTCAACTCGGAGAAGCCGGAATCCCGCTTTCTCGACCTCATCCGTGTTCCGTGGCGGGAGCTTCCCGGACCGTCGGCGGAGAAACCGAAGGAAGTTCCCGGCGAGGTAAGAAATCGCATCCTCGACATCGAGGCGAAGCACCTCTCCTGGAACAAGCGGGAAGGGGAGGGGTGGGTCCGGACCCAGCGCCGCCAGCAGGATACCGACGGGCTTCGTACTCGTACGATTACCCTGACGATTCCCGAGGGGGAACCGATCCATCTCGTCGCCGGCGATTTTGGTGACGGTAACCGGGGTGACCTGATCCTTTTCGAAAGAATCGAAGTCCAGCGTGGTGGTAAAAGGACGAACTATGTCGATTGGCTGCAGCGACGCATCGAAACGGGCCGTAAGGAAATCGAGAAGATCAAATCCAGGCCCGATTCGAGCGACGAAGACAAACAGAAAATCCAGCAAGAGGAAGCTTTCATAAAATCCTGCGCTGCGATGGTGGCGCGTTTCGGCAGGCATCCACAGGAAGGTCGCAAACTGGATCCAAAACATCTCGCAGTCCGCCCTCCGGAAACTCTTCGTCTGCCTTTCGACGAAGGCAAAGTGCTCGTCCGGGTCAGCGCCAAAATGGACCTCGAGTTTCCCGAGGCAGATCACGGCTCCCACCAGTGGACCATCGCCGGAGCCAACCCGCCCGATCCGAAGAAAATTATTCCCGGTGCTCTTGTCATCTACAAGCGTCGCACCGACATGGCTCGCAAGATCATGGGAGAGTTCTCCCGGATGAAGTCCGCTTTCCCCGATGAATACAATCGCCTGCTGGAAGAAGTAGCACGCAACTACCTGCGAGGCGGCAAGGGAACCGGAGTCTACTACCTCAACGATGAGCAGCTGCGGGCTACCCTGACGGACTGGCAGCGCACCCTGCACGACCGCATGATGCGGGACTGGACCCTGTTGCGAAATCCGAAACCGAATGAGAAGACGCGCGGGGAAATCGACCGGGGAATCCTCAGCCATCTTCATTGGTGGGCCTATCGAGCCTGGCGTCGACCGCTCACTGATAAGGAGCGCGCGAGTCTGAATGCGATCTATCACCAGGCACGTGCGCGGGAGATGGATTCAGAAACCGCCGCGCGCGAAGTCCTGACCCGCGTTTTCATTTCCCCGAATTTCCTGTTCAAACTGGAGAATTCGGAGTCACCCGGCATTCACCCGGTGAGTCCGTGGGAACTCGCCACCCGGCTCAGCTACTTTCTTTGGGCCTCCACCCCCGATACTCTCCTCCTCGAAGCGGCTGCAGACGGAAGCCTGATGACCTCCGAAGGACGTGCTGCGCAGGTCAATCGCATGTTGCGCCATCCCAAATCACGGGCGCTGGCGGAGGAATTTGCGGGGCAGTGGCTGGAGTTCCACGGCTTCGACGAACACGACGACGTCGATGCGAAGAAATTTCCCGAATTCACATCAGCCCTCCGCGCCGACATGTATCGCGAAACCCGAATCTTTTTCGAACACCTCATTCGCGAAGACCGTCCCGTTCGCGAGATTCTTCTCGCCGACTACACCTTTCTCAACGAGCGGCTTGCGAATCATTACGGGGTGCCCGGGGTGAAGGGCAGTGAATTCCGCAAGGTGGCGGTCGCCAAGCACCAGCGTGGTGGACTTCTCGGAATGGGAAGCGTCCTGACAAAGACCTCTTTTCCGCAGCGGACCAGTCCCATCCTGCGCGGCAACTGGCTCCTCAATGCTGTCCTCGGGCAACCGACTCCTCCGCCACCGAACGATGTCCCGGAACTGGAAGCGGTCGTCGGAGCAAAAACGCTTCGTGAGAAACTCGCCCGTCACAGCGCCGACAAGGCATGTGCCTCCTGCCACGACAAGATCGACCCGCTCGGTTTTGCCCTCGAAGGCTTCGACGCGATTGGCCGACTCCGCCCGGAGAACGGAGATACACCGATCGATGACATCGGAACCCTGAGCGACGGGACAAAACTCGACGGCATCGGCGGCCTGCGGGAATACCTCGGCAAAAACGACGATGATTTCCACCGACTCTTTGCCCGAAAGCTGATTGGATACGCCACTGGACGCAGCGTCACCTACACCGATGTTGAGCTAATCGATACCCTGGTCGGACGTCTCGAGGACGGCGAAGGACTCTTCTCCGAAGGGATCCTGACCGTGGTCGAAAGCCAGCAGTTCCTGTCCCGGCGCAACGAGGAGGAACTCTCCGACTGATCCCACAAAACCTATTGATGATGTCCCGATTCAACCAGAACTCTTCCCGACGCCTCTTTCTCCGTAACACCGGCATCGCCCTTGGCCTGCCCTGGCTGGAATCGATGAATGCCTGGGGCAGCACCGCCGGCAAGGCCGCCTCTGCCAACGAAGCGCCCCGACGATTTGCCGCGCTCTTCATGGGCAACGGAGTCAATCCTCATCATTGGGGCGCAACCAATACCGAACAGGGGATGGAGTTGATGAAAACTCTCTCTCCCCTGGAACCAGTCAAGGATCGCCTCCTCGTCATGAAAGGCCTCTGGAACCCGACTACCATTGAGGGGCCGGGTGGACATTATCCAAAGATGAACGTGCTCTCGGGCCTGACCGTGAAGCAGACTACCACCGATGTTCAGGTCGGCACGACGATGGATCAGGTCATGGCCCGACAGCTCGGTGACAGGACTCCCATGTCGAGCATCGTTCTCGGGACGGAGCCTCCGCGCTACAGCACCGACAGTGGATTCACTTCACTTTACTCCGCCTACATTTCCTGGAGCAGTCCCACGACACCGGCTCCGAAGGAAATTTACCCGCAGCAGGCTTTTGACCAGCTTTTCGACGATGGCAGCAAAAGACGCCGCGACAAGAGCGTGCTCGATCTTGTTCTCGCTGAAGCCAACAGTCTGCGCGGCAAAGTCAGCAGCCGCGACGCGCAGAAACTGGACGAGTATTTCACTTCCGTTCGTGAATTGGAACAACGCATCGAGCGGGCCGAAAAAAGCTCACAGAAAGAGACCGGGGGACAGGGGTGGCAACCCGCGGTAACCAAGCCCACTTTCCCCCGTCCCGAATCCGGCATCCCCACCGACGTGCGCGATCACCTCAAGCTACAGCTCGACATCATGGTGCTCGCTTTTCAGATGGACCGGACCCGCATCGCGACCATGATGCTGAACAATGATCTGTCCGGGATGAATTTCGGTTTCCTCGGCAACATCAAGGGCGGGCAACACGAACTTTCCCATCACGCCGGGAACGCCGAGCGCCTCGATATGTATCAGCGGGTGAATCAATACCACATGCAGTTGCTCAGCGAGACCTTGCAGAAAATGGACCAGACCGACGAAGGTGAACGGTCCCTGCTCGACAACAGCATGATTCTTTTCTGCTCCAGCCTGTGGGACGGCAATGCCCACGACTCCCGCCAGCTCCCCATCCTGATGGCCGGTGGGGGAGGGGGAACGCTCAGGGGCGGACGCATGCTGGACTACAGCAAGCAGGAAAACCGGAAACTCTGCCGTCTCCACCTTGCCGTGATGGAGCGCATGGGCGTGAAGACCGAGCAGTTCGGTGACGCCGAATCCGCACTGACCGATCTGGGCTGATTGCTTTATGAAACGAAGAAAACTTCTCCAAAACACTCTCGCGGTTGCCCCTTTTCTTATTGCGGGCCACGGCGCTTACGCCAACGCTGAAACGGCTGCAAAGCGAAAATTCACGATCGATCTTTCACCGGGCGCGATCGGAGTGGGGGCAAAAGCGGGCGAACTCATTGAACTCGCCGCCGCGCACGGATTCGAGTCAATTCAGCCGGATGCGAAGTCCCTCGCCTCGCTCGACAAAACACAACGGAAGGAATTCGTCGAGCGTCTCCACAGCAAAGGACTCACCTGGGGAGCTGCCGGATTGCCGGTCGACTTCCGCAAGGACGAGGACACCTTCAAGGAAGGAATCGATGGATTGCCTGAGCTCGCCGCTGCGCTCGAAGATGCCGGCGTCACCCGGGTCGGGACATGGCTGATGCCGCGGCACAACTCTCTGACCTACGTCGCCAACTTTCGTCAGCACGCGAGTCGACTTGGCGAGGTAACGAAAATCCTCGCCGATCACGGACTGCGATTCGGATTGGAATATGTCGGCACCTACTCGCTGTGGACCGGCGGCCGAAATCCTTTCATCCATTCCATGGCCGAAACGAAGGACCTCATTGCTGAGATCGATCAGCCGACGATTGGCTTCGTTCTCGACAGTTGGCACTGGTACACCGCCGGGGAAACCGCCGACGATATTCTCACTTTGAAAAACGAAGACATCGTCGCCTGCGACCTGAATGACGCCCCGACTGGAATCGCCAAAGAGGAATTGAACGACACCAGCCGTGAACTCCCCGCTGCTACCGGTATCATTGACACCGCTCCGTTCCTCCAAGCCCTCGCGAAGCTGGGCTACGATGGACCGGTTCGGGCAGAGCCGTTCAATAAGCCACTCCGTGAACTCGAAGACGGACCTGCCGCCGAAGCGACCGCAAAAGCTCTCCGCGAGGCGGTTTCGCGGGCCGGCTTGTAACGTATCCACTCTCTTATTCTTTCGATGAAACTCTCAGTCTCATTTTTCTCAGGCCTTGCCCTTTTCGCATTTTCTCATCCGCTTTCAGCAGGAGAAGTGATCTCGCTCTTCACCGGTGAGATTCCCAACAGCCTTCCTCATTCCGTGGAAGAAGTCGTCGAAGAGCGAAACGGCGAATTTTCCGGCTACAAAGGCGCGGTGAACCCCACGCTGGAGATTGTGCTTCCGAAAGATTCCGGGACACCGACTCCGGCCGTGATCATCTGCCCGGGCGGTGGCTACGTGCGGCAGGTCTATCGGAAAGAGGGAACCGACATCGCGAAAGTCTATGCCGACAACGGCGTCGCCGCCTTCATCCTGAAATACCGGATTCCCAACGACGAGACGATGAAGGACAAATCCATCGGGGCTCTTCAGGACGCCCAGCAAGCGATCAAGCTTGTTCGGGAAAACGCGATGGAGTGGAACGTCGATCCTAAAAAAGTCGGCATCATGGGCTTTTCCGCAGGTGGTCATGTCGCCTCCACGGCGGCGACACATTTCAAGAAGTCCTACATCCCGAATCCGGAGGAAACCAGCCTGCGTCCGGATTTCGCGATCCTGATCTACCCGGTCGTCAGTATGCAGGAAGAAATTACGCACACCGGCAGCAGGACGAATCTGCTTGGCGAAGATCCGGAGGAATCGCAGGTGACCTTGTTCTCCAACGAGCTCCAGGTCGATGCCGAAACGCCTCCGACCTGGCTGACTCACGCCGGCGATGACGGCCCCGTGCCGGTCGCGAACAGCATTCGCTTCTACGAAGCCCTGATCAAAAATGGCGTTCCCGCCGAGATGCACCTTTATCCGGACGGAGGTCACGGTTTCGTTTTGAAGAACCCCGCCGAAAAGTGGATGGCTTCAATTTTCGACTGGATGACGCGCAGCGAAATCCGGTGACGGGAATCAACAGGGTTAGGTCATTGAACCAACCCTGTTCAATGCCGTCCTCTACCCCCTGAAATGATGCGATTGTTTGATTCGTTCCCTCTTTTCTACCTGCCGGCCTGCCTTTTGGGCTTTGCCTGGACAGCTTCAGGAACAGCGGCCGAAATCGGCAAGCAGCGGATCGTGGTTCCCGCTCCGGAGAACGAGCGTTTCGCCCATCTCTCCTGGCCGAAGATCGTGACCGCACCCGACGGCACGTTGGTGACCGCTTATATTGCCGGACGAAAACACGTTAACGGGGATGGCTGTCCCGCGGTCTCCGTCTCTACCGACAACGGCAAGACATTCAGCAAGCCGAAGATTCTTCGCAAATTCGATTCGACGAAGCGTTACCAGCACGGAGCCAACCTTGCGCTCGGAGTTGCCGATGACGGTGCCATCGTCCTGATGGTGATGGCCTTCACCAACGACGAACGGAACTCGATCTTCGGATGGCGCTCGGTAGACTCGGGGACGACCTGGGAAACGACGGATACCTCGTCTCTGGCGGACAGTAAGACAGGATCCGTTTTCGGACACGTCTTCCCCGTTCCCGGAAAAGGTCTCGCGGTTTGCGGTCATTTCCGAAAGCCCAGAGGGAGTGGTATCTGGATCGCTTACTCGCAGGATCACGGGAAGTCCTGGGGCGATCCGCAAACCATCACTGACAAGGCCTGGTTCGAACCGACCTTCCTGTATTCGCAGGAAAGGCTGATCGGACTCATTCGCGAAAACGCTGCCCATGCCTATCACCAGTATGTTAGCGACGACCTCGGCAAAAACTGGACCGCAAAAGAAAAGGCGCTTCACGGAGCGCCCCGGGCAAACCATCCCGCCCCGTTTCTCGTCGAGGATCCCGCGAAGCCCGGCCAGCTCTACGCCCTGCAATCGGAGCGCGGGGAAAAGAACCGGATTCACCTTTGGAAAGCAACCGCTTCCGCTCTCGATTGGGAACATGTGAGTCAAATCGTAGAGGTGCCCAAAGATCGCGATTTCAGTTACCCCTGGATGACTCCGCTGGGGAATGGGAAATGGTTTCTCGTCTATTACTCCGGCGAAAAGGACGGGCCCAATTCCATTTGGGGACTGGAGCTTTCTTTGCCGTGACCAATTTCTGTTACTCATGATCCTCAGCCAAACCCTGCGTTTCCAAATTTCCGACTGCTTCAAACGGGCCGGTTTGCTCGCCCTGTTTCTCCTGGTGCTTGTTCAAGCCGGCGCTGATGACAATCCACCCACGCTTTCGATTGCGTTCGAGAACGAACAGGTGCCCACTGGGGATGCAGGAGTTGGCCCGGGTATGGACGTGATTCGTGACGGGGAACATCTCTTCATGCTCCAGCAGAAAAATCTCGTGATTCTCTCGCTGAAAGATCCCGCGAAACCAACGGTGACAGGCAGTCTCAATGATCTCGGAAACCTCCGGCAGGTGGTCGTCCGGAACGACATTGCTTTTGTTACCGCGAGAGAGGACGGCCTGTTTGTTATCGATGTCTCGGACCGGACGAAGCCGGAACTGATATCGCACTACGACTCCGTCGAATTCGCGACGGGCATCGCGGTCGAAGGTAACTATGCGTTCGTCGCCCAGCGATGGTTCGGCGTGGAAATTATTGATATCTCCGATCCGGAAAATCTGAAACATGTCTCGATGGTTCGGGTGGGGGAGGCCCAGTCTTGCGTTGTCTCAGACGGATTTCTCTACGCAGGGGCCTGGGAGGAATGCCGCGTCGCGATTTGCGATGTTCGCAATCCGGCCGATCCCAAACAGGTCGCCGAAGTTCATCTGAACGGCCGTGGCGATGGTCTCTGTGTGGAAAACGGAATTCTCTACGCCGCCTACGGTCACCACCAACCGGGAGCGAATCTTTCCCTCGACGATCCGCGGTATGGGAACGGTAATGGCATGGACATCTACGACGTTTCCGATCCCGCCAATCCGAAACAGCTTTCCCGCGTGCAGTTCGCCTGGCGCTACTACTATGGGTGGCCGGATACCTGGCGGGTGAAACTTTCCTTTCCCTACGCCTATCTCTACCACACCCACAACGGCGTGTTTATCATCGACGTATCTGATCCGGAACAGCCCGAAGAACTCGCCCAGATCCGCGTTCCCCGCCGCCCCGGCGAGGAGGGATACCGCAAGCTCAAAACCGCGGACAAATCGGGAGTTCGCCCCGTCGCCATTCCCTTCGATCCGGAAGAAATTACCTACAGCCCGGTTTGTGGATTGGAGTCCGTCGATGGCTATCTCTATTTTACCGGCCTTTTCACCGACCTTCACATCTATCACAACGACGATCTCGTCCACGCGATTCCCGACGGAAGCAAAGGTTCGGGAAACTTCAGAGCGGAGGGCGACTTTCACAGCTTTGAAGAGCTGGAATCCATTGGACTGAAGAATCTCGCTACCTACCGTCCCGGTGGTCAGGTTTACGCCGCGTTCGAAAAGGACGGACTCATTTACGCGGCCTGCGGCTCGGACGGGATTCATGTGCTCGATGAGAATCTGACGCTTTTGAAGAAGTATCCCACAGACGGCTTTGCCATGGATGTTCAGGTCTCGGGAGACGACCTTTATGCTGCTCAGGGATCCGAAGGTCTTGTGGCCTACCACTTGTCCGGTCCGGATCTGGAGAGACTGGCCGCCTACCGGACGAACCGGGCCATCCGGCAGGTGCGCGTGGCCCCCGGGGGAAGATTCGCTGTCGTGCATGCCGGCGGAGGCGGCTACGAAATCATCGACGTATCCTCGCCCGCAGAGATGAAACTGGTGGAACAGATCACCGGCTGGGGCGGACTGGTCTACTACCGGCAGCTCTGCAACGGGTTCATCGACGGAGACCTGATCTGCGGCACCTGGTGCGCAGGACGAACCTTCCTGTCGGACCTGAGCGGGGACGAACCGCGCGAGCTGCCCGATCCAGTGAATTTGCTGCCCGATATGAAGAGTGGGGGATACGCGGCCTGTGGAGAATACGCGCTGCTGACACGCAAGGGGGGATACTCCTTCTACAAGCCGCTTCGGAATGGAAAATACGAATCCGAAGTGCCCGTCTACCGGGTTCCGGGCGGTCCCGAATTCAGTGGGAAGCCAACCGTTCGCGGAAATACCCTCGTTACCTGTGACCGTATCGAGGGCGACATCAGCATTCTAGACATCAGTGATCTGAAGGCACCGAAACTGCTGCGGAGCTTCACCCTCAGTGGAACCCCGGACCTTGCTTTCATCGGTGAGAAAGACATTCTGATCCCGGCGGGAAGACAGGGATTGATCAAGTTTGCGCGATAGAAAAAAACGAAACCATCCCCTCATGAGACTATCAGGCAAAACAGCGATCGTCACCGGCGCCGGTTCCGGAATCGGAAACGCCACCCTTCGAAAATTCGTGGAGGAGGGCGCGAACGTTTTCGCGACGGACATCAACGAAGCCGCGCTCGAATCCGTGGAAAAGGAGTTCCCGCCCGTGAGAACCTTCGCCGGGGATATTAGCCGGACCGGAGACGTCGATGCGATTCTTTCGGCCGCAATGGACGGGTGGGAAAGACTCGACATCCTCGTAAACTCGGCAGGGATCACAGCCCGCAATGTCGGGGAGAATGCCAGCCTCGAGGAGCGCTGGGACAAAGTCATGGCAGTGAACGTGAAGGGCTCCATGCTCATGGCTCACGCCGCGCTTCCGTTCCTGCGGCAGTCCGGCGGGGGAGCGGTCGTGAATCTGAGCTCGGTGATGGGGTTCACCGGCTACCCGACCTCGCTGGCATTTTCCGACGGCTTCAATCCCTACCCGGGCAGCAAGGGAGCCGTCAGCCAATTGACCCGCGACATGGGAGTCCGCTTCGCCGCAGAGGGAATACGGGTAAACGCGGTCGCCCCCGGTTTTGTTCACACCTCATTGACCGAAAACGTCACGAAGGATGCGGAAGTCCTAGAAACGCTCAACAGCCTTCACCCCGCCGGACGCATGGGGACAGCGGAGGAAATTGCCAATGTCATTGCCTTTCTCGCCTCCGACGAAGCCTCGTTCGTCAACGGAGCCGTCTGGACCGTGGACGGTGGATATACGGCGCAGTAGGCGGGGAATCCCGAATTGATTTGGTAGAAGCGAAGATTCTTCGCGCAGCATCATTGAGGATGCGCTGACTGCGGGACACACTCATGGTATATCTGATTCGCCGAGGTGGCGCAACAGCCAGTGGAAGTGATTGTGCAGGTCACATCGATCTTGCCGAGCGGATCAATTTTGAAACACGTTTTCAAAATGCCAAGCCAGCAGTGTCGGATCGGGTAGGTTCTTCTCGGGCAGAGTCAATTGATTGCCTGCGAAGCGTTCGAAAACAGATGAGACATCATAATGAAGATCTGTTTTACTTTTCGAAGCCGTGATTCGCGATGCTAGCTGGAGTTCAAGATTTTCGTTAAAGCCGATCAGTCCGCGATCGAAAGCACGATCATACGTCGCCGCCAGACACAAGCCGTTCCGTGGATTGAGGCGGTTCTCGGGATCAACTGCCCAGGGTTTGATATGGCTTGCTACGAGTAGCTCGCTGAGTGGAAGCCCGGAGATGGCGCAGCGCTCCTGATAAGACGAAAGAATGACTTTCCGAAAAAATCGCTGATGACGGCGAATTTTTACAACCGCGGTCGAGTTTTCGATTTCCTCCGGTAAGACCGTGGATTCGGAATCGTCGGGCGGGACATGAAGTCCTTCAAGGGCCGCTTCGGATTCTTCGGCGAGTTGTTCGAACTTTTGATAGAACTCGTCCCAGATTTCGCGATCGGCTTTGCTTGCGCCGGACAGTCCTTTGATTCCGCGGGCGGCCTCCTCCGGGTCAAGAGAGGTAAAGTTGCTAAGCTTCATCGCTACGGCCCCGGGGGATCGTCCCATTCTCTCTGCGAGGGCAACGATTGGCGGGTAGGTCTTGTGCTGTTTTCCGAAAGGCGTGCGATGATATAAATTGAGCGCAGCGAGAAGTTGGGGACGTGTCCAATGATTGCTCATCTGAAGAGTGATTCAGCAAAAAGCCCTTTCGGAAGAGCGGCAATACCTCTTTTTCCTGTTCCACGAGCGGCGTTCCGGGGTGAGGTGGTCCATGGTTGTGGCGGGGGCTGGTTATGTGCTCCGCAGGAGCACGGCATATGCGCCGTCGAAGCCGTCGCGCCAGGGGAGGGAACTGATGGTTTTTTCGACCTTGAGTCCGCTCGCTTCGGCTACGTTCTCGTTCTCTTCGGGGTCGATGGAACAGGTGGAATAGATGATTCTGCCGCCGGGTTTGAGCACTTCTTTCACGCTGTCGAGGAGTCGTTTTTGCAGTTCTGCGTGGCGGGTGATGTCGCTGGTCTGAAGGCGCCAGCGGACGTCGACGCGGCGGCGCATCACTCCGGTATTGGAGCAGGGGGCGTCGAGTAGAATCGCGTCGTAGCGGGTGTCGTGAGATTCTCCGGATATCCAGTCATGCTCGAGGAGGGTGGTGTTTTTCACTCCGAGGCGGTCGAGGTTTTCTTTCGTCCGCTTGAGCCGGTGCGCGGAGTTGTCGGTCGCGATGATGCTTCCCTCGTTGTTCATGAGGGCGGCGAGGTAGGCGGCTTTTCCTCCGGGCGCGGCGCAGGCGTCGAGAATGGTTTCGCCGGGTTTCGGATCGAGTAAACGGCAGGCGTGCGAGGTGCTGGGATCCTGCACGTAGATGAGTCCCTGCTCGATCCAGTCGCGGTTCGGCGCCCCGTCGAAGGCGAAGAACCCGGGGTAGTCGTCACCGATCATACCCTGTTCGGTCTCCGACCTGACCCTGTTGAGTGCTTCATCCAACCCTCGTTCGCCGGGACCACCGGGGGCGGATCCTGCCAGGTCGTTGATGCGGGCGTAGTTTTGGGGCGGTCGGTTGTTCCACTCGAGAAGCTGAACGGTTTCCTCTTTTCCGAATGCGTTAACCCACCGGTCGATCAGTTCCCCGGGGTGGGAGAAGCGGTCTTCGAGGGACCATTTCGGTATCTCTTTTTCGAGGGCGGACTTTTTCCGCAGGCTGTTGCGGAGGATCGCATTGACGAGACCCCGCTCGTGTTTGCGGGCGAGGGAAACGGTTTCGTTTACGGCAGCATGTTCCGCGATTTCGCTGAGAAAAATCTGATAGAGCCCGATGCGAAGCAGGTCACGGGTGTCGGGTTTGATGTTGCCGCGACGGAGTTCATCAATGATACCGTCGAGCAGAAAAAGATTTCGAATCGTGCCGTAAAGAATGTCAGTCGCGAGCGCACGGTCGGAAGAGGAGAGCTGATATTTTTTCGCGAGACCGGCGAGAATTTCTTCGGCGTATCGGGAGGTATCCTCCCATTCGGTGAGGGCTTCGAGGGCGGCGCGGCGGGACATAGAGAGCGGGATGAAATGGATGGACCGAATGGCAGTGGGACGGAACGTGTCTCACTGGCTGTCGGCGGCGGTTTTTTGAAATACAGGCCAGTTCTGTGCGATCTGGTTGGTGCGAACCCAGCCGCGCAGTTCACCGGGAATATCGGCGTAGACCCAGTTTGTGTCGACCTGGAGGACCCGCAGTTCGGATCCGGGGGGAAGCTCGATCACTGGTTTTGCGGTCGGGGTGGGTGAGGTGACCGCTTCCACTTTGTCGCCGACTACGGTGGCAAAATTTTCCGGCGCAATGCGACTCTGGCGGTAGTCTGCAATCCGGTGAACGACGAAGCCGAGCATGAGGCAGGTTATCCCGAGTGCGATTCCCCAGGAGCGGAACCGCCGGAAGGCGGGAAGGCAAAACCCGATGATTGCGAGAATCAGTCCAATCCAGAACAGAAGTGATACGAGCCAGGGAAAAAGGGAGGAGGGCAGGTCGGAGAGAAACTGGAGCCAGTCACTGTCAGCGAATTCCAGAAAGGCAAATTGGCTCCGGAGAAAGGCGAGATTTTGCCGGACTTCGGGAAGGGTGGGATCGAGCAGCGCGGCGCGGCGGAGCCAGAGCACTGCCTGCCCGGTGCTGCCGGCACGGAAATGTGCGGTGGCAAGATTGTAGTAGAGATCGGGGGAGGATTCCCCCGCATTGATGAGTTGGTCGTAGTTTTGAACCGCTTCTTCAAACTTCCCGGACTCAAAGGCGCGGTTCCCTTCGAGGAAAAGGACATCGCGGTCGGCTCCCCCGGCATTGAGGGGGCCGAGACACAGCAAAAAGAGGAGACTGGAAATGGTTCGGATCACGATTTGAGAAGGCGTTCGAGGATGGTGTGAAATTCAGTGGCTTCGTTCCGCGATACGGGTGCGTCGGGTTGCGAATTTCCACTGTAGAGGATGGCGTTGCAACGCCCGGAAACCTGATCAACGACTTCGGACAGCTTATCCGGCGCGTCGGGATTTTCCTCCTGCCAGATTTCCAATGCTTCGGAAACGGACTGAAAGAATTCTCTGCGGTTCGTTCCGGCGCCGGGAAGTTTCTTCACCGCTTTGCGGAAGCTCAGCGGGGTATGGATTTCACGTCGTTCCCGCGATTTCCACCAGCGGACGGCACCGAATCCGAGGATGGTGAAGAAGGCGACGGAGAAGAGCGTCTGGACGAGGTAGAAGCCGAGACCGCGTTTCCCGAGCTCGCCGGCGGCAACCCAACGCGGGGAGGCAGTGCGGATATGCAGAAAATCGCCGTGTTGAGCGGTCGGTTTGGAAGCGGGGGAAAGTGAACGTCCGGACGGGGCGGGGGAAGCGGCGGCCTCTCCGGGACGTTCAATGGCGGGGGCGGCCGTGTTGTCGGCCCGAATCGTCACGGGAATCGGATCGCTTTTCAGGGTGACGTATTCTGCTTTGTCCGGATCAAAGTAGCTGAGCTCGAAGGGGGGGATGGCGTCGACTTTTGCCTCCGGAATGATCACGCGGGAAAATTCGACAACCCCTTCGCTAAAGCCGTCAGAGTCCCGTTCCTCGTCGAGCGTTTTTGAGGGCTCGTAGGTTTTCCAGATTCCGGTCTGGGCAACGCTGAAAACGGGCGCTTCCATCGTTTGAAGATTACCTTTTCCGGTGACGACGAATTTCATGGAGATGGGGTCTCCCACGCTGACGTCGGTAATCGAGGCTACGGTGGCAAGTTTGAAAGATCCGACTCCGCCGGTGAAGCTCAGAGGCGCATTGTCGGGGAGGGGTTTGACGGTGACGTTCACGGTGTTTGTCGTGACCTCCTGCGCAACGGTCCTTGAAAAGAAAGAGGGAAAGCCAAAGCCGGAGCTCTGGTCGAGGAGACGCAAGCCAATCGAGGCGGGGCCGATGCGGAAGTCGCCGGGCTTGAGTGCGAAAAGAGTCGAGGGCATGGCCACGGAGGAATAGTAGGTGCTCCCGATTTCGCCCCCCGACCCGTTTGTTGCGGAGAAACCTCCGGTGATGAGGTTCTCGTGCTCGAAGGTGACGTGGCTGATGTCCCGCAGCGAATTCCGGCCACGGACAAATGCGGTGACCGTGAAGGGGATCAGCTCGTTGATGTAGAACTCTTTTTTCGGCAGGTCGAGCTTGGCGAAGAGCGGGCGGGTGGCGTCGACTGCGGCACTGGCGTCGCGCTCGAAAATCGTCACGGTAAACGGCTTGGTTGAAATGGTGGCTCCGCCGACTTCGGTGGTGATCGGGGGGATCGTGTAGGTGCCGGGTTCGTTTCCGCGAAACCGGTAGGAGTAGATCATTTGAATTGTCCGGACACCGTTGCGAATGCTGATATTGGATTCCCTTCCGGATTGCACGACCTCGAGCCCTTCAACGGGAATCGTTTGCGGCACTTTTGCATCGCCTCCGTTGATCTTCACCATAATGACCCCGATTTCCCCGATGGCGACGCGATCGCTGAGAGCTGTCGCGGAAATCGACGGCTGGAAGCCCTGCTGCTGGGCACGAATGCCCCGCGGGACAAATCCGGCCAGGATTGCCCCTGTCAGAACAACAATGATGTATCGGGAGAGATTCGAGTGCATCACCAGTTTTTGTATTTTTCGCCGGGAGAAGCGCGCAGGATCGGGCGAACCTCGGTTTCGTCGGACAGCGCACGGAGAAGTTGGCGTGCCTCGCTGGGAGAGTAGCCGGTTTCGGGATTTTTCTGCTCCATGGGCTGGCTTTCGGCACCACCCGGTTGGCCATCTTGCGGTTGCGGTGGCTCCGATTTTCCGGACTTGCGATCGAGATCCCCATCCTTTGGTTGTTCCTCGTCGCCGGGTTCCGGTCGCGCAGGTTGTTCATCCTTTCCGGAATTTTTGTCGGCTTCCTGTTCCTCGCCGTCTTCCGGGTTTTTCTCTCCGTCTTTCTCTTCGGGTTGATCTCCTTCACCGGATTTCTCTCCTTCGTTTTCGGGCTCCTGTTGATCTCCGTCGGAATTTTCCTCCCGGTTTTCTTCCCCGGAATCCTCCTGATCCTGCCCGGATTCGTCTGGCTGCTGCTCGCGGTCCTCGTCGGATTTTTCGTTTTCGCCGGACTCATCTTTGGGCTGTTGGTCTTCGCCCTGTTGGTCCCGGTTTTCGTCACTTTGATTTTCCTGCTCTTCGCTGTCCTGGTTATCCTGCTCTTCGCTGTCCTGATTCTCTTCTTTCTCTTTCTGATCCTCCTTCTCCTTCTCCTGCTCTTTTTCCTCTTCCTTCTTTTCTTCTTCCTCCTGCTTCTCCTGCTCTTCCTCTTTTTTCTGTTCTTCCTCCTGCTGCTTTTTGAGTTCTTCGATTTTCTTTTTCACCACTTCAATGTTATGCGGGGCGCGGGAATTTTCGGGATTCAGAGAAAGGGCGGACTCGTAGTGTTCGATCGCGCTCTCCCAGGTCTGAATCGTTGCATCGACGATTTCGGCCGGAGCGGTCAGCGTTTGCAACTGGTCAGGATTGGCGGCGGATTGCAGGCTGCTGATTGCGGTTTCCCCCTGACGGAAAAGTGTGTTGCCGAGATTGTAGTGGGCCTGTTCACGCAAGCCGTCTGCTGCGCCGATGAGAGCTTCGCCGTAGGCATCGGCAGCCCTTTCGTAATCTCCCTGACGATAAGCTGATGCCCCGATTCCCATTTGAAGGCGAATTCGATCCGGGTCCGAAACTTTTTCCGCCAGTGCACCCTCGTAGACCTCAATCGCAGACTGGTAGTCGTTCGCCGCGAATTTTTCGTGTCCGAGGAAAAGCGGATCATCCGAATATCCTGACACGCTTAGAAAAAGGAGCAGTGTGCCAGTGGTCAGAGAGGTGCGGTTCCGGGCGGAGGTGCTCAGGCCCGGTGCGCGCGAACTTGCTTTCGAAGCGGGGAAAAGAGCGGGCGCGACGTGGGCGAGGAAAAGGCAGAGGGCGGCAATGGAGAGAGGCCACTGGAAGCGTTCGATCGGTCGGAGGGTGGCTTCGCTTTCCTCACGGGATGTTTCGATAGCGGACTGAATACGGTTGACGATCTGAGTGAGAGACACGGAGCCACCGAGGTGAATGTAGATCCCTCCCTTGCTGGCGAGCGAGCGAAGAGCGGAGGGATCAAGGCGTGAGCGGACGACCTGTCCGTTGTCATCCTGGATGAATTCCCCGGGGATCGGATTTCCCTGATCGTCCATTTCCGGGATGATCGCTCCGGAAGCGGTTCCGACTCCGACAGTCAAAATGGTCATGCCAGCCTCTTCCGCGCCTGCGCGAATCGCTTCCACTTCAGCAGAGCCTTCAAGGGCCTCGCCGTCGGAAAAAATGACGAGTGCGCCCCGTTCCGTTTCGCTTTCCCGAAATGTTTCCGTCGCCAGCTTCACTGCTGCGGTCAGATTGGTTCCCCCGCGCGGTATGATTTCGGTATCGAGTTGCTCGATGGATTCGAGAATCGCCTCGTGGTCGACGGTGAGGGGGGCCTGCAGAAAGGGGCGCCCTGCGAAAGCGATCAGGCCGACGCGGTCCTCGGGCAGCAATCTGACAATGTCCATTGCTGCAAGTTTTGCCCGCTCAATACGGTTTGGTTGCAGATCGTTTGCGAGCATGCTGCGCGAGGTGTCGAGCGCGAGAATAAGGTTTCGCCCCTCGGTTTCTGTCTCCACCTCTTCAAAACCCATCCGTGGGCGGGCGAGGGCGGTAATGATCGCGGCGAGGGCAAGGGCATGTAGAAAAAAGGAAGTCCAGCGCACGAGTTGGCCCCGGCCGGTGACAAGCTGCGTGCGAAGCCGGGGGGAAACGAGTCCGGGCAAAGAGCGGGTGGCGGTGAAGTGGGAGCGGATTCTCAACAGGAGCAGCGGGAGCAACGCAAGCAGTCCCCAGAACCAGACCGGGGCGCCGAATGTGATACCTGTGTTGAGAGCTTCGTTCATGGGAACCTTCTCCAGAACGTTTCGTCACCCGTGACGGTTAGCAAACCGAAAACGAACGCTGCGGCGGCTATCCAGTGAAAAAGTTCGTCCGTTTCCACCCGGGTCCGTCTCAGGATCTCGGTTTTTTCCATTTCATCGATCAGAGAGAATATTCGCTCAAGTCCATCCGTGTCCTCGGCGCGAAAGTATTCCCCGTCGGCAATATCCGAGATTTGCTTCATTGTCTTTTCATCGAATTCCTGTCGCAGCCTTTTGGGCCCGTATTCGGTTTGAATGATGTGGTCGCCGTAAGAGCCGACTGCGATGGTGTAGACCCGGATGCCGAGCGTCTTCGCCATGTTCGCCGCCTCGATCGGTGAGAGTTTCCCCGCGTTGTTGACTCCGTCGGTAATTAACACGATGACCTTGCTTTTCGATGGGCGTTTGTCGAGACGTCGGGCCGCTGCGGCGATGGCGGAGCCGATTGCGGTGCCGTCCTCGACCAAACCAATCTGGACGCGACCAAGTCCCTGGGGACCTTCCAGCCATGTTTTAGAGAGTGTCAGGGGGCTGGCAAGGTAAGGGCGTCCGGCAAAGGCCAGTATGCCGATCCGGTCGGTGGTGCGTCCGCGAATGAAGTCGCGTGTCACTTTTTTCGCGGCCATGAGCCGGTTCACCGGGTGTCCTTCAATCGTGAAACCGTCGCTGTCGACTTTCATCGACAGGGAGACATCAATCGCGACAATCATTTCGACGCCACTTTCAGAGACAGACTCCGTTTTGTTGATCCACTGAGGGCGTGCCAGCGCAGCGATGACAGATGCAAGGGTGAGAAACAGAAAGACGAGACGGAATCCGCCGGCACGACCTTTGGAGAGCGGGCCGAGGCGCTGGAGGATGTGGAGCGACGAGAATACAACCGCGCTCTGCTTTCCGGAACGGCTGCGAATCAGGGCGAGAAGGGGAAGCAGCAGCAAGAGCAACAAAGCCCAGGGATGAGCCAGTGAGAAAGATGTTTCCGCGAGAAGAGTCATCACGCAATGCACGCTACCGGTAAAGCGTTACGGCGAGGGCTCTTTTTCTCACCATTTTCACCATTCAATGATAGCGCTGGCCCAGGTCAATCCGGCTCCGAAAGCAACGAGCAAAACTTTATCACCCTTCTCCATGCGACCCTGGCGATTGGCTTCATCGAGAGCGATGGCAACAGCGGCAGCAGAAGTGTTACCGTATTTATCCAGGTTGATGAACACGTCTTCACGGTCGATCTCGAGGCGCTCGACGATCGCGTCAATGATGCGGAGATTCGCCTGATGGGGGATGAGAAGCTTGATGTCAGAGGCAGTCAAACCGGCAGCCTCGATCGCATCGATGCTTGCCGTCTTCATCGCGTTCACCGCGTGTTTGAAAACTTCGCGCCCCTGCATGGCAAGGTAGGCGAGTTTTTCATTCGGAGCGTCCACTTTGAGCGGGCAGGCGGACCCGCCGCCGGGAATGTTGAGAAGCTCGGCCTGTGCTCCGTCGGTTCCGAGTGCACAGGAGAGAATTTTCCCGTCTCCGTTTTCAGATGGAAGAAGGACAGCTGCCCCGGCCCCGTCGCCGAAGAGAACGCAGGTGTTGCGGTCATTCCAGTCAACGAAAGCGCTGAGTTTTTCCGCGCCGATGATCAGGGCGTTGCGGAAGGCCCCGGATCCGACACTGGTGCGGGCCAGCTCAAGGGCGTAGAGAAATCCGGAGCAGGCTGCGGATACGTCGAAAGCGACAGCGCGCTGTGAACCGAGGTGTTGCTGCACGTAGCAGGCAGTTGCCGGGGTAAGCGTGTCCGGAGTGATCGTTGCGACAATGATGAGGTGGACGTCCGCGCCGTCTAGACCGGCCTGTTCAAGCGCCTTCTCTGCCGCCTTTGCTGCGAGGTGGCTCGTGTGCTCGCCCTCTGCTGCAATGCGGCGCTCGCGGATACCTGTCCGGCTGGTGATCCAGTCATCAGAGGTGTCGACGAGATCTTCCAACTCCTGATTCGTCATGATTCGCTCCGGCAAATAACTGCCGGTACCCGCAATGCGGACCGGGATCATTTTCTGGTCTGGCGAAACAGCTGAGTTCTTCATTTTCGGATCGGGAACGAAAAGCGGAAAGGGGAACCTTTACCCGAGGAGGCTGGCAGATCGAGCCATTTCTTCCTCAATATGGGGATTTACATGGTGCTTAACCGCTTCTGATGCAACCCGGATTGCATTCTTTACCGCACGGGGACTGCTCGATCCATGACCGATAATGCAAATGCCGTTGACGCCGAGGAGGGGACTTCCTCCGTAGGTCTCGTAATTGCCCCGCTCCTTGGTCGCTTTGAACGCCTCTTTTGCAATGAGGGCGCCCATTTGGCGGATCGGTGTGGCTTTGATGTCTTCCTTCAACCACTTGAACATTGCTTTTGCGGTCGCCTCGCAGGATTTCAGGATCACGTTTCCAACGAATCCATCACAAACCACGACGTCGACAGGGGTTTCAAAAAGATCGTGTCCCTCGACATTTCCCTTAAAATTGAGGCCGGATTCTTTCAGCAGTTCAAAAACTTCGCGGGTAAAGTCGGTTCCTTTCGAATCTTCCTCTCCGACTGACATGAGGCCGACGATGGGATTCGTTTTTCCCTGAACGTGCCGGGCGTAGACGCTGCCCATGATCGCATAACCGAGCAAATGGGACGGCTTGGCGTCAACGTTCGCACCTGCGTCGACAATGTTACAGGGTCCGTTTTCGTTCGGGAGAGGGGAGGCGATGCCGGCGCGTTCGACGCCGGGAATGTTTCGCAGCTTGATTGTTGAAGCAGCGACAGCAGCCCCCGTATTGCCGGCGCTGACGACTGCCTGGCAGTCCCCGCTTTTCACAAGGTCGACCGCCACGCTGATAGACGATTTTTTTTTCTGACGAACCGACTTCACAGCGGATTCGTGCATTTCCACCACTTCTTCAGAATGCACGATTTCGATTTTACCGTGGGCGTAAGAAAGGTGGGAAAGTTCCTCTTTCACAGCGGGCTCGTCCCCGACCAGGAAGAGCTTTTCGACATCGATGGCCTGGTCTTCGAGCGCGAGCATGGCGCCTTCGACGATAGCAGCAGGAGCGTGATCGCCCCCCATGACATCCAGTGCAATTTTCATGGTTAAAGTTCCGCGACAGACTAGAGGTTGGGCCGCGATTGTTGCAACCCTGAAAACAACAAAGTCACCCCTCTCGAGGTGACTTCGTGTGAAAAATTATCTGGGGAAAACAGCCGGTCCTAAAACTCGTCGACTGTGATAACCTGACGCCCTTTGTAGTAGCCACAGCTGGGGCAGGCGATGTGTGACGGAGCTGCGCTACCGCACTCAGAACATACGTTGAGCTTGCGGGCACGCCAGCGCTGACCGCTGCGGCGGAGGCGCTTCTTCATTTTTGATGTGCGACGTTTTGGTACTGCCATGACTGGAGAAATTGGTTGAGAGCGCGCACTTAACGCGAGAATTCGGGAAAGTCAACGAAGGATGCAACGGATTTGTGAAGCGATTTCGAGCGGCAAGACATATGTGGGAGGATTTCGCACGTATTCTCCCGACATGCAAAGCCGCATGGCTACCCGGTTGGCGCGAGGGTATAATCGGAAGAAACGTTTCTGGAACGGTTCGAACTCCTGTTGGGCTCCCCAAAGCTGAGCGTTTCCGGAATGTCTGCGACGCTGTCGAGAATCAGATCCGGTGAGTAGGCGAAATCCTGCAAATCCTCCCGTGAGGTGCCGCCTGACATCACAAGAATTGTACGGTAACTGAGGCTTACTCCTCCCAGAATATCCGTCTCCATCGTGTCGCCAACCATCACGGTTTCCTCGCTGGTGAGTCCCAGCTGTTTTCGTGCGGCGCGCATCATCACCGGGCTGGGTTTGCCCACGGAAAACGCCTTCTTGCCCGTCGCACTTTCGATCATTGCCGCGATGGCTCCACATCCCGGGCGAATCCCGGCTTCGGTTGGGCAGTTGGGATCGAGGTTTGTTGCGATCAAACGCGCTCCGCCGTCGACGAGTCGGACCGCTTTCTCGATCATTTCAAAAGTCATGGTGCGACCTTCGCCGACGATTACATAGTCGGGATTTTCTTCGACTACGGAATACCCGTTTAAATGAAGTGCATTGAGGAGCCCGCCTTCTCCAATCACGTAGGCTGAACCACCGGGTTTCTGCTGTGCGACAAAGCGTGCTGTAGCCATGCTGCAGGTAAAGATGTCCCGCTCGGTCGCCTCGATTCCCATGCGGCAGAGTTTCATCGCCACATCGCGGCGGGTGCGCTGGCTGTTGTTGGTTAAAAAGAGGAAACGGGTGTCTGTTTCGTGGAGGCGGCGGATGAAGGACTTAGCTCCGGGAATCAACTTGCTGCCCCGGTAAATCACTCCATCCATATCTAGGAGGAAGCCATATTTCATGACTGGGAAACGCAGCTTAAGATGTGCCAAGAGCTTTGCGTTTCTCCGGCAATTCGCCTTTTGACACGAAGTGCAAATTAATCCAGTAACCCGTCCGTGTCAAAGCACGGTCACAGGACAGGAGCAGGGCTGCGGAACCGGGAGGGTACTGGGTTGGGCTGTCGACCTGACAGGGTCAAGCCTCGCACCTGACAGGGTCAGATGCGTTCCTCTTCGATATCATAAACATCGAACCAGTAGTAGACAATGCTACCGTCAGGCAGGTTTTCGGGGATGTATTCTTCGAGGAATTCCTGCAACTCGATGGGCATTTCGCTGATCCGTTTGTAACGCAGGTCGTTGTTCCATTTGATGACCTCCCGCTTCTCCTTCACTTTTGAGGTATCGCGCAGCCAGTTCCCGATCTCTTCATCGGTAGCTCCTGATGAGACCTTCTCCCGCAACTGATCAGCGGTAATTCCGGTGAAATCAAAAAGCAGATTGTCGAGCGGGCAGTCGAAGTGGTATTCGCCAAGAGTCCCTGCGACTTCGGCGCGGCATTTGTCGAGGGTCCGTGCGGCTACGACATATCCTCCGAGCGTTTCGCGGGGGCTGCGTGGGTAGGTTCTGGAAAGATCGGGTGCCGATGGGCTGGAGTCGTTCATACAGGGATAGACGTTGGAGGGAGGTGCGGCTTACATTCGAAATTTGCAGATCGAAATCAGGTTTGTGTATTGATGATAGAATTCACTTGCAAGGGCGTCTCAGAACGGCCCTATGTATCAATTCAGTGATTGTTTATCTGTGTCTTTTTTGACCACTCTCCCATGAAGTTCACGTCCCGTTTTAGTCTGTTGGTTCTACTCCTTTCAGGAGTAATTCTCGCGGGGTGTGAGACGGTGGGATATCACTATTCCGGTCCGAAAACGAAGATGCCGGATCGATGGACAATGAGTGTGCAACCGCATCTCGACGCCAGCGGCGCGCCTCTTGCATCCTGGTGGAAGGGGTTCAACGATCCCGTACTGAATCAATTGATTGATCGCGCGAGATCGGAAAATCCGGATTTCAAAATCGCGATCCAGCGAATCGTTGAAGCTCGTGCTCAGCGGGGGGTAGCCAAAAGCAGAATGCTTCCGGCGCTGGCTGCGGATGCGGGTTATGCGCGGAACCGGCAGAGTGAGCGTGTCGGATTCGCCCCGGCGTTGAATCCGGTTGATGTGTATTCGACGGGGCTGAATGCAGGATGGGAGCTGGATGTTTTTGGTGGTCTCAAGCGCGGGGTCGAAGCGGCCGACGCAAATTTGCAGTCAGAAGTGGAGAACTACCGGGACCTCCTCGTTTCTCTCTTTGCCGATGTGGCGTTGAACTACATCGACTACGCGACCTTCGATGAGCGGATTTATGTCGCGAATCAAAACATCAAGATCCAGCGGGAATCACTGAAACTGGCACAGGACAGGCTCGATGCCGGACTGGTTTCCAAAATTGACGTGACTCAGGCGCGCTCCAATCTCGAAACGACCCGAGCGCTGGTTCCCCAGCTGGAGGGGCAACTCGCTGCCGCCCGCAACCGGCTCGCAACATTGACGGGGGGATATCCGCATGATGTCTCGTCGTTGCTAGCCCGGTCCCGCTCGATTCCTCAGCCGGGGCGCGACTACGCAGTGGATTGTCCGGCAAGCCTTCTCCGGGCCCGGCCGGATATCCGGCAGGCGGAACGCGTTCTCGCGGCGTCGGTTGCCAGCATCGGGGTGGCGGAGTCGGAGTTGTATCCGAAATTCCAGCTCGCGGGTCAGTTGCAGCTGCAGGCATCGAATATCTCAAGCCTCCCGGACGCGGCGGCGGCAGCTTATTCATTCGGTCCGTCATTGCGCTGGAATCTCTTCAGCAGTGGTCAGATCAAGAATTTGATCCGGGTGGAGGAAGCCCGTGCAATGCAGGCCTACGGTGCATATGAGAAAACGGTACTGGCCGCAGTGGAGGAAGTGGAAACGGCGATGGCGGGTGTGGCAACGGAAAGACGGCGGCTTGATGCGCTGCGGCGCGCCGTATCCGCTGCGAGTGAATCGGTCAGTTTGGTCGGGGACAACTACCGCGAGGGGCTCGTCGACTTTCAGCGTGTCATCGACACGGAGCGGGTGAAATTCCAGAATGAAGATACGGCGGTTGTTTCAAAAGGGCAGCTCGCGAGGAATTACATTGCTCTCTATCGGGCACTGGGGGGAGGCGTCGCCTGCGAAGAACCAGTGTTGCCTCCGGTGAAAGAAAAGCCGGGCGGTGGCTGGAAGCGGAAACGTCCCGCGCCTTTTGCTGCTGCGGTATCGGTCAGCGGGGAAGAGGATAATATAAAGGAATAAATACCATGCGACATTCTGATCCCTTTTTGTTCGCTGTGCTCACCGCTGGACTGGCGTTGACCGGCTGCGCGAAAAAGAACGAATTTGTCGCCCCTCCCCCTCCGGAAGTGGGAGTTGAGACTCCCGAAATCAAAACGACCACCGTATTCTCTGAATATGCGGGGCGAACATCGGGTTCCGCCCGCGTGGAGATCCGGGCGCGGGTGAAGGGCTTTCTGCAGGCCTATCATTTTGATGCGGGTCAGTATGTCGAAAAAGGGCAGCTGCTTTTCACAATCGAGCCCGAGCAGTTCGAAGCGGCAGTCGAAACCGCGAAGGGCAATCTGGCAAAAGCCGAGGCGGATCTCGAGATCGCCACGACCAGCTGGAAGAAGCTCAAGAAGGCTTTCGAAGGAAGCGGAGCGGTGTCGGAAATTGATGTGCTGAGTGCAGAGGCGGAGCGAAAGGCGGCACAGGCCGGGGTGGATATTGCGAGGGCGGCTCTTTCCGATGCGGAACGGGATCTCGGCTACACGAAGATTCACGCGCCGTTTGCCGGCCGGGTTTCCAGTCCTCTCGTTGATCAGGGCAACCTGGTCGGAGTGGCGGATCCCACCCTTTTGACTGACATCATCACCACTCAGCCGATCTATTTCAACTTCGACGGAAGTGAGCGGGAAACCCTCAAGTATCTTCAGGATATGCCGAATGCCGAGAATCCGACAGGCAGCGGCAAGGGAAAAGAGTTGGAGTTGCAGTTGGTGCTGTCTGACGGGACTCCGTTCGAAGAGGTGGGGCGGTTTGACTTTGCCGACAACTCGGTGGATCCCAATTCAGGGACGATTCGTTTGCGTGCTTCTTTTGAAAACAAAAAAGGGCTCTTGGTTGATGGACTGTTTGCCCGTCTTCGGATCCCCAATGAAGTCGAAGACGCCGTGCTCGTTCCCGCAGCCGCGATACAGCGGGATCTCGGTGGTTCGTTTATGATGGTTGTCGGGGAGGGGAATGTTATCCAGCGCCGTACCATTGTTCCCAATTCGCTGACTGTGGGAAATAAAAAGATCATCGAGCCTTTTGATGAAGCGTCCGGGACAGGTCTGCAAGCGGATGACCGCTTTGTGGTTTCGAACCTGCAGCGTGTCAGGGAGGGGGTGACGGTCAGAATCGAAAAGCCGGCTGCCGCTCCCCCGGGGGCTGACAGTCCTCCCGATCCAAACGGTTCCGCGAAAGAGTCTTTGAAAACGAAGGAAAAAGCGGAGTAGGGAATTTTTCCGGAAGGCACCACATGTTCAGTCTCTTTTTCATCCGGCGTCCGATTTTCGCGGCAGTGATCTCGATTTTTATCGTGGTTATCGGGCTGGTTGCGCTGCTCGGTTTGCCTGTTTCCCGGTATCCGGACCTGGCTCCCCCGACAGTCCAGATCAGTGCGGTCTATCCCGGTGCCAACGCATCGACCGTGGCGGAGACGGTTGCGGCACCAATTGAGCAGGAGGTAAACGGGGTCGAGGGGATGATTTACATGCAGTCGGTGTCCGGTAATGACGGCACGATGAATCTGACGGTGACATTCGCACCGGGGACGGACCTCGACAGCGCCAACGTGCTGACACAGAACCGGGTTTCCATCGCCGAGGCGAAGCTTCCGGAGGAGGTGAAGCGAATGGGGGTGACGGTGAAGAAGCAGTCGACCAACGTCGTCATGTATATTGCCCTGACGTCTCCCAACGGCACCTACGATGATGCTTTTCTCTCCAATTTTGCGTGGCAGAGAATCCGGGATGAACTGGCACGGGTTGACGATGTCGGCAACGTTACCGTTTACGGAGCCGGGCAGCTGAGTATGCGGATCTGGCTGGATCCGGACCGGATGAAGAGTTTTGATCTTGCCGCGACGGAAGTCGTGAATGCCATCCGTCAGCAGAATCTGCAGGTCGCAGGCGGCAGGATCGGGGCGGCACCGGTTCCCCGGGCAGTGCAGAATGAGTACACTGTGAGTGTGCGGGGACGGTTGGCGGATGTCTCCGAATTTGAAGATATCGTCGTAAAGGCCGGATCCGGTGGCGGGTTGGTGCGGGTCAAAGATGTCGCACGGGTCGAGCTGGGGTCTGATCTGTACAGCGTGCGGTCCAGCCTGAATGGAAGCCCGGCGGCCACTCTTGCGATCAATCAGATCCCCGGATCGAATATCCTCGCCGTCGCAGACGGAGTGCGCGCTTCGATGGAGGAATTGTCCCGGTCTTTTCCCGAAGATGTGCAATATAAGATTGTCTACGACAATACCAACGTCGTGAACGCTTCGATTAGAAACGTGGTCGTGACTCTAGTGCTCGCACTTCTGCTCGTGGTCTTCACGGTGTATATTTTCCTGCAGAATTTCCGGGCCACGATCATTCCGGCGATTACCATTCCCGTCGCGCTGATCGGAACGTTTGCGGTTTTGTTAGCCTTTGGTTATTCGCTGAATCAGCTTTCTCTTTTCGGCCTCGTCCTCGTAATCGGAATTGTCGTCGATGACGCCATCGTTGTCGTGGAGAATACAAGCAGCTGGATCGCAAAAGGTTTGTCGAGCCGCGAGGCGGCGGAGAAGGCGATGAAAGAGGTGTCCGGTCCCGTCATTGCGACCACGCTGGTTTTGCTCGCGGTTTTCGTTCCGACCACGTTCATGGCGGGAATTACCGGCACGCTCTTCAAGCAATTTGCTGTCACTATTGCGATTGCCACGGTTTTCAGTTCGATTAATGCGCTCACGCTGAGCCCTGCACTGGCCGCGCTCTTATTGAGGGAGCAGAAGGAGCCCCAAAAGGGACCCTTCTATCGGTTTAACCGTGCTCTGGAAAAATCGACGAACCTGTATCTTGGTATCACCAAATTTGCGATTCGGCGTGTCGCGGTTTGTCTGATTCTCTTTATCGGCATGGCAGGGCTCGCTGTTTTCGGACTCGGGAATTTGCCAACCGGCTTTGTCCCTCAGGAGGACGAGGGCTACTGCTTGGTCAATATCCAGCTTCCTGATGGAGCAACGCTGGACCGGACCAGCAAGACGATGAAAGAGCTCAACGCGGCTCTCTCCGGCATCGAGGGGATTTCTGATATCGTTGCGATTACCGGATTTTCGATCATTGATTCTTCCGCCGCCTCAAATGCGGGATTGATGGTTGTTGTCTTCGATCCCTGGGCCGAACGAAAAACACCCGCACTTCACCAGGCGGGGATATTGCAGCAGATCAATCAGCGTCTCTTCATGTACAAAGATGCGTTCTCCTTCGCGTTTGCCGTGCCTTCGCTCCCCGGTGTAGGAACTTCCGGAGGGTTTACGTTTATGTTGCAGGACAGAGGCGGTGTTGGTTTCGGTGAATTGCAGGCCAAAGCACAGGAGTTTATCGTGGACGGAAACTCGCAGAGTGCCCTGAATCGGGTGAACACAACATTCCGTTCCAGCATTCCCCAGATTTTTGTAGACATTGATCGCGAGCAGGTCATGCGAATGGGGATTCCGATGAACTCGGTGTTCGAAACGATGCAAGTCTACCTCGGCTCGGCCTACGTAAATGATTTCACGCAGTTCGGAAGGACATTTCAGGTGAAAGCCCAGGCGGATGCGCCGTTCCGGGCAACGCCGGCTGATATTGAAAAGCTGCAGTTCCGGAATGCGGAAGGAACCATGACTCCGCTGGGATCCATTGCCAGCGTTGAGGAAAGTTACGGACCTCAGACAGTTACCCGCTTCAATCTCTATCCATCGATCAAAATTATGGGGAATCCTGCTCCCGGCTTCAGCTCGGGCCAGGCAATGAATGTCATGGAGAATATGGCAGACGAAAAACTTCCCGGGACGATGGGATACAGTTGGTCCGAGTTGTCATATCAGGAGAAGCAGGCGAGTGGAGGTATGACGGCCATTTTTCTTTTCGCGATACTAATGGTCTATCTCGTTCTGGCGGCGCAGTACGAGAGTTGGTCGATTCCTGTTTCGGTGGTTCTGTCCGTTCCGACTGCGTTGCTGGGGGCAGTAGCTGCAGTGATGCTTCGGGGAATGGACAACAATGTCTACACCCAGATTGGAATTGTGCTTCTGATAGGATTATCGACGAAAAGTGCCATTCTCATTGTTGAATTCGCGAAGGTGCTTCGGGAGGATGGAAAATCCGTTTTCGACGCTGCGATCGAGGCGACAAGGATGCGATTCCGGGCCGTCCTGATGACCGCATTCTCATTTATTCTCGGTGTGATCCCCCTGCTGATTGCCTCGGGGGCGGGGGCGGAAGCTCAAAAAGTGATCGGGACGGCTGTTTTTGGAGGAATGCTGGTCGCCACGATGCTGAGTCTCGCCGCTGTGCCGATGCTCTACTACGTGGTGCAGACCTTGAGCGAGAAGGGCTCGCGGTCACAATAGAAGCGGCGTAGCCGGACGGAATCAGGATGACTTAGAGTTGATTCCCTGAGAGTTGAGTCAGGACATCGGGAGAGTCGAGGGCAGTTTTTGATTTCAGCTTTCAGCACTTTTTAATCTCTTTACGTGACAATACCGGAAATATGTGTGAAAATTATGGAAATTACAATTTTAACGGTTTTCTAGCATTACGATCCTCCTACATTCTCTAGTGCACAAAACTGCATCGTTTGCAGTTGTCGCGTACTTCTGCCTCTGCCTTTTTGCGCCGCTGGAAGCCCGCGAGAAAAAAGAAATAACCCTACAACTGAAATGGAAGCATCAGTTTCAGTTCGCCGGCTACTACGCAGCGTTGGAAAAGGGGTTCTATGAAGAGGAAGGACTCGTCGTGGAAATTAGGGAAGGAGATCCAGGGAAGCATGCAACGCATCAGATGCTGAGTGGTGAAGCCGACTTCTGTGTTGCCGCTTCGGAGGCAATCGTTTCCCGGATGAAGGGGGAACCGGTCGTTGCCTGTGCCGCAATCTTTCAGCATTCTCCCTACGTTCTCATTACGAATCGAAAGTCACAAATCGAGACTCCGGAAGACCTGCTCGGTAGAAAGGTTGCCATCTCGAAAGCAGGAGGACTGGTTCAGTTCAGCGCGATGATGGAACGCCGGAATTTGTCTGTGGATGACGTGGAAATACTGAGAGGAGCATGGAGTCTGGATGCATTGACCGATGGCACGGCAGATGCCATTTCGGGATATTCGACGACACAAGCGCCATTATTTCGGGCCCGGGGTCTTACGCTTCGCCTGATTGCGCCGATGGATTATGGGATCGATTTTTACGGAGACACGCTTTGTACGACGGAGAAGTTTGTCGAAGAAAACCGCGAAGTCACGGAGGCAATGATTCGTGCCTCAATCAAAGGTTGGGAATATGCAATGGCCAACCCGGATGAAATCATCGACCTGATTCTTACTCTTCCGGGTGTCAAAGGAAGAGGGAAATCGCGGGCTCTATTAAAATCGGAGGCCGAGCTGACCAGGCCTTTTGTCGTTCCGGATGTCGTGAAGATCGGATCCATGAACACCGGGCGTTGGTCGAACATTGCATCTATCTATGTGGATTCGGGAGTCGCACAGTATCCGGAAAACGAAGATTGGATGGATGGCTTTGTCTTTCAGCCCCGGAGGAAACTAACGCTCGTAAATCTGAAGCTCGTTGGCATCGTAGTTGTAGCACTCGGGATAATTGCTTTCATCGTTATTGTATGGAACGCGATCTTGCGGCGTCGGGTGGAAGCAGCGACCAAGCTGATCCACCAGAAATCAAGGTTGCACCAGTTGCTTCTCGATACCGCGATGGATGCCGCAGTGGGGATCGACAGGGGTTCCAGAATTGTCAGTTGGAGCAGGCCGGCGGAGAAGATTTTTGGGGCAGGCAAAGAGACGGCGGTTGGAGAATCGATCAGTCGTTTCCTGCCCGACTTTCTTGCTCAGATCGGGAAAGGGAACAGCAGCGTCAAAGGCCTGCGATTTGATCAGAACGGAAAGAGAGATTCCGGTGAACAGTTCCCGGTGGAGTTGTCGGTTTCCACAGTGCCCGGAGAGCACGAAATTTGGCTGAATATTTTCGTTCGTGATGTGACAGATCAGCAGGGGCTCGAAGAAAAACTGCGACAGTCACAGAAGATGCAGGCAGTCGGGCAGCTGGCAGGAGGGATTGCTCACGACTTCAATAATCTTCTCACTGTGATACACGGAAACATGGAGCTGTTGTTGCCGGAGCTGGGTGGAAGCGAAAAGGCTTTGGCAGAGGAAATCGATACGGCATCATTGAAAGCGGCCGACCTAACACGACAACTGCTCGCCTTTACTCGTCAACAGCCAATGGTTGCGAAGCCCGTACGAATTGATGAATGTATTGCATCTTTCGGGAAAATTCTCGAACGCATTATCGGGGAGGATATCGAACTGAAATTCGATCTGGATGCAGAGGGGGCAACGGTAGAGGCCGACCCCGCGATGCTGGAGCAGGTAATGCTCAATCTCGTCGTCAATTCCCGCGACGCGATGCCGCGGGGAGGAAAGTTGACGGTGGAAACCATGCTCTCACAGCAATGTGGGGGAGTCTGTGAAAGTTGTGTTCAAATCCGCGTGATTGATACGGGTATGGGGATCGAACCGGAGCGACTTTCGAAAATCTTTGAGCCCTTTTTCACCACGAAAGAAGTGGGTGAGGGGACCGGCCTGGGGCTTCCCACTGCGCTCGGTATTGTTGAGCAACATGGTGGCACTATGGAAGTCGAGAGTGAAAAAGGGAAGGGCACTGTTTTTACGATCTTTCTGCCAACGATGAAAACGGATGTCTCAATGCCCGGAGAGCTGGAGCGGGTTGGCATGTCAGGAAGACTCGAAGGGGGCAGAGAAACCGTTTTTCTCGTCGAAGACGAGGCTCTCGTCAGAGCGGTTGCCAGGAAAACGTTGTCCAGATATGGCTACCACATTATCGAAGCCGAAAGCGGGGCCGAGGCACTCGAAATCTGGAAGAAGCATCGCGATCAGATCGACTTGCTGTTGACTGATATTGTAATGCCCGGTGGGGTTTCCGGACACGAGCTGGCGACGAGACTCCGGTCGGAGAAACCCGATCTACCGGTGATTTGTGTGAGCGGATACTCGGCGGAAGTTTTTCGAGGGGAAATCGATTTTCCTGAGAGATCGCAATTTCTGGCAAAGCCTTACTCGCCGTCCGATCTCATCGAGATGGTGCGGCAATCTCTGGATGAGGTCGTTCTCGTCGGGTAGATTGCTGGTTCAGGAGTAAATCTCCGCCCCCGAGTCTGCGAATTCCTTCGCCTTTTCCTCCATTCCTTTCTCCAGAGCCTCCTCTTCCGAAAGTCCCTCTTTGGCGGCGAACTCGCGGACCTCCTCGCTGATTTTCATGGAGCAGAAGGTCGGGCCGCACATCGAACAGAAGTGCGCCGTTTTCGCGCCGTCCTGCGGGAGCGTCTCGTCGTGGAATTCCTGTGCTTTGGTTGGATCGAGCGAGAGATTGAACTGGTCTTCCCAGCGAAATTCAAAGCGGGCCTTGCTCAATGCATTGTCGCGAACCTGGGCTGCCGGGTGTCCTTTGGCAAGATCGGCAGCATGGGCGGCAATTTTGTAAGTGACGACTCCGTCGCGAACATCTTCGCGGTTGGGCAAACCGAGGTGTTCCTTCGGCGTCACGTAGCAGAGCATGGCGCAGCCATACCAGCCGATCATGGCCGCCCCGATTCCGCTGGTGATGTGGTCGTATCCGGGAGCGATGTCAGTCGTGAGTGGCCCGAGGGTGTAGAAAGGAGCCTCGTGGCACCACTCGATCTGCTTCTCCATGTTTTCCTGAATCATGTGCATGGGAACGTGGCCGGGACCCTCGTTCATGACCTGCACGCCCTTTTCCCAGGCGATTTCAGTGAGTTCTCCCTGCACTTCGAGTTCACCGAACTGAGCGCGGTCGTTGGCGTCGGCGATCGAGCCGGGACGAAGTCCGTCACCGATCGAAAAGCTCACGTCGTAGGCGGCGCAGATATCGCAGATGTCGGCCCAGTGAGTGTATAGGAAATTTTCTTTGTGATGGGAGAGACACCACTTCGCCATGATCGATCCTCCACGGCTGACAATGCCAGTGGTGCGGGTCGCGGTCAGGGGGATGAAGCGGAGCAAGACTCCGGCATGGATCGTGAAATAGTCGACGCCCTGCTCGGCCTGCTCGATCAGTGTGTCCCGGAAGACCTCCCAGCAGAGATCTTCGACACGGCCGTTCACTTTTTCCAGAGCCTGGTAAATGGGCACCGTGCCGATCGGAACAGGGGAATTCCGGATGATCCATTCACGGGTAGCGTGAATGTTTTTGCCGGTGGAAAGGTCCATTACTGTGTCCGCTCCCCAAAGAGTCGACCACTGCATCTTTTCCACCTCCTCATCGATGGTGGAGGCGACTGCAGAGTTCCCGATGTTGGCGTTAATCTTCACGAGGAAATTGCGACCAATGATCATTGGCTCGCTCTCGGGGTGGTTGATGTTGGAGGGAATAATGGCCCGTCCGCGAGCCACTTCGTCCCGCACAAATTCCGGCGTGATGTACTCCGGGATGGCAGCTCCGAACGACTCACCCGGATGCTGCTGGTTCAGCACATTGCGGGGACCGTCGCTTTCTGCCTGTGCTTTGAATGCCGCTTCGCGCCCGAGATTTTCGCGGATTGCGATGTATTCCATTTCCGGAGTGATGATGCCCTGCTTCGCATACCACATCTGGGTGACAGGATGATCACCGGACGCACGGAGCGGTTTGCGTTTCAGCCCCGGATATTCTTTGAGGCGGTTTTTCTCGTCCTTTTTCTCGTTGTAGCGGGACGCGTGCTCGTCGGAAAGATAACCGTTGTCCTCCGGCTTTACTTCGCGGCCTTCATATTCCTCGACATCACCGCGCGCCATAATCCAGTCACGTCGCAGAGCGGGAAGGCCCTCGGTAACGTCACCGGAGAAAGCGGGATCACCCCAGGGTCCGCTCGTGTCGTAAATGCGGACCGGCTCATTGACCTCGACGCGACCGTTCGGGTGCTTGGTTTCAGAAAGCTCCACCTCGCGCATCGGCACGCGAATATCTTCATGGGTTTTTCCCTCCAGATAAACACGTTTGCTGTTGGGGAAAACGTCAGAGACGGTTTTCGGATTAGACGGGGCGGATTCGTTCGGTGTAATCATGTCAGGGCTGTGGTGAGAAAAGAAAAACGCCGATTCATCGCGCGGAATAATCCGGAGCGTGAAATCGGCGAGATTGGTTCAGAAAATGTTTCATAGATGACTCCCTGCGACAGCATTACCTGCATCAGGTTCCAAGGGTCTCCCGCATCTGCGGAATCTCAGCGACATGCGCTCCCCTGTCGTAGGTTATACGATGGGCGAAAAGAGGGGGTGCGTCAAGAATTTCGCCGGATTGCGTTCTGCTTCGAAAGGCGCCGCGTGGTCGCATAGATTGAGCGTCGATGCGCGTATATTGCGATATAGCGTATCGAATAATCTCAGAACGGTTTTCCTTTTGCGTGCGGTATATCATTGTGCAAGAACGAATGGTGCAGATTGGACAACAGGAAGATAATTCCATGCCCGGTCTCGCCAAATCCTTAACCCAGGGGAGAAATGAAAAAAATACTACTCATTGCAGCTGTGTCCGCGCTTACGCTCGGATCGAATGCGGGAGATTGGGGAAAAGCCCCGGTACCCGCCAAAGCACCTATCGAGGAATGCCTTGATATTGGTGGAAACATTTCCGTCGGATACCACTCCGACTACGTCTACCATGGTCTTCGGCTCGGCCGTGATTCTGTCGTTACGGATGTGAATTACGGGATCGACTCGTTTATTCCGCTGACGCTCGGAGCCACCTACAAGAACGTGATCGGGGGCGCTCCCGCCGTCGACCATCTTGAACTTTACCTCCGTGGTGATCTCGGATCTTTTGCCGGATTCGACGCTGCGATCAGTTACACGCAGCACTTTTATCCGGAGCCTCCGCTCGGCAGTGCCGGTGAGATTGGTTTGCACCTTTCCCGCGACATCGGAATTGCCACTCTCAAGGGGAATATTCTCTACAACATGAACTATCCGAACTCATGGAACATCACTGCGCCTGATGACAGCGGTGCCTGGTTCTACGATTTCGGAATTGAGAAAGTCGTTCCTGTTGCCGGGCAGAACCTTGTTCTTTCGGCTGGAGTCGGATATGGCGACAATTACTGGGGCGCGCTCCCTCTCGCAAACACCACTCACGCTTCCGGTTGGAACCACTACTACATCACCGCAGCTCTTCCCATTGAGCTGAACTGCCGTGCCACAATCACTCCCTACATCGGATACACGGGAGCTCCCGAAGGGTGGCTTGTCGATGGAATCGCCGGACCGACCGGCATCCAGTCTGACATTCTTCACGGAGGCGTGACCCTCAGCGTTTCCTTCTAGAACGGTAAAACTTCTACAGGTTGATATAACCTTGATTTCGAAGGCCGCCTTTCCCTCAGGGGGAAGGCGGTTTTTTATGTTCTTTCGCACAGGACGCAAAATCCGGTGGTGCTGGAAGGTGAGTCCGGTCGTCTACCAATTTCATTCAGGGATGCGGGGCGCTTTCTTCCTTTTGCCGGTATCTGCGGAAACGTCGTCCGCGACATCATCACGCAGCATCGTGGGCCGGATGCTGCGATTGAACCCTTTCTGCTCGAAGGCCATACAGGGTTTGGTTGTTGCATGAACCCTGTTTGTTGCCGTTCCCGGTGATCTCAGCGGCTCTTGATCGTTTTTCCGTCCTCCGCCTTCAGCACCGGCAGTCCGTTTTCGATCGGATAGGCCATGCTTTTGTCTTCTGTCAGAAAACCGCCTTCGGCAAAGTCGACGCCGAGCTTTTTCAACTCTTCTGCGGAGGCGGGGTGCAGCTTCTGACGGGTTGCCGGACACCGAAGGAGACCCTGCGTTTCCCGACTGAGGTTTGCCTTTTCCATCTCAGTAAAGGGCAACGGATTCGTCGATCTCGGTGGACCAGGCATTGATGCCGCCCGCAACGTGGCAAATGTCGGAGAATCCCGCCTCGTTGAGAATTGCGAGGGCTTTTGCGCTGCGTCCACCGGCCTTGCAGTGGATGATGGTTTCAGCGGTTTTGTCCAGTTCGTCGATGCGGTCAGGAAGTTCGCCTAACGGAATGACAACGGAGTCGGGGAGGCGGCAAATATCGATTTCATGAGGCTCGCGTACGTCGAGCAGGACAAAGTTGCGGTCACGCTCCATGCGGGCTTTCAGATCATGGA
>JAKSBG010000012.1 GCA_022361255.1 Verrucomicrobiales bacterium
CGCCGACACGGCCGCCGGCATCAACGTCGCGCTTCTTGCGTTTCCGCAAGGGATGGCCTACGCCGTTATTGCGGATCTGCCAATCCAGTTCGGCATTGTCTCGGGTGCAGTCGCCGCGATTATCGCCCCGCTTTTCGCCGGTTCCCGTCACACCATTCTCGGTCCGACCAATGCTACTGCTTTTATGCTTTTCGCGAGCTTTGCCAGTTTCAGTGCTCCCGACCGGCTCTTTTATCTCCCGCTACTTGTCCTGATGGTGGGCCTCCTTTTGACCCTCGGAGCGTTGTTCCGGGTCGCGGAACTGGTTCAGTATGTGAGTCGGTCGGTTGTGGTAGGTTACATTACCGGCGCGGCGGTTCTTATCATTGCAAACCAACTGCGCCACGTTCTCGGCGTCGAGCTTCCAGAGGACTCGATCAGCAACCAGGGCCCCAAGACATTTTTCACGATTCTACAGGGTACTCTGGCGGAACTTCCGAAAACACAATGGCAACCAGCCGTGCTTTCGGTCGCTACCTTTCTGGTGTGGTTTGTTCTCAACCGGAAACTGGGAAAGCTACCTGTCTTTGCGCTGACCCTTCTCCTTTTCTCGACTGCGTACTATTTTCTTCACCGCCATGCCGGCTGGGAACTCAAAACTTTCGAAGCTTTCGCCATCTCCGATCTGAAACCCCGACTCCCTGAAATCAGTTCGCGGGGATTTTTCTGGGATATCAGCCATCTCATCGCCATAGCCTTCTCCATTGCGTTTCTTTCTGCGCTGGAAAACTCGGTGATGTCCAAAACGCTCGCGAGCCGTGTCGGGGACCGTCCTGATGTCAATCAGGATATGCTCAGCGTCGGCGTCGCCAACCTCGCCGCATCAGTGACCGGCGGGATGCCTGCATCGGGATCACTGACCCGCTCAGCCCTGAATTTTTCGAGCGGTGCGGTGTCGCGTCTCTCCAGCATTATCAGCGGCATTCTCTGCATCGCCGGTTTGCTTCTTCTCGGCAACTACATGGTCCATGTCCCCAAAGCGGTTCTCGCGACACTTGTCGTCTGCATTGCTGCGTCGGTCGTCAATCGTCACCAGATTCGGATCTCGCTTTACTCAACTCCTTCTGATGCGGCAGTCCTCATTACCACTTTCATCGCAGCCCTGCTGATGCCCCTGAACGTTGCGATTTTCCTCGGAGTCGGAATTTCGATCATGCTCTATCTCAGGGCTGCGAGCCGCCCCTACCTCACGGAATACGAATTTTCGGAAGAGGGTGAACTCCGGGAAGCCGGCGAGAAACGACAGCGCCCCCTGCCCGCCATCTCGATTGTTCACGTCGAAGGCGATCTCTTTTTCGGAGCCGCCGAACTGTTCCGCACACAGATTCAAAAAACATCCCTCGATCCGGATCTCAAGATCATCATTCTGCGGATGAAAAACGCCCGGCACCTTGACGCCACCAGCGTTGTCGCATTGGAGGAACTCGTTCAGTTCCTGAACGCACACGACCGTCATGTCATCATCAGTGGAGCAAGTAAAGATGTCTACCGGGTTCTGAAAAATGCCGGAACGGTGGAAGTTGTGAAACGGGATAACATTTTCCTGAACAACCCCCGCAACCCGAACCTGTCCACGCGAAACGCACTGAAGCGCGCGCAGGAACTGCTCGGCACGAAAGAAGCTGACATCCGCATTTTTTACGATCCTAACAAGGACAAAAAATGAACAATTTCCTGAAAGGCAATACTCCCCTCCCTCTTCTCGTCCTCCTCGTCATTCAGCTTTCGCTGGGGCCGGCTTCACTTGCACAGGATTCTGAGTTCCAGAGCAGAATCAACAAAACGAAATTTCACCGTCACGACGGAAAAAAATATCGCAGGGCAAAGCTCGAAAAATCCCCGCAATATTATTTGCTCTACTATTCCGCCTCCTGGTGCGGGCCCTGCCGGGCAACCGCTCCGCAACTCGTGGAAAAATACCGGACGGAAATCGCGGATGATCCCGATACCGCCCTCATCCATGTTTCAAGAGACAGCCGTGAGGGAGATGCCTCCAAGTGGGCCAAAGACGCCGGACTTCCCTGGCTTACGGTTTTGCCCGTCAACGTCGGACGAAGCAAACTGATGGAATACCGGGCAGTAGACGCCACTCCGTTCTACGCCTTAATCGATAAAGACGGCAACACTCTGGCCACCGGCGCTGATGCCGTTTTTCAAAAACTCACTGAAATGGACTCAAGCGCGGACTCTGCGCAGGAGTAAAATCAGATCGATTTGTAAGTGACCTTTTTACCGTCGCGTCCCACCGGACGGTCGTCGACGCGGTCTGCATTGCCTTCGGTAATGTCATCCGCCTCGGAATTGAATCGACGCGGAGCGGCGGGACGATGCCCACGGTCTTCCGCCTCGTTCACACGAAGCTGGCGTCCACCGAGAGACTTGCCATCAAGCTCGTCGATCGCTTCGCTGCCTTTTTCCTCATCAGCGAGGGTAATGAAAGCAAACCCTCTCGGCTTTCCTGTCTCACGATCAATCGGACGCACGAATTCAAGAATTGGTTCGAAAGGTTCGAATAGCTCTCTCAGTTCAGGTTCGGTTGTGTCGTAGGATAGGTTGCCGATAAACAATTTCATATTTGCAGTATTTCCGGAGATAGTTCTAGGCCGTAGAGCGAGCATTGCGCTTCAGCCAGTGCAAACCAGATTCGATTTCCGGAAAATATTACTAACAAACGTCCAACGCCCGGCACGGGCTTTCTTATTTTATCTACAGTTACGTTTGATCCTAGCGCAGACTGGAAATTTTTCCAAGAGGTTTTCGAAGTTCTATCGGAAATAGCGGGGATTCTTTTGCCTTCTTCCGTATTCTTCGATGTCGTCGATTGCTTCACCCACCGATACGATCCTCGCGTAGCGGTTTCTCAATGTCTTGACGCTCGCATCTTGAAGTTCCGGAGTTTGTGTCGCGCAGCAATCCTCGACCATCGTCACGAGATACCCCAGATCACAAGCGGCACGCACAGTCGTTTCCACACACTCATTCGTGTACACCCCAACGACGTAGACGGATGTAATGCCGAGGTTTCCGAGGACGTAGTGGAGGTTGGTCGAGGAAAAAACTCCACTCGCTGTTTTGTTGATTATGATTTCGTCGCCGACCGGAGCAACCTCTTCGAGAAAGCAGGCATCCCCGGATCCGGGAGCCGCGTGCAGCTCGAGTCGCTTGTGCCCCTTGGACCGGTCACGCCCGTCCCGAGTCAGCGATTGAATCCTCACATGAATCACTTCGAGCCCGTGGGCACGGAAGCAGTTTTGCAGATTGTGAACATTGGGCAATACGGTTTCGCGAAGCCTGCTGAAATAATAATTCATCTCCTCCATCGAAATGGGAGATGACTCATAGTCCCGGAAAAGACCATACCCTTCCGCAGCATCAAGATACTGCATGTCGATGCAAAGCAGTGCCGTATCCCGGGTCCCCAGGTCTTCCTGGTGTTCGGGAGTCTCGATGAAGGACTCACGATATATCTGCTTGAGGGGATCTTCTTTCGGAATTTCAGACATGATAAAACGACCCTTCTATTTCGCCAATTCACTGAGAGTCGCAAGCATCAAATTTGCTCCGGCCTCGATGTCCTCCCATGAGGTCCACTCATCCGGAGAGTGACTGAGCCCTCCCCGGCTCGGCACAAAAATCATTGCCATGGGAGCAATGCGCCCTACGAGCTGGGCATCGTGGGCAGCACCACTGAGCATCTTCAATCCTCGCAACTCGAGTTCCCCCATTTTCTGTTCGAGGATTCCGGTGATCCTTTCGTCCGACTTCACGGGAAGAATCTCCCCTTGCACATGAAATTCGAACCGGAGACCACGGCGGCGCGAAATCGCAGCGAGTGCTTTCTGAAAAGCGAGTGACAAATCCTCAAGTATCGATGTATCAGGATCACGAAAGTCGAGTGAGAACTCAACGGCACCCGGAACGGAGTTGGGAGCACCGGGGAGAATTTCCGCGTTTCCGATCGTGGCCCGGCTGTTCTCCCCTCCGTTCTCATCGAGAATTCGCGGAAGCTCGTGAGCAAAATCAGCCAACCCCATGAAGGCATCTTTCCGGTAACTCATCGGAGTCGTTCCGGCATGGTTAGCCTCCCCGTCAAAGCGCAGTGACCACGATTGCAGCCCCGTGATACTCTCAACGATTCCTACTTGAAGTTGCTGCTCATCAAGAACCGGCCCCTGCTCGATGTGGAGCTCCAGATAAGCCTCAATCTCGTCGGGCAGACGACGTGCATCGAGCGCTTTCATTGGATCCAGCCCCTGGGCCAGCATGGCGTCCTGCAATGGAACGCCGTCAAGGTCAGCTCCACTGCGCACCTTCTCGGGGGTGAGCAGGCCGGTGAACGCCTCCGATCCGAAGGTTCCGCCGAAACGTCCTTCTTCATCACTGAATGCGATCAGCTCGATTGTGCGAGCCTGCTCTGTGCCACTCTCGCTAAGTATACGAAGGCATTCCAATCCGACAACGACACCAAGCGTGCCGTCCAGCATGCCGGCGCAGGGGACCGTATCAATGTGCGAACCAACATAAAGCCTTGGTGAATCCTCCCTGCCTCTAAGAATCCCCGAAATATTGGCTGCTCCGTCCGAGGCCGCTTCGAGACCTGCTTCTTCAATTCGGTTCAGAAGCCAACGCTTCCCCTCCATGTCCTCCTCAGTGAAGGCCATTCGATAGATTCCACGATCCTGTTCGTGGAAACCTATCTTCGCCAGTTCGAGAATATCCGCTTTGATTCTTTCGATGTCGACTTGCAGCGGCATATGATCAGGAAGCAATAAACTGTTTGTGCAGGATATGGAGAGTGAGCAGGTGATTTAACAGCGTGTCCTTCCGCACCAGAGACGTCGAGTCCGTATCTGCCCGGTAGTCATCGAGAAACGATTGAACTCTTTCAGGCGAACAAACACCAGCCTCTTCCACCGTCCCCGGAGAAAGAAATTCTCCAATCAGCTCCTCCACTTTGGCCTGTTTCGCTTTGTCCGTGTGCGCCGGCGGTGCCATGAATGCGAATTTCTCCCGTTTGTAGAGAACTTCAGGAAGCACCCCTTTGACCGCTTCACGCAAAATGTATTTCTCAATATTTCCTTTGATCCGTAGGCTGGGAGGCACATCCACAGCAACTGCCGCAAGATGGTGATCCAGAAAAGCGGGACGAGACTCCATTGAGTTCGCCATATCGACCCTGTCCCCTCCCCAGTTCAAAATCTGGCCCTCGAGCTGACATTTGCTCCAGGTATACTGAGCGATATCGAGCGGGTGGCGTCCTTCCACCATTGATCCATCAATCCGGCTGGCTATTTCCTCGATCGGATCATAACCGTTCAATTCCTTCTGCAATTCATCAGACAAAAGCGGACGTGCAAGATCAAGTGTGTCCATCCAGGGCTGCAGCCATGAGGGTGTGAAACCACAGAGCGAATCCCAGGCCGGATGTGTCCGCTGCTTCTCCGCAAGAATCGCCCCCTTGAAAAGTTGGTTCGTTTTCTCCAGTGCTGCCTGATATTCCGCCCGGGTGCTTTCCGGCTCGTGCTCAAGTCCGTGAAGGAACATATCGCGTTTCAAGGCAGGATACCCAGCAAACAGTTCGTCCGCACCTTCCCCGGTAATCACGCAACGATAACCGGAATCCCAGACCCGTTTCGACATCAGGTTCTTGGCGACCCCGAGAGTGTTGTAAAACGTTCGCTCGGCATGCCAGACCGTCTTGATGTAGTTCTCCCCGTAGAGATCCGCTGCCTTCAGATGAATTACCTCCTGATCCGCATTCATCGACTCCGCCATTTCCCTGGCGATGGGCGCTTCATCGTAGGAATCATCATCAAACGAAATCGTGTACGCCTTCGTAGGGGACTGCATCGCCCCCGTCGCCAGTCCAAGGATGCAACAGGAGTCAATTCCCCCTGACAGATAACAACCCACCGGGACATCAGCTTCCAGTCGAAGAACAATGGAGCGGATCAAAGTGTCCCGAACTCTCTCGATGTATTCCTGTTCATCGAAATCGCGGCTGCGTGACTCCTCGACAGGAAAATCGAAATCCCAGTAGCGCACCTGCTGAATGTCGAGCCTGCCCGACCTCTTGCGAATACGAAGAAAATGTCCCGGATCCAGAGATGTGACACCTTCGAAGGCACTCATACCGGGAGCAATCGTCTGCATCAATTGGTGCAACGCTGCTTTCCCGTCGAGCTTTGCCGGAACATCCGGATGTGCCAAAACCGATTTTGCCTCCGAGCCGTAAACGATTGTCGTTTTGTCAGGAGAAACCCGGTAAAAAAGAGGACGAACCCCGAACCGGTCGCGAACGAGGATGAGTTCGTCTTCCTGCCGGTCATACAACGCAAACGCAAACTCTCCGCGAAGGTGCTCGGTAAATTCGAGACCGAATTTACGGTAGAGACCGATTGCGATTTCCGAATCCGACTTCGTGGTAAAGCGGTCGCCTTCCGCCATCAGGGTCGAACGCAATTGCTTGAAATCATAGAACTCACCGTTTGTAGTGAGGACGAAACGATCATCGACCGCATGAAGCGGCTGGTGCCCCCCCTCCAGATCGTTGATCGCGAGTCGGGTGTGACCAAGCGCGACGCCTTTTTCCCGCAGCACGAACGCTCCGTTTCCGTCCGGCCCGCGGTGGACCAGTGTTTTCAGTTGTGCCTCAAGATTTTCAGAGGCGTTTTCAGGGAGAGGTTGGGCAGAAAAATGCCCGGCAATTCCACACATAAGATTTAAAGTTCAGGTATCAGTCGGAAGGGTTTTGATTAAGGTCCATCATTTGCGGCAGCGCATTCAAACGTCCTAACACAGACATAAGAAGAGCCTGGCGGATAAAGACCGCACCGTGTGCCTGCGAGAAATAGAGATTGTGAGGAGTCTTATCCAGCGAGGTATCGAGTTCGTCGAGACGTGCCAGAGGATGAAGAATCACGGCACTCTCTTTGATCGGACTGCTCGAATCCAGCTTAAAGCGGGAGTCCATGTTTTTGTATGAATCCCCCAGAAAGGCGATGGAATTCATGTAAATGATATCGAGCTCCGGCAAGTGCTCGCGCACATCATTCGATACTTCGTAGTCAATACCGCCTTTCCTCAATTCTTCAGTTACCTCCTCACCAAAGGGGTCGGCCATCTCTGAAATCACCGTAACCTTGTCGATGTGCTCATGAAAAAGCAGGGCCATCAGCAAAAAGGATTTCACCGCCCGCATGGATCCGGGAGTTCCCAGAATCCCCAGATTGAGCTTATTGGATTTATCGACGGGGGGAAGCGCAAGTTCCGGTTTCCATTTCAGGAGAGCAAACCAGTCAGCGAGAGCCTGCGTAGGATGCTCTCCCGATCCGTTCCCTGCATTGATTAACGGAATGCGAAGGTTTTGCAGAATCTGATCTGTCGAATCCGTATCGGTATGCCGCATAATCACACAGTCCGCATAGCCGTTGAACATTTCGCCGATGTCAGCAAGAGACTCCCCTTTCGCCTGCCCCGTCGTTCTCCCGTCAGCGATGGAGATGACTTTTCCGTCGAGGCGTAGGATGGCGCTCTCGAAGCTGGTCCGGGTTCTTGTTGAAGCCTCAAAAAAGGCGGTCACGAAAATCTTTCCATCGAGAGGGTGATAGGGCCAGATTTCGAGTTTCTCCAGCATTGCCGCAAGTTTGCAAAGTTCACAAACCTGCTCAAAACTGAATTGCCCGGCTACGAGAATATTTTCCCCCTCAAGTTCCCGAAGGACATTCAGATCGACCGCATTCCTTTCGAAGAGATCCCCGGGTTCCGGTCGAATCGCCTTCGAATCCTCCGGAGGTTCGATGCTGGCACGTTCCGCCTCTTCCGGCGGTGGCAATGGTGTTTCCTCATTCATGATAAATTCTATGGAGTGGATGCAAACAAATTGTGTTTGTGCGCAGGAATAGTGCCGAACGGATTGACTACCAGAGGTTTCCTTTCATCCAGTCTCTCAACAGCAAAGCGAGAAGGACCACTACGCCCGACGCAGTCCAGACCAGTGCGAGAACAACAAGAACGTTTAGAAAAGATTCAGAAAACATGGGGAGATCAGGTAATACGAAATCTGCTCGCAAGCGCGGAGTCCGGATTGACCAGGCGTGCGGCGATGGTGAACAACATCGAAACTCCCGCGCCCATCAGTGTTGCAACATACCAGGCGACCATGTAATAGGCTGTCACTCCAATTACGGAACCGAGGACGACACCGGCAAGGACCAGTTTTACATTCACCCTGCGCCAGAACAGCCCCGCAATAACCGGCCATATGAGGCTTCCGACCAGTGGCCCTGACAAAAACAGAACCTGCACGATCGGCCAGTGGGGAAGAGCCAGCAGCCAGGCCAGAAGCCCCACTGAAATGATAACCAGAGATGCCTGACGCCGGAAATTTTTGTCGTTCAGCTTTTTACCGAACACTTTCTCCTGCACATCCCGAATGAGGAGATCAGACGTCGCGGCAAGCAAGGAATCGATCGAGGACGCCATCGAGCAGAACAGAACAATCAAAATCACGACGCCCGCGACCGAGCCCAGCCCTGCATTCTCCATAATTGCGGCCGCAACGGTGGGACCGGTCTGATTCTCATCGGCAATGTTGATGCCGAGAGGTCCTGCCGTAAGAGCAATGCAGCCGGCCGCGATCGGGATCGGGAACCATAGAAATCCGGACAAGGCGAAAGCTTTCCGGGCAACGCTTTTCTTCATCGCAAAAGCCCGCGACCACCAGACATTGTTGTGAAACACTTCCCCGAAGCCGAAAAGCATATTGTTGAACACGGCAAGCAACGCAGCAGGCATCGCGATGTCCAGTAGGGCCGGCTGATGGACACGGACATGCTCATACACCTCGCTGACACTGACTTGTTGAAATGCAAGAGATCCGATCAACACAATTCCAACCAGTATGATGATGCTCTGAATGAAATCTGTACCAATCACGGCATAGAGGCCACCGAACAAGGTGTACAAAACACAAACCAGTAGAATGAGAGACATTCCCTCAAGGTAGGGAATTCCGGCAAGCGCATACAGAAGGTCGCCTCCGGCTATCGCCATACTCACCAACCAGGAAAGCGAATAGAGCATCGTGATGACAAGAAAGATCCCCCACCCTGCCTGTCCGTATCTCATACGGAAGAAATCACCCGCAGTTACCCCCTCCGGCATCAGGGTTCGAATCCTCCCCGCGAGAACAGCAAACAGGAGCAGTCCGAAACTGGCAGTCGAATAAGCAACCATCCCCCAAACCCCGAGAGTCAGCGCAAAAACCGGCGCAAGCATCGTTGTATTCGAGGTTACCCACGTTGCCATCGCCGTCGCCGATCCCAGCGACAGCCCGACGTTTCGTCCCGCGAGCATGAATCCTTCGGAGTTTTTTGCCTTTTTCCCCCACAGAACTCCGAGTCCAACCCAGATCACTCCCAGCAAACATACCACGATCCAACCGGTCTCCCGCGACACGGTTGATGCCGATAGAATACTCATGCTTCGCCCTCCTTTTCAGAGAGGGACAATGCCCCCCTCACAATTGTTCCTATCGTCGCAATTACAACGATTCCCCCCAAAATCAGTAAGCTGTAGAGTTGACGCGGGGATACAAATTTCACCTCAATTGGAACGGGTTCCGACCACGCTCCCGCTTTCGACTCGCGAATGCGAAAGGAATAGCGCCCCTCTCTCAGGCCCGTGACGACAGTAGCGGCGTCTTTTCCGGAATACAGGATCTTACTGCCGTTCGTTCCCGACCTGACCTGCTCAACCTCAACACCTTCGCCCGCTACGGCGTCCCATTGCAGCGTAACCACCCCGTTGTCGGAAACGGTGTTCTCCAAAGCATCCCGGTTGCTGAAATCGATCCCAAAACTCCCCACTGGTACCCCGCAAAAGAAAACCGCGACAGCAAGGATAGATTGATGACTCTTTGATAAACGGATCGGCCCCGGGTCGTTCCTGGTTCACATTTTGGTGACAACGACAGCCAAACACATCGTCAATCTCTCGCAAGTGATACTTGGAAAAAATCCCGAAACAGCTCCTCAGAGAAGATACGGAACCGCCTTTCCCCGACACAGATTCTGCCATGTCGGGCAAATACAAACCGCCTTTCATTTCGTTTACTATGAGAGAAACCCTATGAAATCCCTGCTTACCTTTGCTTTGCTCGCAACGCTTTCTTTCGCATCTGCGAAAGAGGGCTACCGCTCCCTCTTTAATGGAAAAGACCTTTCCGGATGGGACGGAAACCCCGAACTCTGGTCTGTTGAAGACGGAGAAATCGTTGGAAAAACGAACGGTCCCGATCACCTCGAATACAATCAGTTCCTGATTTGGCGCGACGGAACTCTGAAAAATTTCGAGCTGAAGGTGAAACTGAAAATCACCGGTCAGAACAACTCCGGGATTCAATACCGCTCCAAAGAAATGCCGGAAGTCGGGAAGTGGGTTGTGGGAGGATACCAGTGCGACGCGCACTCAAACCCTCCCTACAATGCAATGATTTATCACGAGCGTGGACGCGGCATCGTCGTTCAGAACGGCCAGAGTGTAGTGATGGACCCCGATGCCCGTAAATGGCTCGTCGCCGAACGCGATCCGGTCGCTGTTGACGTTTCGCAGTGGCATGAATACACGATCATTGCCAAAGGGAATCACATCAACCACAAGCTCGACGACAAGCTCACGATCGAGTTGCACGACTACGATGAAGCCGGCCGCTCACTCGAGGGGCTCCTCGCTTTTCAGGTTCACCGCGGACCTGCCATGGAGGTCAGAATCAAAGACGTGCGCTTGAAAGAACTCCCCGACGGCGGAGTAACTCCCTTCTCCAAAGCAGACCTCCCCAGCGATGCCCAGGAAATCATCAAGCCAAAACCGGGAGGCAAGGGCAAAGGAAAAGCCAAAGCGGCTATGAAAGGAAAAGCAGCCCCCAAGGGGAAGGCGAAAGCAAAAGCCCGTCCGAAACGCCCACAGGAAGTCGGGCCCGCCATCGGACAAAACAAAGCGACTCCGGTAGACCGCATCAAAGCCCTGGACGGATTTGACGTCGAGCTTCTCTATTCCGTTCCCGGTGGTGAGCAGGGTTCATGGGTTGCCCTGGCCCCGGACGACAAAGGCAACATCTATGCCAGCGATCAGTATGGCGACCTCTACCGCTTCCCGGTTCCCGCACCCGGCCAACCGCTTCAGCAGAAAGACGTGGTCAAAGTGCCGGTCAACATTCGAGCTATCAACGGAATGATCTTCGCCGACGGCTACCTCTATGCCGGGGTGAATGACTACGAGCGCAAAACGACGAGCGGGTTTTATCGCATAGCCGATTCGGACAACGATGGCGAGCTCGATAAAGTGGAATTGCTCCGCGCTTTCGATTCCAAAAGCGATCACGGTGTCCACGCTGTCGTTCCGACCCCGGACGGAAAGCACTTTTATCTCATCACCGGAAACAATGCGATCATCGACAAAGGCCCTTACGACGGCACCTCCGACTCCTCTCCTGTCGCGAAAATCTGGGGCGACGACCACCTTCTCCCCCGCATGCCGGACGGTCGCGGACACAACCGCCACGTCCTCGCCCCCGGCGGAATTGTTTACCGCATTTCGAGGGACGGCAAAGACTTTGAAATATTCGCCTCCGGATTCCGGAATATTTACGGCGGATCGCTCAACAAGGACGGCGAACTTTTCACCTACGACGCCGACATGGAGTACGACTTCAATACTCCCTGGTATCGCCCGACCCGGGTCAATCACGTCGTCAGTGGCGGCGAATACGGATGGAGAAACGGAGCCGGAAAATACCCTGAGTTTTATCCTGACAATCTCCCGTCGAACCTGAACATCGGCCCCGGATCCCCTACCGGGACACGCTTTGGATACGGAGCAAAGTTCCCCGCAAAATATCAGAATGCGTTCTACGTGCTCGACTGGAGCTGGGGGAAAATCTACGCCGTTCATCTGGAGGAGGACGGTGCGTCCTACAAAGGGACAAAAGAGGAATTCATCACCGGTGCCCCCCTGCCCGTGACCGACGCGATCATCCACCCCGGGGACGGCGCCATGTATTTCGCGATTGGCGGACGCCGCGTTCAATCCGGTCTCTACCGTGTGACCTACAGCGGAGACAAGTCCACCGAAGCGGTCGATTTGACTGTGACGGAGACACCTTCCCGCAAACTCCGCCACGAGCTGGAAGCCTTTCACGGGAAAGAGGACGCCGCCGCAGTCGGGACGGCTTGGCCCCATCTCGACAGCAAAGACCGCTGGATCGCCTGGGCTGCCCGCGTCGTGCTCGAACATCAACCGGCCGATTCCTGGGCAGAGAAAGCCCTCACCGAAGAAAGCGCGGGTACGCGTCTTCCCGCCCTTCTAGCCCTGGCACGGCTCACCGGTGTTGCCCCGAGTCAGCGCCCGGAAAGCGGGCACACCGTCGACACCGCGATGCGTGACAAAATTCTCGCTTCACTTCTCGAACTCGACTTCGCCGGGTTAAGCAAATGGGAAAAGCTCACTCACCTGCGAACACTCCAAGTCACTCTGAACCGGTTCGGAGATCCTGACAAAGCCACGATCGATAAAATCATTGCGCAGATCGACCCTTCCTACCCTGCCGGCGGGTTCGAGCTCAACTGGATGCTTACGGAAACGCTCGCCCATCTTCAGGCTCCCAACACAGCCAAAAAAGCGATGGCGCTGATAGCAAAGGCGGAGAGCCAGGAACCACAGATGGAATTCGCCCGCAGCATTCGCCACCTCAAGACCGGATGGACTCCTGAACTTCGCGAGCAGCAACTCAACTGGTTTCTCAAAGCGGCCAATTACCGCGGTGGAGCCAGCTTCACCAAATTCATTGAATTCATCAAGAACGACAGCCTCGCCACCTTCACCGACGCCGAAAAGGAAACCCACGCCGCACTCATTGCGAAGAAGCCCGAGGTGAAATCCGCAATTGAAAACGTGGGAGCCATCTTTGCCGGTCGAACCCCCAAGATGTGGACGCTCGACGAGCTCAGCAAAGCTGCTGAGACCGGAATGACGGGCCGCGATTTCGAAAACGGTCGCAAGATGTTTTCCGCTGCCGCCTGCTACGCCTGTCACCGTTTCGGCAACGCCGGTGGGATGACCGGTCCCGACCTTACGGGAGCGGGAGGACGCTACAGTCCGCATGACCTGCTGGACCAGATCATCAATCCAAGCAAGGAGATCAACGAACAGTTCGCCCCCATCGTGGTGACGAAAAACGACGGAAGCACTGTTTCCGGAGTGGTCGTGAACCTCAGCGGCGACAATGTCACCATCAACACCGACCTCACCGATCCGAATCAGCGCGAGAACATCGACCGCAAAACCGTCGAGAGCATCGAAGTTTCAAAAGTCTCCCCGATGCCGCCGATGCTTCTCAACATGCTCACAAAAGAGGAAGTCCTTGATCTGCTCGCCTACACGCTCAGCGGTGGAGACGCAGACAATTCAATGTTCAAATGACAGCAGGCGAACTTGTGGAAAAGCGGGTCGGCGGAAAAACCGGCCCGTTTCAATCTGCTCCCGTGACCTCCAAAAATCTCTGCTCCGATCGGTACGGGTCAAATCCAAGGGAGGCATTCAAAACAGGGTTGGATCAACGATCTCACCCTGTTGAGCCGTCGAGCAGAGAGGGTTGACTGAGCTTCCCAAACACCTACCTCACCACCTCAACCGTCAACGTTTTCCGCCCCCATTCGAGGGCTTGCTGGTGAGTGCGGAAGAACAGGTCAATTTTTCCTCCTTTGATCGCTCCGCCCCGATCTTCGACAACACCCCAGCCATAACCGGGGATTTTCATTTTTGTCCCGAAGGGAAAAACATTCGTATCGGCAGCAATGGTACGCCCCGGCTTGGCCTTTGTCCCTGATGCGGTCTCACCGATTTTCTTTTTCTGTCCCTTTTGCGGCCCGTAGGCATAGACGGGTTGCATGAGGAGATTGCGCTTCCATCCACAACACTTCTGGCACTTGCAATACCCCGTTGTCTCCAGGGTAATGAATTCACTTTTCGAAAAAGGCTTCCGGGTCGCGCATCCGTATAAGGACAGCGCGACGAAAGCGAGACCAATCACACTCACTACAATTCGCATGTAGTAAGGTAGTTGGAAAAATCAGGGGTGCCAAATTGTTTCGGGAACCGGGGAGCGGTGCCTTCCCTTTACGACTCCAGCTCGAAGTCGGTATTCTCCGGCTTACTGCTGTCTTCAGGTCCCTCGCTGTCCTCCCCTTCCGTCCGGTAACTCGCAACAACGAGGCCGCTCAAATATTTGTCCGGCTCCGAAAGCGCCTCTGCCGGAACGGCGAAAGTATCCCGCCCCGTGTTTCGCTGAATCAGCTTGAGACCGAACTGGTAGTCGTGGAATAAATCCTCACAAAGCCGCAAAACGCTCTGACCTCTCTCGTCGGCCATCTCACCGAGTTTGACGACCGCATCATTTTCAAAGGTCAGCCTGACGCTGTGTTCCTGTTCAAACTTCCGCCGGAAAGCAGCCACTTCCCCGAGAACGCGCGAATCGCCCACAGGGCCGGCTTTCTCAAGAATCGCAGCGAGAGTTTCGTCAGGGTTTTCCACCAGCTCGCCACTGATATCCAGCTCGGCAAGCGTGGTGCCGGGAAGTTCAAATTTAAAATTCCGGAGCAGCCGCTCGCACACGGTCATGAGTCCACGTGCACCTGTTTTTTCCTTCTCCGCCTCTTCGGCGATCCGTTGCAGTGCTTCGTCCTGAAATTCAGCACGGATCCCGTAGGCGGAAAACTCCCGCTCATATTGGCGGATCAGGCTGCCCTCGGAGTGCTTCATGATATCAAAGAGATCTTTCGCCTCGAGATGATCACAAACAACGCGGACGGGAAGACGACCGATAAATTCTGCCTCGAACCCGAAGTCGATAAAGTCCTGCGTCGTAACCAATTCGCCAAGTGCGGTTTCATTTTCCGCAATAGTCTGGTCAGCTCCAAAACCGATAGCCCCCTGGCGGATCCGCTTCTCGACAATCTTCTCGAGTCCCGAGAAAGCACCGCTGACAATAAAAAGAATGTGCCGCGTGTTGATCGTATCTCGAGTGGGACCTCCGCCCTTACTCATTTCAAACATCGCCTGCATCTGCGACTGAATATCCTGTGGATTGCGGACGGCCACTTCGGTGTCCTCCATCAGTTTGAGAAGAGTGGTCTGCACGCCGCGCCCACTGACATCACGTCCCCCGATGTTGGAAGCGGTCGCGATCTTGTCGATTTCATCGATGTAGACAATCCCGTATTCTGCCAACTCCACATCGCCGTCGGCTTTGCGAACCAGTTCCCTGACAAGGTCATCAACGTCGGCACCCACATATCCGGTTTCGGAAAACTTGGTCGCATCCGCTTTCACAAAGGGCACACCGATCAGCTCTGCGATGTGTTTTACCAGATAGGTTTTCCCAACCCCGGTCGGACCGACCACGATCACATTCTGCTTGGCATACTCAAGATCGTTGTCCCCCGAAGGATTTTCCTCATGGAGACGGTGCTGGTGTTTTACGTGATTGTAGTGGTCGCAAACAGCAATCGAGAGCGCCTTTTTCGCTTCATCCTGACGGATCACATACCGGTCGAGGTGCTCTTTGATTTGTCGCGGTATCAAATCGAACTCGAGAACATCTCCCACCGGGTCCCGCAGGTCATGATCTTCGCCGCCGGTTTCTTCATCCATTGTGGCGAAGGGGTTCATCCCCTCCGTAACGGTCGAAAAGGATACCTGATCCCCGAAATTCGATTTCAGAAAATCGGAAAGCTTCCGTGTGATTTCCTGCGGATCAGGGAGGTTTGGCGGGTCGTCGTCTTTGTCTGACATAGGAAGGCAATGTTGTTTTCGCCGGAAATGTGATCCGGCCTCATAGAATTAATACGAATGAAAACGGGAGTTCCGACTACAAGTTCACCCCGGTTTTGTAGCGCGACAAGGGGCGATCTCAAATCTGACGCCCGGGCCGGGCGAAAACTTACTCCGGCTTTTCACGAAGAACCATGAGCCTTTCCCAGCGGGCATCGAAGTCGGCATCGATCGTGGAGATTTTCTCCGCAATTTTCATTGCCTCTGCGGTCTGGCCGGTTGCGATGGCGAAGAACACAAGCGATTCCCATTCCCCGATAGAAGCTGCAGACGGCTCCGGAAAGGTCTCGAGAGCCACTTCAAGAAGCCAGTCGAGAGCGAAAGCACCGACCTCCACTTCATTCGGACCGAATCCCAGGTCGACGATAAATACGGAAGGGTCAGCCCGGGTAATTTTGGCATCGAGGGGAACTCCTTCGCGACGACGGACGATGCCCTCATAGGAGGCTGCATTCAGGTTCCCGGCGAGATTCTCAAGAAACAGATCCGCTTTCTCAAAGCCATAAACGAGGTCATCGCGCCATGCCTCTCCTGCCGGGGTTTTCGCTTCATAAGCCTGGATCTTTGCTTTTGCACCCGAAAAGAGCAGCGTTTCCGAAACATCGGACAACCCGGAGAGCAATTCCGTAATCAAGATCTGCTCTTCCAATTCCACAGGGCTCAAGGTCTCGAGTGAGGGGCTGAAATTTTCATCGGCAACTTTGGCCTCAGCCTTTGTCATTGCCACCATTGCAGCCCGTTCTTCAGCCTCCGCTTTTTCCTGTGCGATTATAAACTGAATTTGTTCAATGCGGGAAATACGGTTGGAAATGAGTTTTGGAAAGGCCCCTTTCGTTTTTGCCGAGTCCAGGACGGATTGCAACGCTTCCCTCTGAGCAATCATCGCACCGGCATTTGTCCGCGAAGGGTTGGGTGCCTCCTGCAGAGCTTCCCAATCAGCAAAAAACCGGGGAATCTCCTGTTGCAAACCACCGAGCCACTCAAAGCCGGCCGGTGGAGTGCCTCCCGCAAATTTCTCAAGCAACCGGATACCGGATTCAAAATGGCCCGACTGCCAGTTTTTCAGCCCTACGGCCAGCAATCCCGCCAGGCCAATCGAATCCGCGTTGAAGCTGGCACGTTCTTCAACCACCGGCAGGGGTTGCACCATCAATTCAGATAACTCGAGAAGAACCGAGGTCGCAGGGTCGGCACCATCCACCTCATCCTCCCCCGGAGCTACCGCCTGAATACTACCAAATAAATCACGGGCTTCCCTTTCTTTTCCAAGAAAGAGTTTTGACAGTCCCCCGAAATAGTGGGTCCACATCCTTGTAGTCGGAGCAGGCGAAGTTTCTTTTACAAGTTCTTCAAAGATAGATTCGGCTTTCGAGAACTTTCCTGCGGCAATGAGGCTCCGACCTTCAAGGAAACGTTCTGTGTTTGAATTATCGCCGGCGCTGATTACCCTTTCGCCGGTTCCGATTCCCAGATCCCCGGGCTGCTGAACCGGTTCATCGTTCTTCAACTGGATATAAATTCCCGTAACCACTGCAGTAAGCGCGCTGAAGATGCCCACGACCATGATTGTGAAGCCTTTGCCGTCTTTGCGACTCCCCCGCTTCCGCCGTATGCCGAACTGTTTTCGTTCGATATCCTCGATCTGATGAAGAATTTCGTCGTAAGACTGGGGACGGTCCTGCGCCGAGTAGGCCATCATGGATTCGATCAGCTTCAAGGTCGCCTTCGAAGTATCCGGTGCCTCCGACTTCAGATCCACCTGTTCCTTCTTGATGACCTTTAACTCGTCCAATGAGGAAGTATTGGCCTCAAAAGGAGGCTTCCCGGCGAGAGCATGATACAAGGTAGCTCCCAGACTGTAGATATCGCCGAGAGAAGTATCCATTTCTCCGTCCAGCTTCTCCGGGGGCACATAAAAAGGAGTCGCCCACAAATCTTCCGACTCATCTTCTCCGCCCTGTTGTACTGCGAGGCCAAAATCTACAAGCTTCGAGGTGCCGTCGGGTGTCACCAGCATGTTACCGGGTTTGATGTCCCGGTGAATCAGATCTTCTTCGTGGGCGGCTTTCAGCCCCTTGGTTACGTCGTGTGCAATCTGGAGAACTTTGGTTTCATCAAGCGCCCCCTCTTTTGCAATTATCCCCTCAAGGCTCGTCGCGTCGACAAGCTCCATCGCGATGAAAAAATACCCTTGATCCTGGCCGACAGTGTATACTTTGACTACATTGGGATGGAGAATAGAAGCAGTGAGCTTTGCCTCGCGCTCAAACATCGCCGTCAGGGCACTGTCACGGCTCAGACTCTGGTGGAGAATTTTCAGGGCGACCTCCCGCTGAAGATGCATGTCCAGCGCCCGGAAAACCTGGCTCATGCCTCCGGCTCCAAGTTCGCCCGTGATCTGGTATTTCCCCATGATGGTGCGAACCCGTACACTCGAACCACAGGCCGGACAGACGATCTTAGAGTACGGCGTAAGCGCCGTGACCTCGATTGACTGTGAGCAATCGGGGCACTGGTTAATAATTGGGGTCTGTGGCGTCGACTCGTCCATTCGATTTCGGGGGAGAATTTCGTACAGTTCCCCTGATTTCTAAATCGCGTCAGTGTATCGGGAGTCATGAAGAGGTCCAGCCTTTTCCGGCTTGAAATTCTATCAGCCCATCCCGCTTGCCCGAAACGCTACGGAGGGTTATGATGTCACTCCCTCACATGCCAAAATCCACCGCACCCACAGTTCCCGTCGGCGACTTCACGCTCGGCGGCGAGCGTCCGCTTTTCATTCTCGGCCCCTGTGTGATCGAATCTGAGGAATTTCTCCGCGATCTCGCGCCACAAATCAGAAAAATCGCCGATGAAGCGGGCGTCGATATGGTCTTAAAGGCCAGCTACGACAAGGCCAACCGCAGCGCCGTGAGCTCTTTTCGTGGACCCGGGTGTAAACCGGGCTGCCGGCTTTTATACGAAATCGGGCAGGAACTCGGCGTTCCCGTGACAACCGACATTCACACCGCTGAAGAAGCCCGAATTGCCGGAGAGTTTATTGATGTCATTCAAATCCCCGCCTTTCTTTGTCGTCAAACTGATCTTCTCGAAGCCGCCGCCCGGACGGGCCGTGTCGTGAATGTGAAAAAAGGCCAATTTCTCGCTCCCTGGGACGTTTCAAATATATCCGACAAGCTCAAAGCCTTCGGATGCAGGAACTACTTTATGACGGAACGCGGAAGCAGCTTTGGCTACAACACACTTGTCGCAGATATGAGGTCGATTCCCTGGATGCAGGAAACAGGGGTGCGCGTCGTTTTTGACGCGACACACTCCGTCCAACGTCCCGGCGGAGAGGGCACTTCCAGCGGAGGAGACGGCTACCTTGCTCCTGTTCTTGCCCGGGCCGCTGTCGCAACCGGTTGCGACGGGGTTTTCATGGAGACTCACCCCAATCCTTCAGAAGCCCTCAGCGACGGGCCCAATCAGGTTCCGCTCAACAAGCTGGGAGCCGTCCTTTCGCAGTTGAAAGACATCTACCGCCTGATCAGGGCCACTCCCGTTTCATGATTTCAATTTCCGTACGTGCCTCGTTTTTTGCTCTCATAATCGCCACAGCAGCGATGACACAGGGGAGTCTGCCAGCGCAGGAAAAAGACAAGACGACGAAATCCGCTGTGGCAGACGAAGCTACTGAAAAGCGGCGGAAAGAACGGAAAAAGTCCCGTAAATCCATGACCGGAGCGCTTCCCAAAGACATAACTTCCGCGTTTCCAATCGGAAGAGAATTTCTAAACGTTTCGATCCCATCCTACGAAAAAGAAGTTCTCAAGTCCGTGATGAAAGCCGACTCAATCACCCGGGTCGACGAACGCTTTCTCGACCTCATCAACCTGATCATTTCGGTTTATAATTCCGAAGGCGAAGCCGAAACCACAATCCACATGGATGAAGCAGCCTACGATTTAACCACTCAGACACTAAAGAGCAAAACACCGGCAAAAATACAACAACCACAATTTACGATGTCCGGCAACAGCCTGTCCTTTGATACCAAAACCCGTTTCAGCCGTCTCGAAGGCAACGTTAAAGTCGTAATCCCCGACGTCGGCAAAGCATTCCCCTTTCCGGGAAGTTCATTCGGGGGCGAAAATTAGCCCCTTCCTCCCCTCTCCCCAACACAGCCCATCATGAAAAAATCGATTCTGATTTCCGCTTTGCTTTTCGGAGGCATCTCCGGACCACTCTCCGGCCAGGACAACACAGCCGAAGAGTTGGAGAAAAAGGCGCGTAACGTGATCAACAACCCCGAGATGCAGAACCTGTTTCGCCGCGCGAAAAAGGATCCCGAAGCAGCAGCAGAAAGCGTCAAGGAGAACCACGGCGACCTGATCGGGGAAGCCCAACGAATTTTTCAGGAGAAGAAATCCGAGGTCGACATGTCCGGAATCGACACACCGGAGAATCGCAAAAAAATCGAAGTTCTAAAAGGCGCAGCCATGTCGAAACTCGGGGAAGCGACCGGCGTAACTGACAGCGAAACCAAACCTCCTGCAACCCGCTCAGCAGCCGGAGCAACGCGCTTCGTCACCCCGATAGCAATGCCGGTCGGGGAAACACCCACCCCGATTGCAGAGGGCTCGGCACCAGACAAAATCGCTCAGGAAGAATCCGTTGAACCGATCGCCGGAGCATCGCCGACCCCGTTATCCATTCCTGACTCGCCCCTTCTCGCAAGCGCAGACGTTCCCGCCCCTCAGCCATTGACCCCCCGCTACAATACCAGGGCGGGCGGAGGCTATCAGGGTGCCGACAAAGATCACATGGAAATCAAATCACGGGAGTCGACGATGGATGATGCAAAAGGCCTCCTCACTTTCCGCGGGAATGTCGTCGTCGATCACCCCGAATTTGAGATGAAATGCGAAACACTCGAGATCTATCTCACCAAAGGTGCGGCCTCCGGGGGCGCCAACAGTTCAGAAGAAACTTTTAAGCGCGCGATAGCTTCCGGCGGACTCGTGGAAATTCGAAAGAGGGCGCCAAACGGGAAGACCCAGATTGCGATGGCGAGACGAGCGGACTACAATGCCGTTTCCAAAGACATCATACTCTCCGGTGGCCCGCCCTACATTCAGGACGGTGACAGCTTCATCGAAACCAGTTCCGCAGATGCCAAAATCATCATGCGGGGTTCCGGAAAATTCGAAATCACCGGTTCAGATGCCGGCCCCCAGGGACGCCAACGAATCGTTATCCCAATCAAAGGCGGGGACAAAACCAAAGGCATCGGCATTGAGGGGCTTGGCGGAGGCATTGACCGACTGCGTTGATTCCCTTACCTTCCCGGAGGATTGAGTAGTGACTTCCCGAACGGGAAACGTCACTCCGGAATGCATAGCATGAGCTACACTGACGATCGCGACGAAATCGCCGAAATGTTCGGCATCGAGCCGAAAGAAAAAAAACGGCAGAAAACCCGGCAGAAAGCAAGGGGCGGCTACTCCGAAGAAACATCGGAACAGCCGTCGGCATCTGAAACGAAGCAATCCCAGCCCCGGCAACAAACTCCACTTCCGCCGAAACGCACTTCGCCGGAGATTCAACAAGGAAGAAGTCAGCCGGCACCTCAATCCCTTCCTCAGCAAACCGCTCCAAGCAGATCTAAACCAATTCCGACTCCCCGGCAAGACACTGCGACACCGGAGGAGAAACCGGCACCACCAACTCAGCAGAAGCCGGTCACCCCGAAAAAGCCTGTAAAACTTACTCCCCCCTCCCATGTAGAGCCGCATCCTCTCGATGCCCCGAAAACTCCAGCACCCGCAAGCACTCAACAACCGGAAATTAAGGATGAAGAACTGAACATATACGGCGATTCAGAATTGCCTGATTTCACAGAGAGCGACTTCATCTCCTTCGACGAAGATCCGCCTCGTAAGAAAAAGACTTCTCTATCTTCGAAGACCAAACGGCCAACGCAGAAGAACGCCCCCCAAAAACAGTTACCGCAAACGTCCTCTCCTCCAGGCGAAGAGCCCTCTCACCCGCCTGCTGCTTCGCCGGAGCCCCCGCAAAAAACCGTAACCCCGCCCGCCCTCCCGGAAACGGCCCTCCCGGCGCCCGACACGAATTCCGCAGCGGCTTTCACAGCCGCATCCTTAACCGGGGACAGGCAATCTTCCGCCACTGTCACATCTGAACCCGCCCCGCAAAAGAGCCCTCCTCCCGCCGAAGGAAACATGCTCATGCAGACGCATGGCATCGTGAAAATCTACGATGGACGCACCGTCGTGAAAGGGGTCGACATCAATGTTCGTCCCGGAGAAATTGTCGGTCTGCTGGGACCCAACGGAGCGGGCAAGACGACAAGCTTTTACATGATCGTCGGCCTCGTCCCCCCGAACGACGGTCAGGTCCTCTTCAACGGGAACGATGTTACGCACATGCCGATGTACAAACGCGCCCGCCTCGGAATGGGATACCTTCCCCAGGAGGAATCGATTTTCCGCAAACTCACCGTCGAGGAGAACATCATGGCCGTGATGGAGACACTCAAGATTCCGAAGAAAGAGAAAATCGAACGCTGCAACGAGCTGCTCGAACGTTTCTCGATCACCCACATTCGCAACAATGTCGCATTGACCTGCTCCGGTGGGGAAAAACGACGACTCACCATCGCAAGATCGCTTGTTACCGAGCCAAGCCTTATTATGCTCGATGAGCCCTTCTCCGGCGTTGACCCGATTGCGGTGAATGAGATCCAGTCCATCGTGTCCGACCTGCGGGACTCCGGTCTTGCCATTCTCATCACCGACCACAACGCCCGCCAGACCCTCGAACTCGTCGACCGCGCCTACCTTATCTACGAAGGAAGCGTCCTCCGCGAAGGCTCCCGCGACTTCCTCATCAACGATCCGGTAAGTCGCGAGCTCTACCTCGGTGACCGCTTCACGATGTAGGCACGAAAATTGCGGGCTTGCCACTCCCATACGAAGCAATTTATACTAACAACAACAAAGGAAACCGCACCTAACAAATAACAAACACCATGCAAGTTAAGAACGTCAATCTGCCCATCGTAGTAACCGGCCGCCACGTATCCGTCACCGACGCAATGCGGGAACACGCTGAGAAAAAAGTGGCCGGATTGCATCTTGATTACCCCAAGATCATTGAAGCCAAGGTAATCCTGAACGTCGAGAACGACCGTCATATCGCGGAAATCATCCTTTTCTGTGCCAATCACATCGTGATCGAAGCCGACACCATGACGAGCGATATGTATGCCTCGATCGACGAGACTATTTCGAAAATCGCCCGTCGCATGCGCAAGCACAAGACACGCATGCTCAAATCACACCGGCCGAAGAAGCACAAAGACATTCGTCACCTGCCCTACTCTATCTTTCCCGGCGATATTCCGGAAATCCCGGAAGAAACCGAGGAAGATCTCGAACCGGTCATCGTCCATCAGGAGAAATACAAGGTGAAGCATCTCTACCGTGACGAAGCGATTATGGACATGGAGATGAATGAAAAACCCTTCATCCTCTACCACGACGCCAAGAACGACTGTCTCGCCATTCTCTACCGTCGCGACGACGGCGACTACGCGATGGTCGCGCCTGTTCAGGATGCCTGACCCTGTTTCGTCACTGGCTCAACCCTGTTAGGTCACCGGCCTGACAGGGTTACCTGTTCCCCGGTAGAGCGATTTTCAGATCGCGGCACAGCAATGCAACTCCCCCGCCCTGTCACAGAAGGATCGCGGATCGGTGTCATTGCACCGGCAGGGCCGTTCGACCATGAGGCGTTCAAACGAGGGATCGCCTGGCTCGAAGAGCGATACGAGGTCAGTCACGATCCTGACATCTACACCAGCGAAGGTTATTTCGCCGGCAGCGACACGCGACGCAGTGATGAAATCATCCGGGCTGTCATCGATCCTGACATTGACGCAATCGTCTGCGCTCGCGGCGGCTACGGTTGCACCAGGATTCTCCCCGGAATCAGCATTGAATCCCTTCGCGATGCAAACAAGCTCATCATTGGCTTCAGTGATGTGACAGCTTTCCACGCTCTTTGGAACAGTGCCGGGGTCCGCTCCGTTCACGCCCCGATGGTGGCTGCGTTAGGCTCAGCTCCGGATCCAATTCGGGAAAAATGGATAAGCGCCGTTGAGCAGCCGGAATCCGGAAGAAACTGGGATCTTACCCGCATCGACAACAACTGCAAATCGACAGCCCGGGGCGAATTCATCGGCGGCAACCTCGCCGTCCTCGGAGCACTGAACGGAACCCCTTATGCTCCCGACCTAAACGGGAAAATCCTTTTCATCGAAGATGTCGGGGAACGTCCCTACCGCGTGGACCGCATGCTGACTACCCTCTCTCAGTCCGGTTGGTTTGACCGCATCTCCGGACTCGTTATTGGAGCGTTCACTGAGGGCGCTCCCGGAAAGGACGGTATCTCCATCGAAGACGTTTTTGCATCCCGGTTCGCAGCCGCAAATTTCCCGGTCGTAACTGGATTACGTGCCGGCCATATCACCGATAACGAGCCGCTTCCCTTCGGAGGCACAGCCGAAATTGCAGGCGGGACTCTGACACTGGGCGGGTGACAGATCTACCGTTTTTCCAGATTCTTCTCCACGATGCTTTCCTGACTCAAGTTCAGGAGTTTCTTCGCGAGCGCAGAATCACCCTCCACATCTTTTTTCAAATTTCCTATCGAGGTAACAACCTCTTTGATTTCCTTGTTGCTGTCTTCGAGAATAAAGAGATAGCCGTAGTATTCCCAACCTCCCACATTGGTTGAATCCCGGTCAGAATCATAGCTGGTTACTACAGGTTTCGCCTCATACTTCGTTTCCTCGTCCGCCTTTGTTGTGATGCGGAAGACCTGTTTACTTAGCACTTTACCATAGTCCGCGCCATCCTCGGCATAGCGTCGCGTCTGTCTTGCAATGAGAAACAGAGTCCCATTTCCGTCTGTGAAATCGATATCTCTCGAGTCGTTCTCTACCGTAACAGTGGCTGTGATCGTTTGATCTTTCATATAACTGCTGTCCCCCTGCCTCTTCCTTCGCTTGCCAACTGATACGCTCACCTCAAGTTCAGCCTGCGGCTCCGGAGCATTCGCTACGATACTCTTTTGCGATTCGGCATCGAACAGATTGATATTTACGTTAAACACCTGCCCGTCCGTTCTTTTGATTTTTGTCATGCCGGTATTGGGAATATGTGAAATCACTTCAACGTCCATGGAGCGGCCTTTCGTATCAGTCACTCGAATCGTCCCGGCATATCCAATTTCGCAGAGGCAAACTATCCCGAAGAGAGAAAATATCAGCTTCATAACGCAAACTTGTCAGATACCAGTTCAACCCGGCAACCTGATTCTGCCCCTTTATCCGCCATCCAATTCCACCAAATCAGTCTTCGCCACTTCGTTGAGCAAGGCACGACCGCTGACATATCGACTCACGTTCCCGGCGAAAATTTCCCACACTCTCGCCAGAAAATGCGGGCTGCCACTGGAACCGGAAATGTGGGGAGTCATGATCACATTCTGCATTCTCCATAAGGGATGTTCCGGCGGCATGGGATAATGATAGTGTGTGTCGAGAGCGGCGCCTGCAATTCGTTTTTCGTTCAATGCATTGATCAACGCCTCCTCCACGATTATGGGACCACGGGCGGGGTTCAGAACAAAGGCGGAGGAAGGAAGCATGCCCAGCTCGCGTTCCCCGATCAGCCCTTCGGTTGCAGGAGAAAGTGGTAAAGCCAAGAGGAGAAAATCGAGTCCGGACAGGAATTCTCTTTCTTCTCCGGAACAGAAAATCCGGTCAGGAAGAATGCCCTCCGCGTCACCGGTTCCTTCCACAACAAACGTTTCGTCACGCGGCGAAATGCCTCTCCTCGTCATAACAAAAACCTTCAAACCCATTGCTTTGGCGAGGCGCGCCGTCTCTCTGGCGATTCCCCCGTATCCCCAGATCCCGAGGGTGGAGCCTCGAAGCTCCCTTTGAAAACGCGGCGACCGATCCCACTTCCCTTGCTCCTGATTGCGATACATCTCCCGCCCGCTCCGCAGCAACTGGATCATCATGGCAATGTTCCACTCGGCGATGGGCACATCAAAGACACCCCTGGCATTGGTTACCTGAATGCCGCGTTCTGCCAGCCCCAGCCCCTGCAGCATGTTGAATCCCACTGATCCGATCTGAATCCAGCGCAGGGAGGTCATCTCGTCGATATTCTGCGGCGGATAGTCGCAGAAAAGGATTTCCACATCCGAAATCCGTTCCCTCGGGAAAACACGCCCCGGTCCGGGCATGTGATCATCAACAATATCAAGCGCCACATCCCCCGGAAAATCCGACTGTGCGACACCCCCATGCGGCGTAGGAAAATGAACCAGTGCTTTTTTCATGAAGCTTCGCGCTCGATAAGTTCAGGCATTCTTTTACCCGGAACGCTGTTGTATTCTCCGCTACCTCGCTGGAAGGGAAATCGATTCTTCGTTTCTTCACTCAGGGAAATGCCTAGACCGGGTTTTGTCGGGGCGACGGCTCGCCCTTCTTTCATTTGAAACGAGTCCCCTATCACTTCCGAATGAAGCGGCCCCCAGGCCGGGGGCACTTCGAGTATTTCGGTGTTAGGACTGGCAAAGCCACAATGCAAATTCTGCATAAAGACCCCACCGGCACCCCAGGCGTGAGTGGCAATTTTCCGGTCACGTTCTGCCAGTCTTCCCGCGACTTTCATGAACTCACCAAGCCCTCCCATGAACCCGGCGTCGGGTTGACCGATATCAAAGCAGTCGCGCTCGATAAACACCTGCCACTCATATTCTGCGGTGAGACATTCTCCTCCCGCAATCGGCACACTGGTTGCCCTACACAGCTCTGCGTAGCCCCACGGGTCGGTATAGTGAAGAGGCTCTTCAAAGAAAAACAGATCGTATGGCTCACAGGCCTTCGCTACCGCTGTCGCCGTTTTCACATTCCACGTGTGGGAAGAGCTGTTTCCCATGTGACCGTCGAACATCAGCATGAATTCGTTTCCGAATTGCTCCCTGACAAACTCCAGTTTCGAAGCTTCAAATTCGGCGGCTTCATTCGGGTCGTTTGAGAGTCTCGTTCCTTCCTCAAGGGAAAAACTTCCTACCCCCAGTTTCGCTGCTGTGAAGCCGAGCGAGCGATAAAACTCCAGCTTTTCCCCCAACTTCCCGGTGGGGTAATTCGAAGGACCACCAGTCGCATAGCATAGCAGTGATTCATGGGCTCTACCACCTAACAACTCCACAACCGGCTTGTTCTCCATCTTTCCCTTCAAGTCCCACAGGGCCGCTTCAATGCCGTTAAGAATGGAGGCCCCCACTCCGACACGACACCAGAAATTGCCGCAGTGATACATCCTCTCCCAAAGTTCCCCGATCTCCCCGACACCTTGCCCTACCAGGATCGGACGGAAAAACTCCACGATTTCAGGGACGACTTCCGGGCAGAAATATCCCGCATAGGTTTCTCCCAATCCCACGATCCCTTCGTCAGTGTAGACTTCGATAAAGGCAGCACTGCGACATTTCCGAAGCTCGGACAGATAGGGATCTTCCGTGCAGGGACCAGTCAGGAGAACGGTTCGAACATCCGTGATTTTCATGAGTTAGCGTTTTGATAGGCCTCCCGGAGGACTGGATCGACTTCTGTGTGAGTGCCCCGATAGACCAGGAGAAGCCCGAGCCGTGACTGATCGCTCCGGTTTGGCTCAGAACGATGGAGGGTCTCGCAATGGTGGATCAAAGCATCTCCGGGATTCAGCAAGCCCTTGAATTGCTCTTCAACCGGCACTGCAGGGAGATCCCGCAGCCCCATCGAGTTTCCGGCCACTCCGGATGGGACGGTCGCCTGCATCCCCTCGCGATGCGATCCTTTGATGTAAAATACCGGGCCGTTCATTTCCGTAACCGGATCGAGCGCGATCCAGACCGTCAGCATATCAGCAGGTCTCCGGCAAAAGTAGGCGTTGTCCTGATGCCAGGGAACCGCCGAGCCCACGCGCGCCGCCTTGTTGAAAGTCTCCACTGCAGCCAGCTGCGGAGTCCCGTTGACCAGCTTTCCCACCAGCCCCACGAGATCGTCCCGCAAAACCGACTGCGCAAACTCAGGATGGTGCACCTCCAGTCGCCACAGATTTCGCACGGTTGTCCCGTCCTCCTCATAGGTGCACGCGTCTGCCGGCAGACCCGGCAGATCCTCGCGGATGAATCGCTCCAGCTCCCTTCGAAACGCCTCTACTTCGCTCGTTTCAAAAAGCCCGCGAACTCTGATAACTCCATCCTCCCGGTACTTTTCCCATAACCTTTCCCTGCTTTCTTTCATATCTTGAGATAATTCGATTTTGATTCGGAGCGGTTTTAATACACTTTATTTGAGTTCTACGTCAACATCGGGCCGCAAACGCGGCATAAAATACTCTTTATTTGAATTCTCTGCAGTTTAGCCTCACCTCAAGATATGGTGACGACCCCGGAAGAATCCAGCAGCACCCTTTCCCGGCAACTATCCGATCGTTTGCGCAAACGTATCCAGGACAGTTCGATGAAGGAGGGCGACCTCTTCATGACCGAGCAGGAGCTTGCAGAAGAATACCAGGTATCACGAGGGGTCGTTCGCGAGGCGGTTGGCCGGCTCAAAGCGCTCGGAATTCTGGAAGGGAGAAAGAGAAAAGGGCTCGTCATCTCCAAACCGGACCCCTTCGGCTTGCTTAGTGAGACCCTTCCCTCCCTTATCAATTCCCACCAGGATATCAAAGAGCTATCGATGCTTCGATACGCTGTCGAAATTGGCTCCATCGAACTGGCGGTCCGAAATGCCTCCGATTCACAGATTGAAGAACTGGGAACAATTGTATCCGAAATGGGCGAAGTCTGCCGTGCCACCGAAATCACAGAAAGACTGATCGAACTCGACCTCGCCTTTCACACCCTTCTCCTCGAAATGACGGGATCAACTCTGATCAGCGGAATGCGCCGACTGCTTGTCGCATTCTTTCGTCGCCCCTGGAATTTCAAAGGCGACCGGGAATCCCTCACCCGCACTCACTGGGTTCATGACGAACTCTATCGCGCGATTCGAGACCGGGATACCGAGCGCGCCCGCAACATGATTCGCCTGCAATTCGCGAACGGCGACTCCGATATTCACGAAAACAGCGATCCCTCATGACCCGCTTCTTTCTCCCCTTACTTTTTCTGGCAAGCTCCCTCCCCACAGTCGCCGCAGCCGGGCTTTTCGATGAAACCCGCAATACTACCACCTTCTTTTCGTTCGACGAAGTATCGATTCCCTTCACCCAGAACCTCCGGCTTGAAATGCGGAAGCCGGAAAAACACTCTTCCAATCCGGTCGTCGCACGCGGTCCCGATGGATCGGTCGACGATTGGGCGGTGCAGTTTTACGGGTCGATCATTCGCGATCCCGATTCCGGAAAATACAAAGCGTGGTACTGCGCTGTCTCGAAAGAGGAACGTGCAAACAAAAACGCTATCGGTCCCTCTGCGATCTGGCGTGTCGCCTATGCGGAAAGCGATGATGGTATCAGCTGGACGAAACCAAATCTCGGGCTCGTGGAATCGCAGGGCAGCAGGGAAAACAACCTCTGTCAGATGGATCCTCACCTGGGCATTCTTAACCTAAAGGTTCTCTACGAACCCGACGATCCCAACCCGGAGCACCGTTACAAGATGGGTGCCCACGTCTGGACCCCGAAGAGCGCCACCCGCCGCAACGGAACGCTTGCCCCTTTTGTGAGTGCGGACGGAAAAAGCTGGAAACTGCTCGTCGAAGCCGCGGAACCGGTCGAAGGGGAACTGGCGGAAAAAGACACGGTGATTCCCCCGCTGCACTTTGAGCCGGTCGGCGGCCTCTACAAATGGGACGGGCTTTATCACCTTTCCGGCCAGAACGCGATCATGACAGCGCGCCCGTATCATGGACGCGTATCCCGAACTTTTGTCTCACCTGATTTTCTCCACTGGAGCGAAGAAAGTGCGATCCAGGCGGTGCGCACCCACCAGCATGTTCTCCTCGGGCCGGGGAAAAGCCGGGAGGGCGAACAAACTCACGAAGGCATTTCGGTGTGGAACCGCGGCAACGTGCTCGTCGGAATCTCCGGGATGTGGCACGGCACTCCCGAATGGAAAGATCTCACCATCGACCTGGGATTCGTCGTCAGCAATGACGGGATACGCTTTCGGGAACCAATGGAGGAATGGACCTTTCTCCATCGTGGTAATGACGGGGACTGGGACCAGGGAGGCCTTCTCCAGGGGCAGGGCTTCGAAAACATCGGAGAAAAAACCTTTGTTTACTATGGGGCCTGGGATCCCCGCAACTGGGAGCAGTCGCCGCCGCGTGGCGGTATAGGAATCGCGCAACTCCCCCGTGACCGGTTTGGCGATCTGATACCTGACGAAACCACCAAAGGTCCCGGCGATTACCAAATGGAAGAAACCGTGTGCAGCTTCATGACGAAGTCATTTGAAACCGCCGGAAACGGCGAAACACTCTTCTTGAATGCAAGTGGTCTCAGCAATGACGCGAGGATTCGAATCGAAGTCCTCGACCACCGAATGAATCCGGTTCCGGGCTTTTCGGGTAAATCAGCTGCAGTAATCACGAAACCCGGTTTTCAAACACCCGTCATTTTCGGTGAACAATCCGCGCTCAATGCCCTGCCGGAGCGAGTGCGTCTCCGCGTCACATTCCGGGGTGCAGAGCGGACCGGCGCCCGGTTTCACGCCCTCTATCTTCGTTGAAGCATCCCGTTCCTTTCCGACCATGAACAGCCTCAAAGTAGCAGCCCGTGAATTTGAAATCACCCCTGCGGTGGACGGCATAACCGATGTTCGGCACGGGGGGAAAGCTGCCGAGGTTGCGGGCGGCCTGAAGACGACGGTTTTTCTTTTTCAGGACGGTGACGAATTGCTTTGTCTCGTGACTACTCATTTCGGTCCGTCTTTTCCGCTCAACCTGAGTGACTTTGTCCGGACGGAACTCGCTGCCGAAGTCGGGATTCCGGTTTCGCGCGTGCTTCTTTTTACCTCACATAACCACACCAGCGTAGCGCTCGCCTCGAACGGAGTCCTCACCTACAACGCCTACGAATTCCCTGCACCGGAAGTAAAACTTCTACCGGTCGGAGTCGAATGGCTGAACGAGCTGCGCTCGGCGCTTCGCCTTCTCCCCGAGGAGCTCGAATCAGTGACGATCTCGTATTCCTGCGGAAACGAAGACCGGATCACCTACAACAGGAAAGGCCGCCACCCTGACGGAACAACCTATCTGATGCGCGAGGAGGATCGCCGGAAGCTCGGAGACGACTTTCAGGGCGACATTGATACCGAGGCTCCTCTCGTTCTTTTTCGAAATCATAGCGGCAGAACCGTGGCCGCACTGGCCCAGTTTACGGGACATCCGGTAACGGCGTTTCATCCGGAGAATACCGTAGTTTTCGGGGAATGGTCACAAGTTGCCTGCGACATCCTGAGTAAAGAACTCAACGCCCCCGTTGGTTTTCTCCAGGGATGTGCCGGAGACATCAACTCGAAGGAAATGTTCACCGGCGGCACAAACCGCTCGCAACAGTTTGGGGAAATGTTAGGATCGAGCTTTCTCGCCGCATTACCGGATGCAGTATCGTCGACAACAAACGGTCTCGACGTCTCCGTCTTTCCAGTGGCAATTCCACTATCCCAACTTCCCCCGGTGACGGAACTCGAATCCGAGCTGAAAGAGATTGAGGACTTTATCTCGCGCGCCGAATCCGGGGACGAAGACACCATGCTGTGTGTCGGGCAGAACTTCTCCACCGGTTTGTCTCCCGCATATCGCGGGTGGCTCGCCAGCCTGATTCGCCCCTGGAACGAGTGGGCTCTCGCGAAACACGCATCGGGAGAACTCGTCGCCACCTCCCAGGAACTCGAAATCGCCGTCCTGCGGTTCGGCGACGTCGGCATCGTCGGACTGCCCTGTGAACCCTTTCAGAACATCGGACGTCACATCCGCTCCGGTTCCGCGTTCCCTCTCACCATTCCCTGCGGTTATATGAATCTCAATCACGGATACGTTCCCGACTCGGAAAATGTAGGGGACAACGAATACATGAGCGCCCATCACCGCTACACGAAATTCCGTGCGCCTTTCCGTCGGCCCGCCGGCGATGCTCTCGCCGATGCCGGCATTGCCAAACTCAACGAATTTGCGAAACGCCATGCCTGACAAAGACTCCTTTTTCTCAATCGGCCAAAACAGCGAAGTCGATCCCGGCGTGATCCTCGGCTACCGCTGGCCCGGTACCAAAGACCCGTTGCGGATCGGCGACCATGCCATCATTCGAAACGGAACAACGATCTACACCGACACGACAATCGGGGACCGGTTTCAATGCGGACACCACTGCGTTATCCGGGCTGAGGTAAAGATCGGACACCGCTGCGTCGTGCATCATCAGTCCACACTCGAGGGCAGACTCACCATCGGTAACGGCGTCAAAATCATGGCTCACGTCTATCTGCCCAGCACTACGGAAATCGGAGACATGGTGTTCATCGGCCCCGGCACAACCTTTCTCAATGACCGCTACCCGATGCGACGCGCCGCTCCGGTGGATGGCCCAAAAATCGAAGACCACGTCGCCATCGGCGGAGGGGTAACGATATGTCCCGGTGTTCGCATCGGTCGAAACTCCGTGATTGGTGCGGGCTCAGTCGTCACAAAAGACATCCCGACCGATACACTCGCCTACGGAAACCCGGCCCGGCACTATCCCCTCCCACTCTCTATCAAAGACGGCAACCACCCTGGCCTGCTCCTTCCACAAACCGATCTTTTCGGCGCGCAGTCCGACGACTCGTGGAAAA
>JAKSBG010000275.1 GCA_022361255.1 Verrucomicrobiales bacterium
CGAGAACGACAAAGGCACCGAGCTCGGCACTGAATCCGTTGCCTTCCCGGCCGAACCGGGTTCTCACAAGCGGCGAGTCCGCATCAGGCTGGGAGCAATTCCTCCAGGGGTTTCCTTTCTCACTGTCGGGATCAGGCAAACCGGGGAAAATTCGGTAACAGAGGCTACCGAAGCAAACAACCGGCAGCGAATCGTCGTCAATGCCGGAAGCGGGCCCTATCGGATTCTTTACGTCAGCGGGCGCCCGAACTGGGAATATAAATTTCTCCGCCGCTCCCTCTCTGAAGACGCCGAGCTCGATATGGTCGGGCTCATTCGAATCGCGAAACGCGAGCCGAAGTTTGAGTGGCGCGGGCGCACCGGTGAATCCAGCAACCCGCTTTTCCGCGGTTTTCAAAGCGATATTCCGGAGGAAACGCAGAAGTATGACGAGCCTGTCCTGGTTCGACTCAACACCGCAACACCCGAGGAACTGCGCGACGGTTTTCCGGAAACGGAAGAGGAACTTTTCCCTCACTACCGCGCCATTATTCTGGATGATCTGGAGGAGGAGTTCTTCACCCTCCAACAGCAGGAACTGATCGAGCGCTTCGTATCCCGCCGCGGCGGAACTCTCGTGATGCTCGGGGGGCAGGAATCATTCCAGTCCGGAGGCTGGAACAACACGCCCGTCGCCCGCCTCCTGCCGGTCTATCTGGAGAAAACACGACCCGGCGAACCTGCTCTCGAAGCCAGTTACAATCTCACCCGGGAAGGGTGGTTGAAACCCTGGCTTCGCCTGAGGGCCGGACGGGAAGAGGAGGTTACCCGCCTCGCTTACATGCCGCCGTTCTTTGCCATCAATCAGCTCACTGCGATCAAGCCCGGCGCAAGCCTTCTCGCCACCGTCACCGATGTAAGTGACCGGAACTATCCCGCCATTGTGACGCAACGATACGGGGAAGGGAAAGCCGCTGCGGTTACGATCGCCGATTTCTGGCGCTGGGGCATGAAGGACCCTGAGCAGCAAGGTGAACTTGCCAAAACCTGGCGACAGCTCATGCGCTGGAGTGTCGCGGAAGTGCCGGCCAGAGTCCAGATGGAGAAAGAGGAGATCGACGCCGGCGGACTCCCGCTCACAAAACTGTCCGTTCGGGTCCGCCAACCGAATTTCCGGGAGCAGGATGACGCTACCGTCGTCCTCACTGTCACCGATGACGCGGGCGGGACCTCACAAATCACTGCGGAGCCTTCTCTCGAAGAACCCGGTCTGTTTACCGCAGAACATGCTTCGGACGACGGGAAAGGATATCGGGTTGTCGCTACCGTCGTCGATGGAGAGGGTGAAGAAATCGGAACCTCGGAAACGGCCCGCAGCTTCAACCCGGAAGCACGTGAATTCGCCCGGCTCGGCGCGGATGTGGAAAGACTCAATGCGATTGCGGACGCCACTGGGGGAAAAGTTTTCACTCTCGAAACTATCTCCGAACTTCCCAACCTTCTCGAAAGCCTGGAGCTTCCCGTAACAGAAATTAGACAACGGCCCCTTTGGCATGCCCCCTGGCTTTTCCTGCTCGCGCTGGCATTTTTCCTTGGTGAATGGATCATCCGACGTCGCCAGGGCATTCTCTGACATGAAACGCTTTTTTCTTCCGGTGCTTTTAGCCTCTCTGTTCTGCAGCTTCACCAGCGCGGATGAGGACGCGCTTCGCATTCTCGTTGTTGTCGGGACTGCGGGGACGGACGAATACGACGAAGTATTTTCGAAGAATGCAAACCTCTGGGAAGCTGCCGCCGGGAAAGGCGGAGCCGTCTATTCCCGGATCGATAAAGAAAAAGGAGGAGTTCAACCGGTCGACCAGGTAAAAGCAGCCATCCGGGAGGCGAAAGAGCCGAATCTCTGGATCGTCCTGATCGGCCACGGGAGTTTCGATTCCCGCAGCGTGAAATTCAATCTGCACGGCCCTGACTTTACCGACGGTGAACTTGCAGAGTGGGTGGAAACATATGAAGGAAATCTTTCGGTGATCAATACCGCTTCGGCGAGCGGGTCCTTCATTCGCAAGCTTTCTGCGAAAGACCGGGTCATCATTACTGCGACCAAGAACGAAGCCGAAATCTTTTACACCCGGTTCGGCACCTACTTCGTGGAAGCCGTTTCGGGAATCCCTGAAGCGGATGTCGATAATGATCAGCAGGTCTCTCTTCTCGAGGCATTTCTCTACGCTTCCGAACAGGTTGCCAAATTCTATGAGGAAAACGGCCGACTCGCCACCGAACACTCTCTACTGGATGACACCGGGGACAAACTCGGTTCCCGGGCCGAGTGGTTCGATGGCACAACCGCGACTCAAACACCCGGAAAGGAAGCCGGACCCGACGGAGAGCTCGCCGCCCAGCGTGTTCTCGTTCGAAGTGAATTTGAGAAGCTGCTTTCTCCCGCCCTGCGGACCCGGCGGGACGAACTGGAAAGAGCCGTAAAAACCCTTCGCCGGAAAAAAGACTCGATGGAAGAAACCGCCTACTATGCGGAACTCGAGACACTCCTCATCGAACTGGCAGAAATTTATCAAAACGTGACCGGGAGCTGATTCGCGATCATGAACGAAATCGAAGTGGCGGAAACGAGCAGGGAGGAAGCGAAAACAGGCCCCTCCCTGGCAAAGCGATCATTGCTGAACAGCGGGGGACGACTCGGAGCAGGGATCATCTTTGGACTCCTCGCAGTCGGCGCATTTTTCGCATCGGTCGAACCGATCTGGCTTCGCTGGGTCCTGGTGATCGGCTCTCTTTCCGGATTGCTCGTCATTGGATTCGCACGAATTCGGGAAGAGGAGGAGCCGAAGGAAGAGGAAGACGTGGTCGAACTGGCGCGACGGGCGATCGCGGGGGAGGCAGGTCGACTCGACCGAAAGCGGGCCAACCTCGAGAAAGTCCTCATGGCCTACAGCGAGTGGATGGAATTCCCGGATTACCAGCTGCTGCAGAATATCGATTGGAAAGATGAGGCATACATCTCTATGGACGATCGTGTCGCCCGGCTGCTCGATGACGAAGCGGACCTGATGCTGCAGCGATTCTCTTCCGGAGTGTATTGGAGCGAGGGAAAATTTGAGGGAAGAACCCTGCTTCTCGATCTCGTTTCTTTTACCGAATCCATCGCCAGAATCTACCAGCCGGACTCCGACCGTCCCCTTCTCGAGCTCAACCTCGAAGACATCCTAAAAGCAATTAATCGTGCCTCGATCCAGATCATTCTCCTGCTCGAGGAGCTGCCCGTCGTCGAATTCAAACAGATGAATTTGCGAAAGGCTTCCGATCACGTTCGAAAGGCGAGCACGGTTTACAAAAAATACGAGGAGCTGCAGCCCTACCTCAAACCGATGCGCTATCTGTGGCAGGGCAGTAAAATGCTGATCGCGTCCAACCCGCTTCTCGCTGCCGGATGGATCGCCGGAAGCGAGCTGATCTGGAAAGGTGGCAAAAAGCTCGGCAAGAAGGCGATGGATGCCTATCTTCTCAGTCTCGTCCGCCAGACTCTCGGCATCGTCGCCCGCGAAACAGCCGGAATGTATGATTCGACGAACCGCTACCGGAATCCGGACTGGGTCTACGGAATTGAGCTCGCCCATCTGCTCAGTTTATTCGATGCGAATCAGGAAGTCCTTCGGGAAACTTTCCGGGAGCTCGACCGTCTCCCGCTGAAAAGCACCTACGACCGCATTTTTCTGTACCGCTGCATTGCCCAGAACGCGAGTCCGAAACCGGGCCACTTTTCTCAACCGGATCTGCTGTCCATAGAAATCCGTACTCAACTGCACGATCAACTCATCGCATTCTACGAGCGGAACATTTCGGCAAATGCCGATACCAGGAATGAAGACACCGTAAAGTGGCGGACCGAATTGGAGAAGCGACTCGGGTTGAAGTGAGTTTTCATCCTCATACAAAAACGCCACGGACCGTTTCCGGAACGTGGCGTTTTGAAAGCTCAATTCGGAAGCATTCCGAACCGAAAAAGTAAACTTAGTGTTTCTTCTTCTTCATCTTCTTGAGTTGAAGCTTCACCTTGTCCTTACATACCGCACTGGTACCGCGAGCAATAAGAGACACCTTCACCTTTTTCCCATATCGGTATCGGCTGTTAGGCTTCACCTCGATTTTGAAAGTTCTCTGCGCGTTTTTCGCAAGTTCGATTTCGTAAGTCCCCCGAACAACCGCAGAGGTGATGTTTTTCGATCCTACCCGGTATTTCAAACGATAGAAACTCTTCCTCTTGGATCCTTTCAATCGAAAGGTTTCTGTATGAGTCCCCTTATTACGAAGCACCGATTTGAATCGATTCTTTCCCCAAACCAGGTGATCCGTGTATCTCTGGCGCCTACCTGAGGAATTGACAATGCCTTTCCCTTTCTGCTTCCTTCCACTGGGCCCGATACTGAGATCACCACGACATTCTTTTTCCGGCTCTGGCTCAGGATCACCTTCTTTTGGAGATTTGATGTAGGCAGCCTCCAGTGGAATCAGTTCTGTACCGTCGAGACCGAAAGTCACAGCCAGTTCCTGGTCGCCGTAGTATTCGAAATATTGGACTTCGATGAAATAGACGCCGGGTTCCAGATTGATCCACCCACACTCGGTTCCGGGTCCGTGAGTCCCGTCGCTGTCGACCACAACCTGACCATCGACAAGGAGTTTGCTCCCGTCATCGGAATTCAGGCAGAACTCATAGTTCCCTGCAACCTCGATCACCAGACAGGTTTTGAAACGGATTGCGAAAGCATCTTCACGCTGAGCCACTCCCAATCCGAAATCATAAACTTCGCCTTCTGCTACAACAGGCAACTGGTCAAAATCGGGAAGCCATTCGAACTCACCTTCATAGTATTCATAGCAAATAGGAGGTTCGGAAGCTTGAGACTGGAGGGTAAATCCAACCAAAACAGCTATCACAGCGGAAAATTTTATAATTTTCATGCTGAGAGGCTACAGGTGAATTATCAGAATTAAAGCAAAAAATTGATAAAATTGTGAAAAATGAGAATAATTTTATAATGCGTGATAATCCAAGAACATAAAAAGTCACAGGCGGGACCCAAAGAAGATCCTGCCACATAACCCGTATAACTTACTCCCTTACAGTCATATACGAGACAATCAGAATACGCGCCGGTTGCTTAACCGGCCAGCCCATCGTCCGGAGATTCTCCGATTACTTCGAGCGAATCGCTCTCAATCTTTTTGCCACTTCAGTCAAATCTGCGACTCGATTTGTGGTCTCCAACGGGTCTTCCGCCAAATCATAGAGCTCTTCCAGCTCGGTTTCGCCCTTTCTGTTCGACCAATGAATGTAGCGATACCGCGAAGTGCGGATCGCTCTGCCATGATAGCGACCCCGATAGCGGACATACTCATGGAGGACCGGGTCTTCCTCTAACACTCCATCCTGAACCGTCCGAATCAAAGATTCTCCCTCAAGGTGGTCCGGCTTTTCCACTTCAGTCAAGTCGCAGAGAGTGGGATAAAGATCGACCAGTTCCGCGAGACTCTTCGTCTTTCCGGTTCTCCCGCCGGGTGACGAAAGGATCAACGGAACACGGGTCGCGATTTCATAATTCGTCATTTTTCCCCAGGCGCTCATCTCGCCCAGATGCCACCCGTGGTCGGACCACAACAGGACAATCGTATTTTCCTGCTCACCCGCTTCTTCCAACGCATGGAGAATTCTTCCGATCTGCGCATCGACGTAGGACACGCAAGCGGCATAGGCCTGCAGAAGTTCCAGCTGACGGGAGACAGGAATGGCACCCCGATAAGGGACATCAAGATAGCTCCTCATTTCAAAACCGTTGAAAGCAATGGCATCCCGCGATGTCATCTTTTCCGGCATCGGCACCCCCACTTTCTTCGACATCCCGGTGTATCCGTCAGAATTGAACCACGCGAAGAAGGGAACCCCTTTCGGTGGATCCGGATTTTTGGCCAGCCACGATTCATCCGGCTGGTGCATTTCGAAATATCGTTTCGGCGCAATGAACGGGAGATGCGGTCGACGGAATCCAACGGCGTAAAAGAACGGCTGTTCTCTGTCTCGACTTTTCAGGAGACCGGAAACTTCAGTCGCCATCCTGCCGGCGAAGAAATAGTCGTCTCCTACATCCGGAGACTGAATGACGGGGCAGAGGTGGCGTTCTGCAATACGCGAGGAATCGGCAGGAGGATTTTCCCCCACTATTTCCCGCATCTCCCCTTCTCTACCCGGCCGGGGGGCGGCGCTCCAATCTTCCGGAAGGTCCCAACCATCATGATCGATCTTTCCAAAGCTCCGGGTTTCATACCCCGCGTCCCGGAACCAGCGCGACATCGGAATCGCATTTCCCTGCCTCTCCCGGAAGCTTGCGACATCCGATTCGCGATGCCCGTATACCTGGATGGTATCCGGACGCAATCCGGTCATCAGAGAAAGTCGCGAAGGTCCACACTTGGCGTAGTTGCAGTAAGCCCGTTCGAATACAAGTCCCCTCTCCGCCAACGCATCAATGTTTGGAGTCTGCGCCCGGGGGTCTCCGTAACAACCCAGCATCGGTCTCAGGTCATCGACCGCAATCATCAAAATATTTGGCGATGCCCCGGCACGACCCGCAATGAAAAGGAGAAGCAAAACGGGGACCAGAGGCACACGTGGAATTGTCATGGATTGAGGATGTCACCTCGACTTGACAACTTCAAGTACGCGAGTCGATGATCGATCTTCCATCGCACGTCCACCGCAACCGCTTTGAAGAAAATACCCTACTTCGACATCCAGCAGCACCTTCGCGAGTGGCACCGTATTGTCCTGCCTCTTTTCATCGTGGTGGCAGCCATCCTTATGATTCTCTTCCTGGTCGCGAAAACAGGGAGCAAAAGCCCTGCATTCGATTGGGATCCGGATAACCAGGCCCGGATCGGTCTCATGCGCGCGGGAGAGAATGCGGTTTTTGATCCTGCCTTTGCCGTCCCGTCCCCCATCGAGATGGTTCTTGCCCCTACCGCTGACCATTTCGATTCTCCCGTAGGAAGCCGTCTCGGTGCCCTTACTTACAACGCACAGCCGTTCCTGACAAACCAGCATCTCGGTGACGACTTCAACGGAATCGGCGGATGGAATTCCGACCTCGGCGATCCCGTGTATGCCGTTGCCGACGGACTTGTGACCTACGCCGGCTGGCCGGCTGACGGCTGGGGAAACATCGTCATTCTCCAGCACGAGCTCGTTGACGGAACGATGATCCAGACATTTTACGCCCACCTCGATACCATGTCAGTTCCAGTTGGCATGCAGGTGCGAAGAGGCGAAAAAATCGGAACGATCGGCACCGCAAACAACAACTACCTCGCCCACCTGCACTTCGAATTGCGCACCGCCCCCTCCCTGGATGTGGGTGGCGGCTATTCCGAAAAGAAGCTCGGAAGACTATCAGGGGAACTGGCTTTGAAGAAGTGGCGATCCCGCGAGGATGATCAGCTCGTCGCGGCACCGAAAGGAAAACCGCTTCCTGCCGGTTCTTTCCAACTCGATGTGGACGCAACCGACTCCGGGAACTGATGGAGATCGACCCGGTTTTTCTCGTCGCGGCGGCAACTCTGTTCGCCGCATCCTACCTCCAGTCCGCGACGGGTTTCGGTGGAGCGATTCTCTGCATGGCAATTCTCCCTCTGGTGCTTTCGATTCACGAAGCCGTGAATTTCGTTACCGTTTCCAGTCTCGCGGTAACTCTCATGATAGTCTTTGCGAACCGGTCCGGACTTTCTTTGAAAAATGCCGGCCCACTCTGCCTGGGAATGATGCTTGGCATTCCGATCGGCTACTACTCGCTTCGCCAACTTGATGACACGCTGGTTGTCCGCGGTCTCGGAGCAATTCTCATGCTGATTTCCTTGAGCGAGTTTCTCTCGGATAAGATCTCCCATTGGAAGATCCCCAGAAGAGCCGGAACAGGGTTCGGATTGATCGGAGGAATCCTTGCCGGTGCTTATAACGTAGGCGGTCCTCCTCTGGTCGCCTACGTGTTCTCCAGAAAATGGTCGAAAGTAGAAATGATCGCCACTCTTCAAGCCGTGTTCATCGCCGGCGTCGTGGTGCGAAACCTTCTCATGCTGGGCGGTGGAGACTTCAGCTACCGGTTGCTCATTCTGGTGGCAATCTCTACTCCCGCCGCAGCTGTCGCCGTTTGGCTGGGAAAACTGACACTTGACCGCCTGCCGCTTTCCACGCTCAAGAAAGTCGTGTTTTCACTGATCTTTGTGATCGGTCTGAAGTACCTCATCGTTGGGTAAGCGGTTTTCAAGTTGTTGGAATCGTGATAGCGTCTGCCAATTGATCATGAAAAAAATCGCCCTGCTCTTCTGTTTCTTTTACGCCGCATGCTGCATCCAGGACACGCTCGGACAGCAGCAAACAACTACACCGGTCAAACCTGTGGAACCAATCGTGGAGAAGCCGGAGAAACCGAAAGCGGCACCTCCCGTAAAGCCTGCCGCTGGAAAACCCACGCCGGAACCGGCACCCCAAACCTACGTGATCAAATCCGGCGACAATCCCTGGCTCATCGCGAAAAATCACGGCATCAAGCTCGACGCCCTGCTGAAAGCAAATGACATCAAGGATCCGAAAAACTTGAAAATCGGAGACCGCCTCACACTGCCACAGGGAGTCGCTTCGAAAAACACCCCCAAGCCGGTAGCAGAAAAGAAGTCAGAAGAGAAAAAACCTGCCGGCCCGCAGGAAGGCGACGGTTGGGTGATGTACACCATCAAAAAGGGAGACAATCCCTGGAAAATTTCGAAAGCGCTGAAAGTGGATCACCAGAAAATCATGAGCCTGAACGAAGGCGTCGATTTCCGGAAACTCGCGATTGGCCAGCAGATCAAGGTGCCGATAAAGTAGCAGAGCAGTTCTCCCGTCAGGCAATTCCGAAGAACATTCCCGCGATGCTCGCCGTAAGAAGGCTCGCAAGCGTTCCACCGATCATGGCCTTGAATCCGAGAGCGGCAAGGTCACTGCGTCGCCCCGGAGCCAGTGCTCCGATCCCGCCAATCTGAATTCCAATCGAGCTGAAGTTTGCGAACCCGCAAAGCGCGAAGGTCGCAAGAAACATCGTCTTCGGATCAAGGCCTCCGGCATCGTTGATTCTGCCGAGCTCAAGGTAGGCGACAAATTCGTTTGAAACCATTCTTGTGCCGAGAAGTTGACCGAGCTGCAGCAGGTCCCCCTGTTCCGCTCCGATCGCAAGTGCCACCGGTGCGAATAGGAACCCGAGAATTGCTTCCAGCGAAAGTCCCTCGAAAACACCTCCACTGGCAGAGGCGACGAAGTCATCGAGAAAACCGCCATCCGGTCCTTTCCCCAGTCCGCCGAGCCATCCGAATATGGCGTTGAACATTGCGATCACCGCGACAAAAACGATCAGCATCGCAGCAACGTTCAAAGCGAGCTTGAGACCCTCCGTCGTTCCCTGCGCCAGCGCATCGAGCGCATTTCTCCCCGCCTTCTCTTTCGGAATGAAAAGATCTTCAGAGACCTCATCCCGCTCCGGCACAAGAATCTTGGCAATGAGCAGTGCCGCCGGCGCATTCATCATTGAAGCAGTCAGCAGCTGACGCGCGATCGCCACCTGCGTTTCCGAGCTTTCTCCTCCGAGAGTCACCACATAGAGCCCGAACACGCTCCCTGCGATCGTCGCCATCCCCCCGGTCATCAAAGCCATCAGCTCGGAGGGAGTCATTTTATCGATATAGGGCTTTACCACGAGTGGCGCCTCGGTCTGTCCGACAAATACATTCGCCGCAGCCGCGAGACTTTCCGCACCAGATAACTTCATGAGCCGCTTCATCACCCAGGCAAATCCGAACACGATCCATTGAAGCACCCCGAGATAGTAGAGCAGTGAAGTCAAAGCGGCGACGAAGAGAATCGTAGGCAGCACCTTGAAAGCAAAGCCGTAGGTGCTCGCATCAATCAGCGTTCCAAACATGAATTCGGCACCGACGTCACTAAAGCCTAACAGTTTCACAAAACCGGCCGATATGCTCTCGACGACACGGCTAAACGGGGTAGCCAGGATCAGCGCAGCCAACAACACCTGCAGCACGATACCACCAACAACGAGTCGCCAGTTGATTCCCCTGCGATGATTGCTGAAGAGCAGAGCGATTCCGATGAGAATCACTACCCCCAGCAATCCGCGCAAAATGTTCTCCGTCATGCTTCAATGACAGCTACAGCGACACTTCCCGTCCGTTCTCCCGCGCCGACAGCAGGCAGGCGTCGAGGACCTGTTGAGTTTTCAGAGAAATTTCCGGCCAGTGCGGGTCTGGTTTTCCCCCGAGAACGAGCTCGCCGAAGCGGCGGAACAGCTTTATCTCCTGCGAAGTGCGGTGGCTGTCGGCATATTCCGGCACCGCAACGCGACGGCTGTGTCGCTCCATGTGAAATCGACAAACCTCGACGTCGAAGACGGCCTGCTCGATTTCGAACCCGACTTCCGGCCCGTGATAGGGCAGAACGAAATCGTTGATCACGATATGCCCTTTTGTTCCACTGATATTCACCCACTGCTGGTGCTCGGTTTCAAAACTGCAGTAGAAACTCGCGGTCACTCCGTTGGAGAAAACGAGTTCACTGGAGAGGCTGATTGGAACCGCGTCAGGACTGTCCGGCCGCCCCGCCTGACGAATCATACGACTGCGAACTGACGACGGCATTTCGTATTTCAGCGTCCAGAGAATCATCCGGATGCAATACCAGCCGAGGTCACCGAGGCTCCCGAGAGGTTCGAGGCCGGAGTGCATACGAATGTTCTCCTCCAGAAAATCATCCGGAGCCATGAAGCTGAATTGCGTCGCGATTCGTTTGATCTGCCCGACGGCTTCGCCCGCATCCAATTCCGCTCGCAGGGCCGGCAAGCGATCACTGTGCATGAACATGACGCCGTCCATGAACTGGACCCCTGCAGCTTGACAGGCCGAAACAATCTCCTCAACCTCGGACGCGTTCACCCCGCAGGGTTTCTCGCAGAGAACATGCTTCCCGGCATTTGCTGCTTTGATCGCGAATTCCTTTCGCACTCCGGTCGGAAGAGGAATGTAGAGAGCATCGATATCATCCGCCGCGATCATTTCCTCGTATCCGCCGATCGGTCGCGGGGGAGGATCATGCGGCACCTGGGATTGGTTCTCTTCGATGTACTCCGCAGCCCGTGACTCCGTCCGGCTGCCAACTGCAACTAGCTCCCCGTTACCCGACAGGCGGATCGCCTGCCAGTTTTTCCGTGCGATCCCGGCAGTTCCGAGTATTCCCCAGCGACACTTTTCTTTGCTCATAAAAGACAGACCAAACAGGGTTGGGCCGAATGCGCAACAGGGTATGGTCACTCACCAAACCCTGTTGGATGATGTTTTGTTAGTTGAAATTGATTCGCACTCCCCGCGAGCGCCATGCCCGGTGAATATCCTCTTCCAGTTCCTCCCAGCTTCGTCCCGCGAGGAGCGGTTCGTGCATTTCCGGAATCTTTTTCCCTTCTTTCAATCCCTTGAGGAAATTTTTGATGTTGGCTGCGTCTTTTTCTCCGTCCATGTGAAAGAAGTAGTACACAACGAGCGCTCCGAGTCCGTAATTGAGCTGGGGATTGGCGAGAAAGGAATCGTACTCCATCGTCATGAATCCTTCGAGATCCGGCGCGTTGAACTCATCTCCGAGAGCGCGCCCTCCCCGGCCGTCCTCCCCGTAGGCGGTGACGTGATCTTTCAGTTTCTGCAAATCATCAACATTGAACTTCCCGGATCGGTATCCGCTCTGGGCGACATATTCAGCGAGCCCTTCGGTGAACCAGCCGCGCGAGCCGAGAGCGTAGTACTCTTTGTCGGTAATCTGGTGGGTGATTTCGTGGGAAAGCGTCGTGTTTTCCTCTTTGTAATCGACGCTGAAACTGCTTCCGACTTTTTTCACCCCGAGGCTGGTCAGAGGCACGAGAATGTCACCCTCTCCTCCCCGACTGATGTAAACACCGGCGGATCCCTGCGGTCCCCCGGCAGAGAAGTAGCTGTCTCTCGTTTCGAAGAGGTGGATCTTGTGACGTTCTTCGCGAAACGGTTTCACCATTCCGATGGGCAGTTCACGGATGAACTGGTTCGTCGCTTCGAAGAGCAGGGAAAAGCGCTTCACTACGGAGGTATTTAAATTCACATCGCAGATGAACTCATAGTGATCGCTCGCGTAGACGTATTCGCCTGACGTTTCATCCTCTTTGACCACTTCGATATCCTGCTGAATATCGGCGGATACGAGTTTTGGCCACTCTCCATCCCAGTTCGGTTTGATATTCGCATCCCCGGATGAATCGGTCGGGGCGCTCTTTTTCCAGTTCGCGATGAACTCCTGATCCGCTTTGGATAAAGTATTGATGGGCACCGGAAAATTATTCCCGTTCATATTGAGCACCGCTTTGTCGCCCTCAACATCGACCAGCTCGGCCTCAATTGTTTTCCCGGCACTGTTTGTCCACGAGCGGCTTTCCGACCGGACCGGACCGGCGAAGGCAGTTGCCAGAAGAGCCATCAGGGCCACCGCTAAGGTTCTGTCTTGTTTCATGGTCGTCGAGTCTATGGTGGATTGAAATTGGCTGCAAGCACGATACCCGGTTCGCTGGGGCGGGAATTCGGTTGTCGGACTCGCGACTAGAACATAGGGTTCGCCTGTTCATGGCTGCTAAACTTTCTCTTTTTCTCCCTGCTCTTCTGCTGTTCGCACTCGCAGGCAATGCCTCTTCCCAAACCGCACTAAAAAGCAAAGACCCCGGCCAGTGGGCTTTGCTTTATTCCGACAATCTCGAGAAGAACCGCAAACAGCTCGCGGACTACACCTGGCAGTACAAAGTTTCCGTGATGGAGGGGGCGGAACTACTTTACGTCGACACACTTGAGGCGACTCGCGACACAAACGGCAAACTGGTGACGAAAGAAATCGAACACGATCTGAAGATCAAGGAGCGCACCGGTTTACTGAGCCGGGCGGGGCAGGAAAAACGCTTCGCCGAGATTCAGGAGAAAATCGATTTCCTCAGAGAAGTCATTCACGCCTATGTCTACATGTCGCGCGGGGATGTCGTCGATTACTTCGATAAGGCGCAGGTCAACGAAGCCGTTGGCTATAACAATGCGCTGCGGGTCGACGCAGAAAATGTTCTCCGGAAAGGCGATTTCGTAACTCTCTTCGGCGATCGCGGCACGGCACGACCGCTCTATCTCATCTTCAATGTTCCATTTAATGACAAACTCGGTGTCGATGGATCGGTACAGTTTCGCAGCATGAGAAGGTCGAATATTTTCTACGGCGCTGAAATCACGGCGAATTTTGTCGAGCTGAAAAAGCCCGGCAAAGCCCAGATCCTCAGTATCGAAGTGGAGAGTTTTGATTTTCAGAAAAAGTGATCGAAGCAGCGAGCCCTGATGGACAAGGAATCGCTCCTGCGGGAACACTTCGGGCATCCGGCCTTTCGCCCGGGCCAGGGGCAGGTCATTGATTCACTGCTCGCAGGCCGATCTGCACTCGCTCTCTTTCCCACCGGCGCAGGAAAGAGCCTTTGTTATCAGTTGCCCGCTCTCATGCTGGACGGAATGACCCTGGTGGTCTCACCGCTGATCGCTCTCATGAAGGATCAGGTGGAAGCACTGCAGGCACGATCGATTCCCGCGGCGCGTCTCGATTCGACCCTGGAGCGAAAGGAGATCGACGAAATCTACCGGCAAATGGAGGACGGGTCACTGAAGCTGCTCTACGTCGCTCCAGAGAGACTCGCCAACGAGGGCTTTCTCCGTCGGCGTCGCCGTTGCCGCATCGACCTGCTCACAGTGGATGAAGCGCACTGCATCGCGGAATGGGGTCACAACTTTCGTCCCGATTATCTGAAGCTCGCCCTGCTGGCTGAGGACTTGAGAATCCCCCGCATCCTCGCGCTCACTGCGACCGCCACTCCCCGGGTCGCTGCGCAGATCCGCGAGCGATTCCAGATTGAGGAAAAGGATCACACGCAAACGCCTTTCGCCCGACCAAATTTGGTTTTCCGGGTGCACCCCGTATCGGATGCGGAAAGGGATGGAAGGCTACTGGAAATGGTTCGGGCCCGGGAGCCGGGCGCAGCCACCGTGATCTATGTCACCCTGCAGCAAACAGCAGAGCGCGTTGCCGGGATGCTCTCCCGGGCCGGAGTCGATGCCCGCGCCTATCATGCCGGAATGCGTGACGATCATCGCGCGGGAGTTCAGGACGGTTTCATGGATGGATCTATTGAAGTGGTTGTCGCAACCATCGCTTTCGGAATGGGAATCGACAAAGCGGACATCCGTCACGTATTTCACTACAATCTTCCGAAGTCGCTGGAGAACTATGTGCAGGAGTCCGGTCGGGCGGGTCGTGACGGGGAGCGTTCCACCTGCGAGATTCTTGCCTGTGCCGATGATCTGACCGTTCTCGAAAATTTCATCTACGGAGACACTCCCTCCGCAACTGCGATCAAGTCTCTGGTCGAACATCTGCTCCTGCAGGGTGAACACTTTTCTATTTCCCGATACGACCTGTCGCGGTCAAAGGACATTCGTCCCATCGTTGTGAATACCGCGATCACCTATCTGGAGCTGGATGGAGTCCTCGTCTCTCGCGGTCCCTTCTACGGAGGTTACAAGGTCCAACTCCTCCGCGAATTCAATCGAGTTCTGGACGGCCACACCCCGGATCGACAACACTTCCTCAAGCGGCTCTTTGAAACGGGAAAGAAGGGCCACAAGTGGCACACTTTCGACATCGCGGAATCAGCCTTTGCCATCAACGAAAGTGAAGACCGCATCCGGAAAGCAATTGGCTACCTCGCTGATATCGGCGACGCAATCATCCAGCCATCGGGACTACGACATTCCTACCAACTCCTTAATCCAAACGGCGAAACGGTGGCCACCCTGACAAAACAACTTGTCGAACAGTTTGAGTCGCGCGAGGCAGCGGAAGTCGAACGCCTCCACCTCGTCACCGCGCTTTGCGAGACACCCTCGTGCCTGCCCCAACAATTGATTCGCTATTTCGGAGAAGAATCCGAACCCTGCGGCATCTGCAATGTCTGTACCGGCGAACACAGTGGTGGAAAACTTCCGGAAGGAAAACGGATCCCGATTGATCTGGAGAAAGCGGAGATCATTCGCGACGCGCATTCGCTGGAGCATGCCGCCCTTCGCCAGCCCCGCCAGCTGGCTCGTTTTCTTTGCGGCCTTACCAGTCCAGCGACGTCAGCAGCAAGGCTGCAAAGGCACGAAGCCTTTGGCGCATTGGCGGAAGTCCCGTTCCAGGACGTGCTCGATCATGTCGAGTCGCTGGGGTAGGCGTTGCTACGCTACCGCGCAAAAATGATCAATCCAAGCGCGATCAGCCCGTTGTGAAAAGCGTGCAGGAGGATGCCCGGAAGCAGCCCTCCGGATTCTTTTCTCAGGTACCCGCAGATCAATCCGAAGCAGAAGAGGAAGGGGAAGAATTCGTAGTGCTCATGCACGATCATAAAGGCAAATGCCTGCAGCGCATTGGCCCAGCCGAAGGGAATGTATTTCACGATTGCGGTGAGCATGACGCCCCGGAAAATCACCTCTTCGATAAGCGGCGTCATGATTGCGACCCCGAAGATCAATCCGAAGGGTCCGTAGTGCTTCAGTGCAGCGTTCAGCATCTCAGTTAGAATACTGGTGTCGGCGGGCGGAGACTGGAACATGCCGGCGACGCCATCGTTGATGCCAGCGAGAATTTTAACGGGAATGACAAAAACGAGCGCCATTCCAACCGCCTTCGTCACCGACCAATCCGTCGTCACGAAGGAACGGAACAACCCGAGTCCCAGACAAAGAATCAGGCCGGTGAAAACAAGAATGTCTCCAAACAGAAAGATGCGTGCCAGCGAAAGGGAAGGAATGGAAGGCATCTCGCTGTTGTCGCTGCTCCACCCCCACACCAGAGTTTCATATCCGAACAGATAGTTCATCCCTGTCATCACGAGAGTGTAGACCGCAAGAACCAGCCACGCCCGCCGCAGGCCCCAACCCGGAGTCCACTGCAATCCCGTTTTCCCTTTTTTCTCCCGCAGCAATCCCCAGTAGTGAATCGGCACGAGGAAAAGCAGGGGAGCGAGAGCCAACCCGATTGCACACCCCAGCAATCCTAACAAACCAAGAACATCACGCACCCGCCAGGGAAGCATCGGGTAATCATTCAGCAGCCCCAGCCGGTATCTCAACACGGGGTCCGCGCGGTAACCCTGGTCCCGAAAATCATTGTATGCCCCGAGAACTGATTCGGCGTCGCCATACCTTCTTTCCAGTGCGAACGCCTCGCGTGCAATTGCCTCCTTGTTCCAACCTGTTTCCATTGCCCCGGCGAAAGCGGCCCTCGCTTTCTCCACCCTTCCCGCCCGTGCGTAAATTCGGGCAATTTCAAACTGGTTCACTACGGGATCCTCCGCCTCATTCAGTTGATCGAGCAGGGCGAGCGCCGAATCCTCATCGCCCAACCCGGATAACAGATTCATCCGGCTGCGCTTTTGATAGGAATCCTCATCCGGAAACTGCTCCTTTAACACCTCTACCGCTGCCGCTTTTCTTCCCTCGTCTTTCAACGCCGTTCCCCACAGCAGCTGAGATTCATGCGTCGGGTGTTTTTCGAAGGCCATTTTCGCATGCTGGCGCGACTGTTCCGGACTCTTGTTGTAACCATATTGGCGGGCGAGGGTCAGGTGGATTTCCGCAAGCTGTTCGTCGGTCCAATCAATCCTTGTGGCATCCAGCAGCTGCTCACCTTTTTCTATCGCATCCTCGCCATAGACACTTCCGAGGCGATACAATTCAACGACCGGTTCATTCTCGAACCGTTCCAGATAGGATTCGTATTCCTCCAGCAAGTCCCCGGCCGACTCGAGGTAAAAGTCCTCCGCGTAGGCAAAGTAACTGACAAAATGGCAACGCTCCGTTGCGGCGACGGCATCATCCGGATGGATCGCGAGGTGGCGCTCGTAGCGATCCACAACATCCTCGAACTGTGCCTCCTGAGATTTCTCCACCGTCTCGATGAACTTTTCGTGACTCCCAACCGACCCGGCATCCACCGGCTCATCCGCACACGAATCTCCCGGTCCGTAGAGAATGAGTAGTAAAAGTGACAAACCAATGGAGCGAGGCGAGGCCATATAGTCGACATCGTAATGACGGAAAAATTACTGTAAAGAAAGACAAGACTCAGTTTACCGGGGAAAAACTCCCAGGTTCCCTCACTTCAAGTAGACAGTTCGTTTCGTCCGCGTTCCATCGGCCCACTCAAGCAACACCTCTGCCCTGACTTCATCCAGTTTCGGAGCGGCAAAAAACAATTCCGCCGGCGACTGACTCAGATATCCCCCACCGGCGTAGTACTCAGCAGTTTGAGTTTCCATGTCCTCTATTTTCACCGTGACTCTAGCTCCTGCTGCGTGCTTGCCTTTGCCCTCCACCTTTACCTTGAGTGGTACGGTTCTCAGCGGGGTGAATTGATTGAGAAAAACGGCTGGCTCATGATTCTGGATTGATGCAATCAGATCCACTCGATCATCGTTGTTCAGGTCAGTTGCAATAGCCCCACGCCCCGGACCATACACCAGCAATCCGCTCAATTCGGGAGAAAGAGGCAGAAACCGGCCGGACTCGCGGCCTGTGTTTACAAGCAGTTGGGAAACACCGGTATTCTCCGGATCCGGCTGGCGAATGTCTGCGGATGACCGGTTCTGAACAATCCAGATATCGCGGCGCCCGTCTGCATTGGCATCAGTAATGACAGCTCCATAGGAAGTCGCCACCTGTGCGATACGGGGAAGCGGCCGAAAGATGAACTTTCCTGCTCCGTCATTTTCAAACCACCCTGTCTCCAAAGTGTTTGCAACATATCGATCAGCTTTCGAAAATGCTTCGTCCGAAAACAGTTTGGGAATGCCGGTTCCTGCAAAATCAGAAGGCGACGAATACTCCTCGAGCAGTCCAGGTTGCAATTCAGCCAGATCGAGCCACCCGGAGCGAGGCAGCCGGACACCGTCTTCCCTGACTGTTTCGATCAAATGAGGTGTTCCGGTTCCGAGAAAATCACCGCGAAACAACTCCGCAGGAGCGGTTCGCGAGGTATTGAGCCCCTCGTTTGTGACGAGGTAGTCGATATCTCCATCATTGTCCAGATCTCCACCGGTGATTCCATTCCAAAGGCCCTGATATCCGGAAAGTCCGGCCTCTTCGGTAACTTCGACCAATGTTCCTTCACGATTTTTCCAAAGGCGAACCGGTCCCCAGTGAGTTGCCACAAGCAGATCACGCCAGCCGTCGGCATCGACATCAGACCAAATCGCCGACATCACCGCCCCCGCTTCTGAAAGACCGGGAGCGTGCTGTTCTGTTACCAGCTTGAAGGCAGCATTCCCCTGATTCTGATACAGCCGGCTCTCACCTGCCCCGGGATAGTGCCCCACTTTGAAGCGGGAACCAACAAACACATCCACATCCCCGTCACGATCAAAATCGCAAGCCGCGACCGCACCACTGTTGGCAGGAGGCGATGGCTCC
>JAKSBG010000141.1 GCA_022361255.1 Verrucomicrobiales bacterium
AAGGCGCTCGAAAGTCACTACGGGTGTCCGCTCTTTGAACGTAAAACCACTCCTCTTCGCTGGACACCTTCCGGGGAGCGGCTCGTTGCCCTGGCCTACGACGTGGTCCGGCGGATCGCTGACGCCAATCGCGAAGTAGCCCGACTGTTGGAAGGTAGAACCGGGCAGCTTCGCATCGCGGTAGAGTGTCATTCCTGCTTCGACTGGCTCATGCCGGCAATGGATGTTTTTCGCGATAACTGGGATGAGGTTGAAATGGACCTGGTCTCCGGCTTTCATCCTGACCCTGTCGAACTGCTCGCCGAGAACCGGGCTGATCTCGTCATTGTTTCGCGGAAACAGCGCCGTGCCGGAATTGATTTTCATCCGCTGTTTGCCTATTTCATGCCCGCAATCCTCAGCCGCAAACATCCCCTCACGAAGAAGAAGCATGTGACCGCCCGCGACTTTGCAGGGGAGACGCTGATCACCTATCCGATTCCCGATGAACGCCTCGATCTCATCCGCCAGGTCCTGAGTCCGGCCGGAGTGGATCCGGAGCGGCGTACTGCCACCCTGACCGAGGCGATACTTCAACTCGTCGCCAGCAATCGCGGTATCGCGGCTCTGCCCGCGTGGGCGATCCAGCGTTACCTTGACCGCGAGTATGTCATCGGGCGACCCATTACATCACGGGGACTTCGTTGCGAACTCTACGCGGCGACAACGGCGACAGGTTCCCGCGCAGCCTACATGAACGAGTTTGTGAAAACGATGCGGGATGTTTGTTTCCGCCAGTTGGACGGGATCGTTCCACTGGATTAACGGGAGCTGAGAAAACAGTCACAGAGCTGTGCCGGTGAAAACGTGAGTCCTCGAACTCCCCTGTTCCACTGCCGGCTTCTTGCTCTCACCTTTTCTCGGAAGAGGGAGACACCGGGGAAGTTTGAACAGCAATGAGATCTTTCCCCCGAACCGCGAACCGGATAAGCTTCCATGCCAAGTTCTATGAGATTTGATTTTCCCAAAAGAGTCGGAGCGATCGCAGTGGTAACTGCTGCGACAATTGCGTCAGCAAACGATTTTGAATCCACCGCCATGCTGTCTGGAGAATGGCTCCCGGAGGACGCTCACCAGATCGACTACGGCAAGCTCCCCCGCATCCCCGTCAAACATGCCATTCTCAGTGATGTCCGCGACAAAGCAGGCACGAGGGTTCATCAACACGCCTATCTCGAGCACTACAAAGGCCGCTACTGGGCTATGTGGAGTGATGGTCCGGGGCAGCCGAAAGCCGGGGCGACGGCGGATCAGCACCGCAATATTGTACCGGGCCATGATCTCGCGGACACCCGCAATTCTTTTGCCACCAGTAAGGACGGTTTACACTGGACCCCGCCCTCAGATCTAACCGGTCCACCGCGTATCGAGAACTATGGCTGGATCGCCAGGGGATTCTGGAAACGAGACGGGGAACTTCTCGCCCTTTCCAGCCATTTTCATGCACCCGGATACGCCGGCAAGGGCCTGAGCCTGGAAGCGTTCCGGTGGGATGGCAGCGAATGGATTGCCCACGGCACCGTTTTCGACGATTCCATGAACAATTTTCCTCCGAAGCGTCTTCCCTCAGGGGAATGGATGATGACACGGCGGGACCATCAAAGGCAGGTTTCCGTCATGATTGGAGGAACGAGGGCATTCAATGACTGGAAGGTCCACCCGCTGGCTGCCTACGACTCACAGGGCCGCCCCGAGGAACCATATTGGTATACCCTGCCCGATAACAGGACGATCGTCGGTTTGATCCGGGACAACGGAGGGTCGAAATTTCTTCTTCGTACGATTTCCAAAGATAACGGAAAAACCTGGAGCCGGATCGTTCGCACGAACTTCCCCGATGCAACCAGCAAGTTTTTTGTCCATCGCACCAGCCGCGGGTACTACGTTATGGTTTCGAATTCCAATCCACGTGCCCGGAATCCCCTCACCCTTGCGGTTAGCGAAGACGGGCTCACTTTCTCACAGCTTTACTGGCTGGTTGGAGGCCGCCACGTCGACTATCCGCATATCATCGAGCACAACGATCACCTCCTCATCGCCTTCTCCGGCGCCAAGCAAACCATGGAAGTAATGAAAGTATCGCTTGATGAACTGGAGCAACTGTCCATGCCAAAATCAGTCGAACTCACACCGAACCTTCCTCCGGTGAAGAAATCTCCTCAGCAGGCACCACCACAATCGAACTGGATCGATCTCGGCGACGAGGGGAAAACTCTCTACATGGCTGCCGACCTCATCGTTCCGGAACGCGGAAAACGCGCCTTCTTCTCGCTTGCGACCGCCCGCAATGAAGAAAGGGTCGTTGTAGGAGTGGATGAGAAAGGTCGCCTTGCGGCTACGGTTTATGGGGAGACGCAAGTTGGACCGGCACTTGCTCCCGGAGACACTTACACGATGTTGATACGCCTGACCAGCCACCGGGAAAAGCCGGACGAACTGTGCGTTCAACTGGGAGACGAAGGAAAGATCCCCGATGAGCCGCAACGATGGACTCTGATGAACAGGAATGGCAGCAGTGCCGCTAATCTGTCGCGCGTAGTAAAACACAACCCGAAGAGTGTCGGAACGGTTCGTATCGCCCCCAGCTGGACCGGGCTCGAATCTGCCCGCGAACACTGACGCTGTCCCCACTGCGGTCTTTATCAACAGCCCCTGTTTGCCCGATGACTCAACCTTTTTGAGCCATCGGGCATCGTTTCAGGAAAAATGGAAATTTAGAGAAACTCGTTGAGAAGGTTCTCAAGCATTTCCTGACGACCGCTTGCCAAAGTTGGCTCGCCATTATTCATGGCAAACTGCTCAAGCTCTTCGAAGCTGCAGGCACCGGACTCCACCTGCGCGCCAATCCCGCTATCGAAGCTGCTGTAGCGCTTCTGAACGAATTCGGCGAGGCGACCATCCTGACGAATTGCGTCGGCTATTTTCAGGCCCCGCGCGAATGCATCCATCCCACCGAGGTGCGCATGGATGAGATCGATCGGATCGTGTGATTCACGCCGGCGTTTTGCGTCAAAATTGAGACCTCCGGTCGTAAATCCGCCCATTTCAAGAACGACAAGCATCACTTCCGTAGCCAGTTTGATGTCAGTCGGAAACTGGTCAGTATCCCATCCGATGAGTTCATCGCCGCGGTTGGCATCGATGCTGCCAAGCATGCCGGCATTGGCCGCGACGGTCAGTTCGTGCTCCATGGTGTGACCGGCGAGGGTGGCGTGGTTCGTCTCGATGTTGAGACGGAACTTGTCCATGAGGTCGTATTCCCGGAGGAAGTTCAGGCAGGCCGCTGCGTCGCTATCGTACTGGTGAGTCGAGGGTTCGCGCGGCTTCGGCTCGATATAAAACGGTCCGTCGAATCCAATCTTGTTCGCATGGTCGACTGCCATGTGAAGGAAAGCAGCGAGGTGATCCAGTTCGCGCTTCATGTTGGTGTTGAGCAAAGTCGCGTAGCCTTCCCGACCACCCCAGAAGGTGTAGCCGAGACCATCGAGTTCATTGGTCGCTTCGAGCGCCTTTTTTACCTGAGCTGCGGCGTAGGCATAGACATTGGCGTCCGGAGAGGTCGCCGCGCCCTGGGCGTAACGCGGATGCGAAAAGAGACAGGCCGTGCCCCAGAGGAGCTTCACCCCGGTTTCGGACTGCTTCTCTTTGAGCTTGGCCACGACCTGGTCGAGCGCGTCGTTGGAAGCGGAAAGGTCGTTGAGCTCGGGAGCGATGTCGCGATCGTGCCAGCAGTAGTACTCGATTCCCATTTTATCGAGAAACTCGAAGAATACGTCGACGCGAGTCAGCGCATTTTCGACTGAGTCGGAACCATCGTCCCAGGGCATCAGGGCTGTGCCGGCTCCGAAGGGATCGGACAGGTCGTTGCGCATCACGTGCCAGTAGGCACCCGCGAAACGGAGATGTTCCTTCATAGTTTTACCGGCGACAACCTCGTCGGCGTTGTAGTGTTTGAATGCCAGGGGATTTCTGGAATCCGGACCTTCGTATTGAATTTTGTCGCAGTCGAAATATTGCATCTGAATCAAGGGTTGATTGTTCGGGTGTTTCTGTAGAGGCCCGGACCCTACTGGAAGTCGATCAAAGAGAAAACCGCATTTTGCGTGCATTTTCTGTCGATTTGCGTCAAACTGACTTTGATGAGTCACCAGGTCGCCATCGTCATGTCCGAGGTCTTTCTGCGGCGCCTCACCCCTTCGCTGATCCCCTTTGTGCGTCGCGAACTCGACTACCGGATTCTCAGTATCCATCGCCCGATTCCGGAGCTTACAAAACTTCTGCACGAACTGCGACCCAACGCACTCATCACTGAGTGGCTGGAAGACAGGACCGAAGCACTGCTTGAACGGAATCCCGAACTGCCGACGGTCATTGTTGATACTGATTATACCTACCCCGGGGTTGTCAGTATTGATGTTGATGACTATGCGGTCGGACGGGAGGCCGCACAGGCATTCCGGCAGTCGGGTTTAACCAGCTTTGCCTGCCTCGGCAACGGACAACCATACTCTGATCAAAGAGTAGAAGGGTTTCGGACCACTTTGAAAAAAGAAGCGGCTTTTGACCACCACACCGTGACCGGGTTCGAAGAAACACGCTACAGCGAATCGTTTTTACAGGCAAGCGCCCCCCTTCAAAAGTGGCTCGACGAGTTGCCTAAACCCGTCGGTATTTTCGCCGTACATGATCCCCTGGGGCGCTTTCTCTGTGGAGCGTGCGAAGAGATGAAATTGAGGATTCCAGAAGATGTCTCTGTAATCGGTGCCAACAATGACGAACTCGTGTGTGGACTCACTCACCCGATGCTATCGAGCGTTTCGATCCCGTGGGATTCGATCGGTGAAGCAGTCGGAAATGCCGTTCAACGTCTTCTCAATGGCAACGATCCGGGATCCTCAAAAGCCCGGTTGATCCAGCCCGGCGGCGTTGTTATGCGGCATTCCGCGAATCACTTTGCGGTTGATGATCCCCTGTTACGCCGGGTCATGATTTATCTCTCCGAACGCATGGAGGATTCGATCAGTATCGGAACAATGTGTCAGGAGCTACGGATCGCGAGACGAACGCTTGAGCGAAAGTTCAAGGAACACTATCGCTGTACGCCCTGGGAAATGCTGTGTCAGCTACGCGTGAACCGGGCCAAGGAACTTTTGTCCAACTCCAATCACCCGATATCGCTCGTTGCCGAACTCTGTGGATTTCATGATCCTGAGAGAATGGCGGTGGTTTTCAAACGGCTTGCCGGTATGCCACCGTCCCATTATCGCAAGATATCTGAGTCGTAAATCTCCTTCCCCCACCCAGATTGCCGGATACGATTATTCGAGCAGGGCGAAGGGTGTTTATAAATACTGTTTGAACGAGTTCATTCGGGGATTATGAGGATCACCAAAGTTCAAAAAACGCTTAGACCGTTTATTTACAGTCACTTGCCAATTTGGAAAAATCCCTTGGTCGATTGATTTACAAGTAGTCCCACCGGTGAAATCGATCGCGGATTTGAGTAACCTTAAGATGCCAATTCGGAGAATCGGTAGAGTTTTGGCCCGTTTCCGCCTACCGGCTCATCGCTTTCCAACTCAGCTATCAATCGGCCGAGGAAAAATTCGGCGAAAGGAAATACAGAACGTTCAATGTGATTGCGTAGGCCGCGATCATCGCCGTCTGCGCCCAGTAAGGCCCCCGACTCAATCCGGCTTCCGCTTCGGGGCTCACCGCTCTCCAACTCATTTCCCAGTCGGTCGAGGAAAAAGCACCTTCGTGCAGAGTCATCCCGAGCGCCGCGGACACATTCACGAACGCGAGCCCCACCGCCGTCGCCGTGATGGCGAACAGTGCTCCGGGAATGGCGACCCGATGTCGGAACGCGGTGTAGAAAAGTGCCACGTAGGTGAGCACCGCGAACGAGATGATCTTGTCCTGATAGGCAAAATAGGGAGTGTCCCAGTAGACGAATAGCACGGGCAGCTTCCAACTGAAAAAGTGGGCCAGACTCATCGCCACGAAATAGATCGCTCCGGCGAGAAGTAAGTATCGCAATGCTTTCTCCATCCAGTTCTTCTCCTTCTGTAGATTTCAAGGCATCAGCATTCCGCTCACGCAGCAATCGAAGCGATGTAGGACTCCGCAGCCGGCCCGAAGGAGTCGACGTCTCCTTTTGCCCTCGCCAATACCTGCATGCCCTGCAGGAGAGCGAGAAACGCGGCGGCGGCGGCGGTGGGTGAGCCTGCGAAGCTGAGGGTCCCCTTCTCGCGTCCTTTCTCGAAGACTTGAGTGTATCGCTGGACTACGAGTTCGGCGGTTTCGTGCATGTCTTTCGTCACTGCATCGGAGAATTCACTGCAACTCCCGGACAAGGCTCCGAGCAGGCAGAGATGATCGCTTCGTAGCCCTTCTTCGAAAACCGCGGCAATTTCCCGGAGCTTCGTAGGCTCGTCCAGATCCGTCCGCTGGAGAATTTCGCTATACCGCGCTCCGTAGGTGGTGCGGCAACGTTCCAAAAGAGAAAGGGCGAGGTCTTCCTTGCTGCGGAAATGATGGAAAACGCTGGGCTTTTTCAAGCCGACAGCATCCGCAAGAGCCTGGAAGCTGACAGCATTCAGGCCTCGGTCTTGAACGAGTGATTGGGCGGCATCGAGGAGTTTTTCGCGCATTTTCCTAAAAAACTACCAACCGGTTGGTTGACAGTCAAACAAAACCTGCTAAGACTGTTTGCGCCCAACCAACCGATTGGTTGGTTTGAACTTCAAAGAAAAACCAAACAAACGATGAGCGACAACATTTACACGATCGCCGTTCTGAAGGCGAAACCCGGCCGATTGGACGATCTCAAGGCAACCCTGGAAGCCCTTGCGGCGGAGACGCGCAAGGAGCCTGGAGCCCGGGAGTATTTTTTCATCCAGGACGAAAGTCACGACACGGACACCATCGTTTCCTATGAACGGTGGGAAAATGCGGATGAGGAGAAAAAACACTGGGAGACGCCTCACCTGAAGAAGGCGTTGCAGGAACTCGGCGACATTCTCGACGGCGACCCCATCATCCACAAGGGCTTCCAGATCATCTAATCCAATTCGCAACAACCAAAAGAAACGATATGAGCAAAACAATACTCATCACAGGTGCAGGATCCGGTCTCGGACACGGTGTGGCATTGGGTCTCGCCAGGAAAGGGCATCAAGTCATCGCTACCTGCGAGAACTGGCCCCAGGTGACGCAACTCCGTTCGGATGCGGATGCCGGGAATCTATCCGGCAACCTGACCGTAGAGAAGTTGGACTACCGGAGTTCGGACGACATCGCACACATCACCGAGAAATATGCCGAAGAAGTCGACATCTTCGTCCCGAACGCCGCCACCGGAGAAACCGGACCGATTGCTGAGATCGATGTCGACCGGGTCCGGCGTGTTTTCGAGGTCAATGTCTTCCGAACGCTGGAGTTGATCCAGGGCTTTG
>JAKSBG010000472.1 GCA_022361255.1 Verrucomicrobiales bacterium
CCCCTCCAATCCAGGAACCCTCGTTCCCGTTTCTCTGCTCGATAGGAATGCCTGCGATACCGTCCCGCGTTTCCCAGTCGAAGGTGGAGGAAGGCAGAGCGACATAGAAAGGAATCCCGTTATCCCGCGCCGCGAGTGCTTTCAGATAGGTCCCGATCTTGTTCGCGACATCACCTGTGTAAGTCGTTCGATCCGTTCCCGTGATTACCATATCAACCATGCCATGCTGCATGAGATGACCTCCGACATTATCCACAATGACGGTATGAGGAACTCCGTGCTGTTCCAGCTCCCACGCGGTAAGGCGGGCACCCTGGTTGCGCGGACGCGTTTCATCGACCCACACATGGACCGGAATTCCCGCATCGTGTGCGGCATAAATGGGAGCTGTCGCTGATCCGTAATTCACAAAAGCCAGCCAGCCCGCATTGCAATGAGTGAGAATATTTACTGGCTCTTTTTCATCCTTTTCCTGAAAGATTGATTCGATGAGCGGAAGGCCGTTTTCCCCGATGCGTCGACACCATTCCGCATCTTCGTCGGCAACCTCGATCGCCACTTCGCGGGCACGGCTTACTTTTTCATCCGCACCGGTCACATCCGCAACCGCAGCCAGGCTCCTCTCGACGGCCCAGGCGAGGTTCATTGCCGTCGGGCGGGTCGCGCAGAGCTGCTCTCCCTTTTGCCTCAATGCCTCGTCAAGGTTCTCCGTCTTTGCCGCCTCCTGTGCGGCGAGAAACATCCCATGAGCAGCCACTGCCCCGATGCAGCCTGCTCCGCGCACCAGCATCTCCCGAATCGCATGGCAGGCATCGTCTGTTGATTTCAGAGTGACCGTTTCAAAGGCAAAAGGCAGTTTGCGTTGGTCGATAATTCCGACGGATACCCCGTCAGGTTCCATCCAGACCGTGCGCCACGGTTTTCCATCTATCAGCATGCGGCAATCTAGCCTTGCTTCATGGCACCGCGCAAGAGCCCGAGATACCAAATCCAGATCGCCGGTCCCGTGAAAATCCAGAGGAATGCTCCGAGCGCGAGATACGGACCGAAGGGCAAAGGACGGGCCCATTCCTCGCGCACGATGAACTTCTGGATCAGGCCAACGATGGCTCCGACGATCGAAGCAACAAAAAGGACGAAAAGCGTGCTCTGCCAGCCGAGAAAGGCCCCTATCATGGCGACAAACTTTACGTCACCGAATCCCATCGCCTCGCGCGGGACAACGGCGGAATTGATCTTTCCCGATACCTTTTTCACCGATTCAATGTCGACCGGTTCGCTGTTCAGCTCGAAACCGTCCCCGACGACAGTGAAGGTCTCAAACTCCACATCGCTGTCATCGAACTGCAGCTCGACCACATCCATTTCCAGTCGGTCCCACTTGCGGAAAAAGACTTCGCCCCACTCATACTCGTGCTCGCCCAGTTGGATGAGGATCGGCTCCTCCTCGCCGCCCGGCTGGGAAATAGAAAAATCGGTCGGCTCATCAAAGTCATGTTTGATCTTCCCGAAGGCGAGTTTACCTAACAACACCACCATCCAGATTAATGCAAAACCAACCGCCGCTCCAATAATTCCCTGGACTCCGCCTTTCCACCAGATCGATTGATCGTGCAGCGCCGGAATCGCGAAACTTGCGATCAGCCCGACCACCGTTCCGCCAATCGTGATGGAGTCAGGAATGATGAAGTGATCAAAATCGATAAAGGTCGCCGATACCAGCAACGAAGCCAGAACCCAGAGCGCGATCACACCGAAAAGCCCTACGCCGTTGATCGCATGAATCCAGATCGCGAGAAAAAGAATACCGGTCAGCAGCTCGACCATGAAATACCGAAACGCGATGGGCTCGTTGCACCACTTGCACTTTCCCCGCAGCCACAACCAGGTGATCAGCGGAATATTGTATCGCATCGGAATCTGCGTTTCACACTTCGGACAAAAGGAACGGCGCGGCTCGTTCACACTCAATCCGTTCGGAATCCGGTAGATCACCACATTCAAAAACGACCCGATACTTGCCCCGATCGCGAAAGCGAAAGCCGGCAAAACCCAGTTCATGACAATATCAGGATATCCTTGCAACATAGCGGTCGGAAATCATCGCTTAACAAACCCGAAAAGTCTAGTTTTTATAGTAAATTAACAGAGTCAACCGAAGGACCTTACCCTCTTTACCCGGCGGGCTGACAGGGTTGACCGCGGAAGCCCTTTTCCTGTCTGGACTGAAAATCTCTTTTTTGCCCCGTCGGAGCTGAATCCAGTCGGGTTTGATCTATCGTTTTGTCCAACCTGCACCACGCCTCACGCAATTTCCCGGATCACGCGACAGGGATTGCCGAAAGCGAGAACACCGTCGGGAATATCTTTTGTGACCACACTGCCCGCACCGATCGTGACACCGTTCCCGATGGTCACACCCGGCATGATGATGCTTCCCCCGCCGATCCACACATTGTCGCCAATGACGACCGGAGCAGACTGCGTTTTGCAGAAAGCGAAATCGGTGGATGAGGGATCACCATGACGCTCTTTCGGGCTGAGAGGATGAAATGCCGTGTAAATCTGAACGGCCGGGGCAATCAGCGCATTGTCACCAATTGTGATCGTATTGCAGTCGAGAAAAACGCAGTTTGCGTTCACTTCGCAGTTGTCACCAAAATGAATGTTCTCACCGTAGTCCGCAAAAAACGGGGCCGTGATCCACAGGCCGTCTCCATGAGATCCCAGTAACTCCCCCAGGAGCGTCATCAGAACCTCGCGGTCGGTCGTCGGAGTCTGTTCATACAGCCGGATCAGACGTTTGGCTTCGTGCCAACGTTCCAGTAACGCCGCATCCCCGGGATTGTAGGGCTCGCCTGCCAGCATTTTCTCTTTTTCCGTCATCGTTTCACAAGGTCTCCGAAAGGAAAAAGAACGTAGGTAGACAACACCGGGGAGTCAACCGACCCGGTTTCCTTCCGCGATTCAGCGAGGCCACAGGAAAGAATGGGAAATCCGATCGGGAAACTCAGACAGGGATCCCCACTTCGCCTTTTTCCTCCGCCTCTGTTCCTCAGTGCATTCCCCCTCCCCCGCCGAAGCTGTCCGGAGTGGGAGGAATCCCGTCTTCCCGACCGGGGATATGATAGAGAGCTCCGAAAGCCAACGGGCCGAAGAGCGGAATAAAAACAATCACGGACCAGAACAACCTTGCCCTGAGTGGCCTCGCCCTGTTTCGCGGAAGAATCCAGATACCAAAAAACAACCGAAGCGAAAGGATCAGCGCGACGATCGCCAGAACCGATAGCGCAACATGTTCCCGCATCCAATCCCACAGAGTCTGAGTGTCATTCATTTGTAGCGTGTGCCGAAGATTCGTCGCGAGGCTTCCCCTCTCCCTCCTCACTACCGGGCAGGGCGTCGATCGATTCCAGGATTTGGCGTGCGATCCCCTCCCGCTTCGGAAGGTCGTCCAGCCGATTGGGAGTATCGATGTTCAAAGCGAAAAACACCGGCCCCTCCTCCCGCTCGACCCAGCCGACCCACCAGCCGATGTCGCCGCTCCACCCCGTTTTCGCTCGCAGAATCCACTCCCGCCCCGCCTCCACCAGCATCACATCCTTTACGAGGCGCTGATTCTCGATACGAAAGGGAAGCTCGTTCCGGTAGAGCTTTTTCAAAAAGGCAATCTGCTCGTGAGCGGAGATTCGGAGGTTCCCCTCGATCCAGAAAGGCTCCTCTCCTGTCGGATCCTGATTCCCGTAACCGACTTCTTCGAGGTATTCCTGCTCCTTCCGTTTCCCGATTTCCGCAGCAAACCATTCGTAGACCCAGACAACCGAGTGCCGCATCGATGAGCGCAGGTTCTGATCCCGGTTCCAGGCTGGATACGATCTCTCCGTTCCATCCCACGGGATCGTCTCGAACTCGTCCCGGATCACCCCCGCATCCAGTGCGAAAAGAGCGTGAGGAATCTTGAAGGTGGAGGCGGGAGAAAACCGCTTCTCTGCCCGCTCCCCGCCATAGGTGAAAGTGCCTTCCGAAGCCGGACGCTCATCGGAGATCACGACCGCCCCGACCGCGTCGAACCGCTCAAAAAAACGTCCCCAACCTGATGGCTCAAGCGCCAAACCAGTCGTCGCAAAATGCCATGCCACCGTCAGGGCCGCGAGTCGAAAGAAGGCTTGCGGGAGAAAGGAGTGGTTCATGAGGTGGAGAAAAGCAGTGCCGTTGAAAGCAGGAGTCTCAGGTACTTTTTGTCGTTTCATCGGGATTGGGATGGTCGATGGCACCGGCCCTCTTTCCAAACCTCGTGTTCCGGGGTTCGACTACCTATGTTATCGGTTTCCATCCCGTTTGGGAATAGCGGTGAATAAAGACCGGTTCATGAAATTTACCTTTGATTTTTCACCGCAGCATCTTGTTCGGCTGTTGGGTGTCTGAATCGACGATGCCACACAGCTCCTTCAAAATCTATATCGGAAGATTCCCGGGCATCAGGTCGAAATGGAGCAGCCCTTCCGTCATCAACTCCATAGATAATGTTAAGAGCGGGCATCCAAACACCGCGTGCGGCAGCGTTGCCGCAGTTCGCGACGCCCCACAGCTCTTCAACCTGCGCCATATCAAAGTCCTCCCATACATTCTCGATCGGTGGCCAGGTATCTGAACGAAGCACCCACTGCGCTATCAAGTTCAACGCGTCGAGGTGATTGAAACCGGTCACTCCGACGTGCTTGGGTGTAGCACCGTGCTCACGCCAATCATAATCTTCGATTTTGAATCCGATTACGTATCGAGTAAGCAGGCTCATCTCTTTTAGCCGAACGTCCGAGACCTGGTAGCCCAATCCGAGGGCGCGGTCTCGATGAGAAGGTAAAGATTCGAATCAGAGAAGTCAATCAACTCGCAGCGGGATCGGGCTTACCAGCGTCGGCTTGTTCGGCTTTTGGGGTTGGCGTCACTGGCGCGAAATTGGCCAGAGCGCAAAGATACTCTTCCTTTCCATCCCGTGCGATATCCCGGCAAATGTTTCGTCGACCGTTCACAGTCACGACTGTAACAATGAACGAGAAAGGTGAGTTCCGAATCTCGATTCGGTCCACCTCATCTCTGACAATAGAGGATCGTCGTGTCAGCCAGAAATAGTGTTCCTCGTGCGTCAAGATTCCGTTCTTTAGTGTCAGCACTTCTCGAAAGAACTGATTCCCGAATCTGTTGCCAATTGCGAGAAGGAGAATAGTGACGGCAGCGAATCCTAAGATCTTACCAAGGCGCAGATCGGAAATCTTGGATCCGATCATCGACGATCCAACGAAGAAGTAGGTAACAATCAGACAGAGAAAAATGGTTCCGAGCCACACTGCTAACGCTCTGGATTTCGGCACCTCAGAATCGAGAATCAGCTTTTCAGTGTCGTCAGCCATATCATTTTTGAGCCGAACGTCCTAGCTCACCCGATCCTTGACCTGAGGGCGAGCGTGGATTTCTGTTTGATGGTTTGAATGCCGCATGGCTTTCAGCACCACAGCGGGTCAGGGATTGGGTGCAGCGACTTGTTAGCTCCTGAGTTTTGCCTTCGCATCCTTAATTCCGTGACGGATCAGGAAAGAATCCTCGTCGCCCCACATCTGGAATCCAGACTTGGAAAGATCGACGAACCCAGAGGGTAGAAGGTGCTCCTTCCGACCTGCGCTGATCGACCCAACTGAAAGGAGATGCGCCAGATTGTGGGCGGCGTAATACCATCCGTTCTCGCAGTCGAGTCCGCCTCCGGTGTGCTCAATGAGAATAATGGGTGAATCCTCGGGTGCCCCCGCCCGAAACGCCCAGAAATTGCCGTCTGCCTCTTCGGCGAACGGAAACCACCCCTTGGGTGCAACATCCTCTAAATCCACACGATCCCATTCGCCGTCTTCGGGAGTCCAGAAATTGAAGTTCGCGCCATATGGCTCTCCATCCCATCGGGGAAGATCAAGGTAGACCTCCATGAAAGCAAAGTCGGCGAGCAATCGCTTAAACCACTCAGGCACAATGCCAGGGAATCGATCTTCGACTGGCTGCCACAGTTCCACAGGCAGCTTCGATCTCGGTATTTCAAGCAACTCAAGTCGTGAGTCAAGAGCCTGTGCTGCTCGTTCGAGATCGGGGTTCATTTTCTTGAGCTAACGTCAAAGGAATCTCAGCATGATCAGAGGGCGGGATTCCGAGTGGATGTTAGTTATTCGAATCAGAGAAGTCAATCGACTCGCAGCGTGATCATGCTTGAGATCTCCGACTTGTTATGCCCGTTGTAGACGTGGAAGCACTAGGAAACCTTGTAGCTAAGCCAAGACCGGAAGTCCCGAAATGATTCACCTGCGCCTTTGATGAATGGTTCATCAGGATCTCGGCAATACATTAAGAAATCTGTGTCGAGGACAATCGCGGAATCGGGGCAGCGTCCTGCCTCGCGTTCGAATTCAGTGTGTGAGACCACCCCGTAGGTGTCGTGGTCTACGATGCCCGTGACAAAGTGGCCAAACCAAGACGCGTAGGAGAACTGGGCGAGAAAAGCTCGATACTCCCAAGGGAACTCAAGACCAAGGGCATCTTGCGCGGCATCAATCTCATCCGCGGAGGCGCCTGGGCCAGATTTGAAGTTCTTTTTCGCTGCGATCTGCGCGAATAACTTATCTTCAGCTCCGTTCATTTTCAGGCATAACGTCAAAGCACACGCACCGCCTGACGGCAGCCGCGCGTTGACTGTGGGTTGAGGGTTGTAATCACGGTAGAAATTCGACTCGGAGCGGGTCAGGCGGTTGTCGTGCTGCGTCTTGTTCGCTTGTTGTTTTTTTATGCGGGATCGAGGCACCCCTTCACGATGAAGTCTCGGAAATCCTCCATCTCGGAGGTCTGTGCTCGGTAATCATCTTCGTGATCGGCCCACACAATCCGGTCCTCGCAGGCCCCATCGATGATCGGGAAGCAGAGGTAGTCACCGCATCCGTTGTCCGAGAACGGTAGAAGCTGGTCTCTCATCGTGGGCATGTAATCATACTCCTTCCAGAGACTCCAGCCACTCTGAGGATCGGGCGAATACACCGAACCGAACGCAAAGTCACCTGCACCTTCCGTCGTCAAATGTCTCACGAACGAAGTCGGGAACCGGACGCCATGGTCGCGCTCGATCTGCCCGATCAACTCAGCGGTCAAGGGCTCGTCACGCTCCGATTCGAAGTGGAACGGATTCTTTGCCTTCCTGTCGGCTACGATCTGATCTAGTTCAGCTTCGGAGGGCATTCTTATAGCGAACGTCAAAGTCCTCTCACACCGGCCCGAGGGCGAGGCTTCGACTGTGGGATGAAGGTTGAATGGTCATGGCGGTTTGAACTCGCGGCGGGGCAGGTGTTGAGAGCGACGCCTTGTTAGCGGCCTTGTTGTTAGACC
>JAKSBG010000327.1 GCA_022361255.1 Verrucomicrobiales bacterium
CGGAGGAATTCCACACAACTACCGGGACCCGGATGCCGATATCCCCGTCGAGCGTCTCCGGGACTTGTTTGCCTCCGCGCAACGCAAACTGAGTGACACTGCCGGCCGCGAACTTCGACTCGAAATCGAGCCGGGAAGATTTTACGTCGCACCGGGGGCTTCACTGGTGACCAGAGTTACTGACATCAAAGCAACTGAAACAAACGAAAAGGGAACCGGTGTTACCTTCGCTATGGTCGACGCCGGATTCGTCGATCTGGTCCGTCCTGCGATGTACGGCTCGTATCACCGGATCACCATTCCGGGCGCCGGTGAAAGAAACGAGGTTCCCGTAGTCGTAGCCGGTCCTCTCTGCGAAAGCGGTGACGTATTCACGAGAGACGATTCCGAGATGCTTCAACCCCGCGAACTACCCGAGCCGAAAACCGGCGACCTGATGGTTCTGCACGATGGAGGAGCCTACGGATACGCAATGGCATCGAACTACAATTCCGTTGGTCGAGCGCCCCAGCTCTGGCGCGAAAGCGATGGTACGGTCACTCAGATCACACGAAGGGAAACCGTGGAGGATATCCTTCGCCTCGAGATTTAGCCGGGAACTACTGCAGCCTGATACCGTGCTTTTGCCAGAAGGCGAGTAAATCCGCCTGAGATCCGCGGAAGACATTTCGCTCCGTCGGGCGATCAATGTCTCCGAAATAGGTGCTGTTCTGATAGCGACCGTGAGAGTAGACCTTAGGAATCGATCTGCGATTTTCCCAGGCAACACCTCCGTATTGCCACATCGTCCAGCTCGGCCAGACGTCGTATTGTTTCACCAGATTCTCCGGCGTCCCGGGAGCAGGGTAAACCGCTCCGGCCCCACTGGTATGTGAATACAAAGCAACCCAGTAGGGAGCACGACGGAGACGGGCTTTCGTTTGTGCATCTGCCGAACTTGTCCGCTGCTTCAATTCGGTGCTGTTTTCCAGATAGGTTACGGGAACAACCCCGGTCCGTTTTTCCACCCGGTCCATAAAGGCCAAAATGGAAGAGACGGGAAGATCTCCATCGTAGTCCCCGACAAGCAAGAGCGACGGTGCCCGCCAGCTTCTGCTTTTAGCCAGAGCAAGGGAGCGATCGACAAACTGATCAGCCTGCGAAACAGCGCTGACGTGCTTCTGGACGCGGTAGTAAACCCCGGGCAACATTCCTGCCCGATCTGTCGCCGCCAGAAAGTCTGCGCATTTCGTGTCAAGATTGCCGCCCTTTCCCGCCCTGGCGATGAGTCCGCGTGCGCCGTTCGCGGCAAGCGCAGATACGTCATTCTGAGAAAATCCACGCCCCTCCCGCTGCCGTTCCTTCGGGTCGTAGGCGGATACATTGATGATCTGAATCAACTCACTGGATCCGCTCGGGGAATGCGTCGATGATCCAGTTTCATCGGGGACGGAACGACATTGAACCAGCAGGGCAAGAAGGGGGAACAGGGCAAGGTGTCTCATTGGAAAAGCGGATCAGTAATTATAGAGCTGAAACAACTCTTTTACCTCCTCTTCTTCCAAATCTCTTTTCCAGAACATGAACTCGTCGAGATCACCCTTAAAATTGCTCCACGCGCCTCCGTGGTTTCCGTAGCCAATAAACGCCCGGTGGAATCCCTCATTTGATCCCCGCCCCTCGTAGGAGGCGACCTGCTCTCCATCGAGATAGAGATACGATTTTCGGGAGTCATGTACCCAGACAAGGTGATGCCAGGAATCAGAGAGCGGTTCCGCCAACTGGATCACGGTGTTCAGTTTCTCTCCATTTTTGTCTGCTCTGATATGAATTCTATCCCGGGACTGCAGCGAGAACATCAAATCATTCGCATTCTTTCCGTCAAAATCGGAAAAAACGGAAACTCCTCCAGCTGTGGGATCAACCGCAACCCACACCGCGATCGTAAAACGCTTCGAATCAGGGAGAGTATCTTGCAACACGATGCGATCCGTATCACCACGAAAGCTTCGTGCGGAACCGATCCGCCCCTTTTCCAACAGGACTGATCCTTCCGCAACCCCTCTGTTTTGGGAGTCACTGATGTCAGAAATAGCGTCTCCCTCCTCTTTTTCAAAGGGGACCCAGAGCACCAGACCTTTCTGCAAATCCACCGGAAGGTCTTCCATCGAGAGAGCTGACGATTTTTCCTCCTCCTTATTGGACGCTCTGACGCGTCTTATCTCCTCGAGCACGGCGACTGCCTCATCCACTTTCCCCTGCTTTGTGAGAAAGGCTTTGAGTGAATCGAGCAACCGGATGTACTGTTGATTCAGCCTTTCCACTCGCTCTTTCCTCCCGGCATGAATTTTCTCTACCTGGCTTTCTGCAACCCTGCGTAGATCGACTACTTTCCGGGGTGCCCCACCGGCTTCGAAATCTCCCAGGCTCCCGTCGGCTGCCGCATCCTCCTCCTTTTTTACCAAAACAACTGTGTCGAGGTCCCCCTCTTTCTGATACTCAAGGCGAACAGATGCCAGCGCAGCGGCGTACTTTGCCAGGAGCTCCTTCTGCTCCAGCTGAAAGGACCGATCGATTTCCAGGTGCTCGGCCTGATAGGTCCTTTTTGCGTCTTCAAGCGTTTCTATGGCGAAAGCAGAAGGTAATGTCGCGAACAGCAGTACAACGGAAAGTATCAGAATGCCCCTGATTGTCATGATCCGAGAATACCCGTATTGGTCCATCCCTTCAAACCGGAACGCGATCTCTGTGTAAGCGGCAATTGGATGCTGAGAGTTCCCGATCCCTGCAGTTTGAATCAGAAACCGGGGAACGTACTCCCGTCAAGTCTGTAACGTTGCTATACTTTGCAAACTATTCTGCTTTGTGTATAACCGTCCCATGAAAAATCGGCTCATCTACCGTCTCATCCTTCTTTCTTTTCTTGCCTCTCCGGGAGAATTGGTGGAAGCCCGGGAGTTCACCGATGCAAAAGGGCGAAAAATTGAGGCAGAGCTGGTCGGACACTCTGGAAAAACCGTCATCATTTCCCGGGGCGGAAAAGAATTTCCCGTCGCGGTATCCGCTTTCTCCCTCGATGATCAACAGTACATTCAGACCTGGATTTCAGAGAACCCGGAGGCCGCCAGATTCAAATTTGGATTCTACGCAGACCTGGAAAGAGAGCGCGGAGTAACGCAGAGGGACGCACCGGGAGGAGCCTATGAGGACAAACTGAAAACAACTGCCTATTCCTACGAAATGATTGTGTATAACAAAGGAATCGCACCTGCTGAGTCGATCGATATTCGATACGAGATCTACATCCATGACTATGTAGACGTGGTCAACAACCGCTTCACCAGGCTCGCCGTCGGCGGGGAGAAAGAGGCAAAACTGCAGACAATCGCCGGGAAGATTTCTGATCTCGACATTCCTGCATCAGGCCGCCACGACTTCAAAAGAACCTTTAACACTCAGTTCTATATTGATCGCGACGGAGGGCGAACTGACGAAGCGGCTCAGGACAAAATTCTCGGCGTGCGCATTCGTGTCTACAAGGGTAATAAAATGCTCGGTGAGTTTCTGGAAGGAGAAGACGACGACGTGATGGAGGATATCAAATGGCAGGATGCAGCACCCACGGAAGGAGCCGGGCCGACGGAACGCGGCTGAGAATAAATTTCACTCCCCCCGGCTATCCGACATCTCAAGAGCTGCGATGCTCTCCATGATGCGATCCGCAATGATTTGATATTTCTCTTTTGCTCCCACTGCTTTATCGTCCAGCAATTCCGAGAAATCGATCGGCTCTCCAACAACCAGAGTGACCGGATGACGCCGGATCTTTTTACTCCCGCGGGGGAGAGATTTCTCAGGTCCGAAAAGGCGGACGGGGAGAACGGGCACCTTTGACTTGGCAACAATCATACCGACGCCCGGCTGGCCGTCCATATTCAGATTACCATCCCAACTGCGCTCCCCTTCCGGGAAAATCAAAACCTTTTCATCCGACCGAAGCAGCTGAATAATTTTCTTGAGAATGGAAAGCTCCGGCTTCTGCTGATCTACAGGAAGTGCCCGAACGCGTTGCAGAATAAAATTTGCGACCGGATGATCAAACAAAGTTCGACGTGCAAAATAGTAAATCGGCTCGCGGAAGGCTGCACCGATAAGCGGCGGGTCGAGAAAGCTGACGTGATTCGAAGCAATGATGAGGCCTCCCTCGACCGCCCGCAACCCTTCGCAGTTCTCCACCCGGTAGGAATTAACGAATTTCCCGAAAATTCGGGAAAGGGTGTGACCCATCCAGTACCAGAAGCCCATGCCTGCGGACTGCGTCAGTGAAAAGGGAGTGCGAACCGATTAGACCCAGCGGGGTTTCACCCACTCGCGATCAATCTCAGGCGTCTCATCGAGAAGTCGGGAATCAAGCTCCGCACGGAAAGGCCACTGCAGGATGTGCTTGGCCCGGTTTGCCTGGTGAGAGAGAATGCCACAGGAAGTCTGAGACAACAGACAGACAGAAACGAGGATGAGAAGAATGGCGTTTCGCATGCGAATCATTCGCGGAGAATCGCGCCCTTGTCAATGCCCTCCCACAATCCGCTTCAAGACCCCGGCAATTTCCCGGTATGTCTGGACTGTCCCGAATCGTTTTGGATCAGTTCGATGACGGTGGACGATTTGTTCTACGGCTTTTTCCGTTTCCGGCCTCAGCTCCAGCCCCGCTGATTCCCGGCGAATTTCCAGACAACGCTCAATCAATTCTTTCGGCGGCACGCTGCCCCGCAACAGACGGATGAATCCGGACCCCGTGTCGGCACCCGCCACCGTCCCCCCGCTCCCGACGAGCCCGCGGTCCAACTCTTCGCTACCGGGGGCGAGCGGAGAAGCACTGCGCCAGGCCCAGAGAAAAACAAAAACGAGGAGGCCAAAGAAAACTCCGTGCAGTCTGTACCGCCGAATCAGCTTCATCGCCCCGCCCGACTCCGTTGATCCGTGAATCGTTTCATCGAAGACGATTTTTGTTTTTCCTCCGATCATCCATTCCAGAAACGAAGGAGTCGGCTCGAGATGAAGGGCTTCATTGCTGACAAAGAAGCTGTCGGTTGCGATTACGATCGTCCCTTTGCCTACCTTCCGCTCGATGACAACAGGGCCGCCCTCGGCCGTCAGCACCTTCGACCATTCGTCAGACAAATCTTTCAAGCGGAACTGCGAGTACCAGGTAGGAAGCTCCCCTTTCATTTTCCCGCCGACGCTGCGACCGGCCTTCACTTCCCACCCTCCGTCCGGTCTCTCGAAATTCTCCATGCTCTCGATCTCGAATCCGAACTTCTTTGTCACCCGCTTTCCAAGGGCCTCATCCATGCGCTTTTCAAATTCCTCCTCTTCCTCCTCATC
>JAKSBG010000011.1 GCA_022361255.1 Verrucomicrobiales bacterium
CGGCTGGCACCTCGGGGAGAAAAGGCACTGGGGAAAGGCCGCTCTCTGGGAGCAAACAACGCGGGTTCCTTTCATCGTTGCCGGACCGGGCATTGAACCGGGAAGCCGATGCGACCAACCAGTCGAGCTGCTGAGCCTCTACCCGACTGTTCTCGACCTCGCCGGAGTTGAGCCGCCCCACCCTCTCGAAGGAGTCTCCCTGCGCCCGCTTCTCGAAAATCCCGACAGTGAGTGGGACCACTCCGCCCTCACTACCTTCAGCGATCACCACGCTCTCCGCACCGATCGCTGGCGCTACATCCGCTACGTCGACGGCAGCGAGGAACTCTACGATCACAACGAAGATCCGCACGAGTGGACCAATCTCGCGGTCGACCCGGATCATCCTGAACTTCCCGAACTACGCACCCGACTTGATCAAATCCTGACAAAACCATGAAACCGCTCCTCTTCGCAGCCATCGCCTTCTTTGGGAATCTGTTCCTCACAGCCGCCGATCAACCAAATGTGATCATTCTCATCACCGATGATCAGGGCTACCCCGAACTTTCCGCGCACGGGAACCCGATTCTTCAGACTCCCCACCTCGATGCTCTTCATCATCAGAGCACCCGCCTCACCGACTTCCACGTTGCGCCCATGTGCACTCCGACACGCGGACAATTGATGACCGGCATCGATGCCGCGCGCAATGCAGCCATCAATGTCAGTTCCGGACGCACCCTCCTGCGTGCTGAACTCCCCACCATCGCCGATCAGTTTCAGGCAGCTGGATACGCCACCGGAATCTTCGGCAAATGGCACCTCGGAGACAATTATCCCTTTCGTCCCGGCGACCGCGGATTTCAGGAAACGCTCTGGTTCCCCAGTTCGCACATCAACTCCGTTCCCGACGTCTGGGACAACGACTATTTCAACGACACCTACACCCGCAACGGAACCCTGACAAAATACAAAGGCTACTGCACCGACGTGTTTTTCTCCGAAGCAATCGACTGGATGAAACAGAAAGCGGAGGCCGACGAGCCCTTTTTCACCTACCTGCCCACCAATGCCCCTCACACCCCCTACTGGGAGCCCACCGAATACCGCGAAGCGATGCGAAAGGCCGTCGCAGAGGCGGAAGCCGCCGGAAAGGTGACCTTCAAGCCGGAGCGCCGCCGCGAGGACGTGATCCAGTTTCTCGCCATGATTAAGAACATCGACGACAACTTCGGCCGCCTCGATGATTTTCTCAAGAAGACCGGCCTGTTCGAGAATACCGTCGTCGTCTTCCTGACCGACAACGGCAGCACTCTCGGCGAGCACTATTTTCCCGCCGGGATGCGCGGCAAGAAAACCCAGCTCTGGGAAGGCGGCCACCGGGTGCCATGTTTCGTCCGCTGGCCTGCTGGTGGACTGGATGAGGGACGCGACGTGGGTGGTCTCACTCAAGTGCAGGATCTTCTCCCCACTCTCGCTACGCTCTGCGAAGTGCCTCTTTCCAACACGGAAGATCTCGACGGCATCGACCTCGCACCCATGTTGCGCGGAGAAGAATCCGTATCCGACGATCGCATGCTCATCATCAATTACAGCCGCATGCCGATCGGATTCGAGTATCCCTCCCCCGACTCGCCCTCGGTTATGACCCGTGAAATGGCCGGAGTTCTCTGGAAACGCTGGAGACTGCTCGAGGACCGGGAGCTCTACGACCTCGAATCCGATCCCCTGCAGCAGAAAAACGTAATCGATCAGCACCCCGAGGTCGCCGGCAAAATGCGAGCGCGACTCGACGAATGGTGGAGCGGCGTGAAAGATATCGCCAATGAACCGCAGAGGGTCATCATCGGACACGAAGCTGAGAACCCGATGCTCCTCACCGCCTGCGAGTGGCTCGACGTCTTCATCGACCAACAACAGCAGGTCCGTCGCGCCGACCTGAAAAACGGCTGGTGGGAACTCGAAGTTGCCGAAGCGGGAGAATACGAGTTTGAACTGCGCCGCTGGCCCCGGGATGCGGATCTCCCGATCCGATCCGGTCTCAACGCAACTCCGATTGCAGATGGAGAACTGGGCCCGGGAAAGGCACTCCCGATCACGCGTGCGCGATTGAAACTCGGCACCGGTCCAATGATGCGCCGCCCGGTCGGGCCGCAGGCGAAAAGCGCGACTTTTACAGCAACGCTTGAACCCGGTCCGATTCGAATGCACACCTGGTTCGACGACGCGAAAAATCAGACCGTTGTCGGCGCATATTATGTGTATGTCAGGAAACTCCCCTGAGATCCCTGCATCCGGAAACGTTCGAAAACCGTTACCTTCTCTGTAATGGAAAAGACAGAACCGGTTTCACAAATATCAAACAAAAAGGACCAACTCGCAGCGAAAGTGTCGGCGATACGCGAGCTTACGAACAGACTTCAGGAAGGTGCCCGCATCGATATGGAGCCCAAAGTGGAGCGCGTCGAGACCATGCTGGCTGCCCTCGAGAGAGACGTGACAGAGTCCGCCACTCCCGGTGGAGCCGACCAAGCAACTACTGCTTCGCTCGCGGACCAGCTGGAAAGGGAAACAGAGGACTTGCTGCGCGAGGTGCAGGCCCTCTCCACCGGAAATCCGACAACTGTCAGCGCAGCTCTCGACACCATTTCCAAAGCGATACCGGGCCAGCGCTGATCTTTCAGCGGGACTTTCGAGCCCCTCCTCAATAAAGGCACCTTCAGACGAAGGTGTCTTTTCTTTTGTACGAAGAGGGGAAATCAATTTCCATCGCCTCACGGATGGATTACCTTTCGGAAATCCCACCGAATTGCCGTGACTTCCGATTCCCACGATTTAACCAAACAAGCTCCCGCGATCGAAGCGGAGATCGCCCGCGTCGCAGCCACAATCGAACCGGAAGAGTTCACCAACCTGGTTGGTGAAGCAGGGTTCGCTGTTCTCCGCGCCGCGATGACCATCGCAAACGCCGACTCCATCACCGTATGGCTCGCCGATTCCGCTGACAAAAATCTCGTCGTGACCCAGACCGAACCCGACCACGATTTCATCGGGTTCAAACTACCGGTGGGAGAAGGTCTCGTCGGACTTTGCTACGCATCCGAACAGAGACTTTGCGAGAATCAGGTATATCAAAATCAGGATCACTCCAAGCGCGTCGACGAGGAGTTTTCTCAGATCACCTGCGCGATGCTCGCGACCCCCTTCCATCTCGCCGGAACGCTGCGAGGCGTCCTCAGTTGCGTGCAGTTGAAGGAATCAATGGAGGCCCCCGACCCTCCGGGCTTCACTGCCAGAACCATGAACCGGGTCGGTCGACTGAGCATTGCGCTGGAAAGACTCGTCACCCACCGCCTTCTCATTCGCACACTGGGACTTGAGCTATGAGCCACCGCCTCCATCCGGACGGTCATTGGCCGGGATATTCCGAAATTGCGGAAGGACTCCGCAGCGGTACTGGAAAAGGTGTCAAAATCGCGGTGATCGATTCCGGTGTCGAACTTTCCCATCCCCGCCTGGAGAATCTCTCCATCTCTGACTCGGTTGCTTTCGAAGAGGTTGGCGGGTCAATCAAAACTCTGGAAAAACAGGAAGACGACCACTTCGGTCACGGCACTGCAGTTGCCGATATCATTCACCGTTTTGCGCCGGAGGCGGAAATCGGCAGCTTTCGCGTGATCGACGCACGCAGTCTCTCTCGAACTCATTTGATTTGTGCGGGGGTCCGGGAGGCGATTCGTCGCGGCTACCACATTTTGAATTGCTCCTTCGGTTGCCGCGGAATGGCCAAATTCATTCTTCCCCACAAAGAGTGGTCCGACGAAGCCTGGCTCAAGGGCATTCATGTCGTTGCCGCCTGCAGCAATGCAGGCAATGACGAAGCCGAGTGGCCTGCTCACTTTGCCTCCGTTTTTGGTGTCGATCTCGCCGACACGCCGGGGGACGAGATTTTCTACCGCCCCGACCATCTGGTCAGCTTTTCAGCGAAGGGCGAAGACGTCGAAGTTGCCTGGGTGAATGGTGGCGTTCAAATGCAAACCGGAACGAGTTTTGCCGCTCCCCGAATTTCTGCGCATATTGCACGATTGCTGTCCGTCTATCCCGGAACACCTCCCTCGACTATGTATTCCTGGCTGTCATCAGTCGCGGAACCGTGGCACTCCGGCCTCAGTCCCGACTGGTAATCCCGGGAAAAATCCGATACAACAAATCAACAACCACAAACATCAACGAACCGCTATGAGCCAGAAAGCCACCTTCCTTGGACCCGTCGACGAACTCCCGCCCGAAGGCGCCGAACTCGAACCATCAACCGAATCCGAAGTCGACTTCTGCGCTTCCATGTTCTCCGATTCATCCCTGACCTTCGATGTTTCGCGCAACGGAGTTCTCGTTACTTCGAATCCGCAGAACTCGGAAAATTTTCAGGAATTCGAAATCGATCTCGAAGCCGGTGAGGAAGAACCCTACCTGCTCTGGAAAGACAATGCTTTCGATATTCATCTACAGGGTCTCTTTCGTGACCGCGGCGCTTTCTCAACTCTTTCCGATGCATCGGAGCCGGAAGACTACGCCCGCCGCTTTCTGGAAGTTCTCGCCTCATCCCTCGACGAACCGTCCATGGGAAAAGATGCGAAAAAGCTTCCTTTGATCCGCTGGCAGCCCGGTGAAGACGGCGAGTCTGCGGAAGTCCAGCTTCTCGGGCTCCTGCTCGCAGATGATGAACAGTTTGAATCATTTTGCAAAGAACGGGACGGAGAAGTCGGTCTCATCTGTGAGGATGCCGAGGTGCAGGCACACGGTCTGAGGGAGACCCTCACCGTCATGGCCATTCTCGGCGTGACGCTCGGGTCCGCCGGAAATGCGCAGGCCGGCCTGTTCAGCAAGATAAAGCAGAAGAAAGCAGCAAAAGAAATGGCCCGCCAGCAGGCCGTTCTCGAGCAACAGGCCATTCAAAAACGCCAGGCAGCCATCCAGCAGGCACAGCGCACCGGCTACCTCGACATGCACAACGATGCATACGTCAATCATCACCTTCTCGAAGCGGGCAAAGACGGGGAGAAAAAAGTGATCGTGGACATCTCCCGTCAGCGTGCCTATCTCGTGATTAATAATCAGATTGCGATCGATACGGCCGTCTCTACGGCTCGATCAGGAAAACACACTCCGCGCGGCGTTTTCAAAATCACGGAACGAATCGCACAAGGCAAGAAATCCACCATTTACGGTTGCGATATGCCCTACTGGCAGAGACTCGACAGCAGCGCGATCGGTATGCATGTGGGAGACCTTCCCGGGCACGCTGCATCAGCCGGTTGCGTCCGCCTTCCCTACAGTGTCGCGCCGGTCATGTTTGCAAACACCGCCAGCGGAATCACCGTGGAAATTGTCGATCACTGGGATGGTCAGGAGTTGCAGCAGCAGGGTGGAACGCAGCAGAGCTACGCCCAGTATCAGCAAGTGCAGCAACGCGGCGGGGAGAGCTGAAGCCTCCAGGCCGGACACCACCCGCAAATCAAGTAGCCGCCGTCGCAAGACGGTGGCCGCACTTCCGCTCCCGGCTGCCGAACCACGCTCTTGCGAGCGCGGCTACCTTCGAACCTTCAGTGGCTCGCAGCACGCAGAGAACGTAGCCGCCGTCGCAAGACGGTGGCCGCACTTCCCCTCCCGGCTACCGAACCACGCTCCTGCGAGCGCGGCTACATTTTCTACTCGCGAGTGCGCCCCGCTTCGATGATCGCAGCCAGGCGGGCTTTCAGCTCCTCTGCCTTTTCCGGGTGATCCTCTATCACGTTGTTCTTCTCTTCCGGATCCTTTGAAAGGTCGAACAGCTGAAACTTCGGCACGTCGGTGTTTTCGAGCAACTTTTCTACCACCACGTTTCGCGCCTTCCCGGAATCGTGCCGCTGCAGCTTCCAATTCCCTGAGCGAAATCCAAAATTGCCCTTGCTCCCGTTATCCTGCTGGACCAGTTCGTCCCGGCCTTCCGCGTCAGAATCTCCTAACAAAGCACCGCTAACGTCAAAGCTGTCGAGAGCAGCCTCATCCGGAATCTCTCCACCGGTCAGAGCAGCCAGACTTCCGTACAGATCAATCGTGCATACCACCTCATCAGAAACGCCCGGCTCAATGGTTCCTTTCCAGCGGGTGATAAACGGCGTCCTCGTCCCGCCCTCGTAAACGCTGTATTTTCCTCCTGTGAAGGGACCTCCGGCACGATGGTCTCCCAGTTTCTCCAGCGCTTCGTCGGCATATCCGTCATCCATAACCGGTCCGTTGTCGGAACAGAAAACAAAGAGCGTATTCTCAGCGAGGCCGTGCTGATCTACCGCTTTCATCAGTTCCCCGACACACCAGTCGAGTTGGACAATGGAATCCGCCCGGTAGCCGAGGCGGGTGGCCCCCTGAAACCTCTCGTGAGGCATCCGCGGCACGTGCAAATCGTGGGAAGCGAAGAAAAGGAAGAACGGTTGATCTTTGTTTTCTGCAATGTATTCGACCGACTTTTCCACCCACTTGTCCGCAAGGTCTTCGTCGCGAAAACGGGCCGCATGCCCGCCAGTGTAAAACCCAATCCGGCTGATGCCGTTGTGAATCGTCGAGTTGTGCCCGTGGGTCCAGTCCATCTTCAAGGTATCGCGATGAGTGATCCCGGTGGGGTGATCTTCACTTGGCTTTTTCTTCCCGACCCAGAGTGGGTCTTTCGGATCGAGATTGAGAACCCGATGGTCCTTCACATACACCTGCGGAACCCGGTCATTCGTCGTGGGAAGAAGAAAGCAGGTATCAAATCCGAATTCGAGCGGCCCCGGCTTGAGGTCTCCGTTCCAGTCCGGGCCTTTTTCACCGCCAAGTCCGAGATGCCACTTTCCGATTACCGCAGTCTTGTAACCGACACCACGCAGCATCGAAGCGATCGTCGGCGTACCGGCCGGAATGATCGAGGGACTGCTCGGCGGGGCGATTCCGGTGCCCGGTTTGCGGAACGCATAGGTTCCTGTCAGGAAAGAATAACGGGTCGGTGTGCAGGTCGAGGCGCTGCAGTAGCCGCTCGTGAAACGAATCCCCTCCGCGGCGAGCTGGTCGATGTAGGGCGTTTCGAAATCGTCCGCTCCATAGCAGGACAAATCGCCGTAGCCCATATCATCCGCCATGATGACGATGACATTCGGTTTGCGGGGTTCATCAGCGTGAAGTGCCGCAACCGCGAACACAACAGAAAGGAAAAGGGGAATTATTTTCATTCCCCGACTTTCGGCGATCCTTCGGATCGCTGCAATCACTTCCTCGTCCCGAACATCTGGATCGAGTGCTCGTCCTTCATCCGGTAGCCGGTTCCGAAAGGCAGCGGTTTCGCAATGCCGGAGCCATAGATCTGGTGCAGGAACGGTTGATCGTATTCGCTGAACATATCGATCGGACCAACGTAGTTTCCGTAGTAGTCCACGTTGAAATAGGTTGCGAAAAACTCGGCGGGAATCCCCGAGGCATCCTGCAGGATGTGAGAGCAGTCACCGACCAGAAAGTTGCGAATGTTCTGAAAGCCGTCCATGTGCATGAGAAACGAGGCGGCTTTCAAATACGCAACGCTGTCCGGTTTTGATGAAAGAAACCAGTGAAACGGGCTGCCGTTTTTGAATCCGGAATCGGACAGGTCGGTTTTGAAGTAATACAGGTTTTGCGCGGCAGGATCACCGAAGGTCGGATTGATCTCCCGAATCCGCAGCCAGATTCCCATCGCGTTCGCCGCGTCGCTCTGCTCGACCGAACCGTCCTCCTTCAAAGTCACATAGTTTGCGTCCAGAACCTGGTGCCCGGTCAGCGAGGCGAAATACAACAGAACGGGAAACACGCCATCGACACCCTGTTTTCCGAAGTCCTCTCGCATTTCCTTGGTGATGAAAAAGTTCCGGCGGGAAATCGAACGGAGCGTGTAATTCAAATGCTTCAGGTAGCTGTCCAGCGTCGGCTCATCCATCGTGAAGAAATTCGGAATCGTTCCGAGCGGTTCCAGCCCGGCCTGAACGTATTCCGGCACACCGGGGAAAACGGTCGCGACATGAACAAAATCCGGTCCTCCGAACATGTATTTCACGCACTTCGGTCTCGTCAGCTTTGGTTGAATTTCCCGAACTGCCCACTGCTTGATAGCCTTGAGACGCCGTTCCTGCCAGTCGTTGGAAAGTTTTTCCGTCTCGAGGTAATGCTGCCGCACCGCAGGGCGACCGAGAATTTGATTTAATGGACTCGCCGTGGAAACCGGTTTTCCTGCGACAAATCTGGCAATGTCATCAAATGACACCTCCTGGGCTGTGGAAACGGAAGCTGCAAACAGTGACGCAAAAAGAATGATTCGTGTTTTCATGGGGAGACTACGGGAGAAATTTTCACCTCTTTCATCAATCACGCAACAGGGTTACGTCAAGGATCTGACAGGGTTGGATGGATGAGGCAACAGGGTTATGCCACCCTACTTGCCGATGACTTCGTCCGCCATTTTTTCCCATTTCTTCTGCGCGGGTGTTTCCAGATCCCTCCAGGCCTCCCAGCCGAGTTTGCGATTGCCGTTTTCATCAACAATTCCGAGCCGCAGGCCTCCCTCCTGATCCGGCATGTCTTTGTATCGGTGCAGATGATACGCTTCGATCATGGAGTGTTCCGGAAGGCGCCGCCAGAGATAGATCATCCCGGCGACCTGCCGGCGCTGATCTTCTTCGCTCAGGGTCGGCGAATTGAACCCCTGTTCCGAAAACAAAATACCGCGAGGTTTCCCCCGGTAGAGAAACGACGCTTGCTGAAGAAAAAAGGGAAGCACCTCAAAGTTTTTCGGCGTGATGTAAGGGGTGTCAAAATCCATCCGGGCGTCCTCGTCTGCCCAGGTATCCGGATTGCGCAGACTTCTCGGATACGGATGATAGGCAACACCCCATTCGTAGTCGCCCTCCACCTTTCCCATCTGCGCAAACCTTTCCAGCATCGGACGAACGGTATACGTTCCCGTGCCGGAACTTTTCTTTGTCCAGTGATGGGTCAGGGAAATGAACACACGGGAGTGAGGGTCACGGGCCCGCATCGTTGCGTGGATGAGCCGGGCGGAGCGGTGGTAGGATTCCAGATAGCGGTCCAGTGGTTGATCCCCCATGTTTGTCCATGTCCCTGCCTGATCGACTTCGTTGTGAACGACCCAGTTGCTGATTCGGCATCCGGGTTGCGTGAAGTGATTTCCCAGCAC
>JAKSBG010000380.1 GCA_022361255.1 Verrucomicrobiales bacterium
CTATCTTCTCGAGAACCGCGACGCCATGAAGCGCGCCTTCCCCCGGCTCTACCGAGACTCGGGTGTACGCCCTGTCAGCGACTATCCCGACCTCCTTCTCAAAACGCTCCAGCACCTGTGCCCCCGGGCGGGACAGGCACCGGTCTGCGCGCTTCTGACGCCCGGAGTTTACAACAGCGCCTATTTCGAGCACACCTTCCTCGCCCACAAAATGGGAATCGAAATCGTGGAAGGTCGCGATCTTATCGCGGTCGACGGATATATCTACATGCGAACCACGAAAGGCCTCGTTCAGGTGGATGTCATCTACCGGCGCCTCGACGATGACTTTCTAGATCCATCCGTTTTCCGGGACGATTCCATTCTCGGCGTTCCCGGCCTGATGGATGCCTACCTTCGCGGCAATGTTGCCCTTGCAAATGCGGTCGGGACCGGAGTCGCCGATGACAAAGTCACCTACGCCTACGTTCCCGAAATGATCCGGTACTATCTCGATCAGGATCCAATTCTTGAAAATGTGCCCACCTATCTGGCCTGGCGGGAGGATGACTTGAAATTCATTCTCGAAAATCTCTCTTCCCTCGTTGTCAAAGCAGCCAATGAATCCGGCGGCTACGGTATGCTGATGGGGCCATCCTCAACCGCGAAAGAACGGGAGGAATTCGCGACTAAGATTCGGCAAAATCCGAGAAACTTCATTGCCCAGCCAGTCGTCTCTCTTTCCCGCCATCCCACTATTTGCGATGACCACTCCATCGAAGGTCGGCACGTGGATCTTCGTCCATTCATTTTGTATGGAGAGGACATCGAAATTGTACCGGGCGGTCTCACCCGCGTCGCCCTCAGAAAAGGTTCGCTCGTCGTAAATTCCTCTCAGGGAGGTGGCAGCAAAGACACCTGGGTTCTCAATCACTGATTCAACATGCTATCCCGTGTCGCAAATTCGCTTTACTGGCTCAGTCGTTATCTTGAGCGGGCAGAAAACCTCGCCCGCCTTGCCGAAGTCAGCCGCTATGGTTCGCTCGATGCGATCTCCGACGACGAGAGAGACAGGATCTGGCATCCTGCCCTCGCCACCACCTGTATGGAGGAATTGTTCGAGAAACATCGGGCCGACGGAAGGCCGGGTCTCGATGCCGGTGAGTTTATTTTTCTGTCACCGGAGAATCCGGATTCCATACGCAATTGCATCGCCAATGCACGGGAAAACGCACGGATGGTTCGTGACCAGATTTCGGAGGAAATGTGGCTGCACCTCAACCGCATCCATCTTTTCTTCCAATCCAGAGAAGCTGCCGACCTCTGGAGAATTCATCCCGAAACGCTTTCGCAGAAAGTGATTCGATTCTGCATGCTTTACGAAGGTCTGGGAGACGCTACCATTCTGCGCGACGACTCGTGGCGCTTCATCCAGATCGGAAAATTTCTCGAACGGGCCGACAAAACCAGCCGAATTCTCGACATGCTCACTTACGGTGAGAAGCCGGATCGCCCCCGGCTCACTTCCGTACTTCGCTCGTGTTCCGGTTTTGTCGCTTTCCGGAAAGAATTTCGTGGAGATATCACGCTATCGAATGTCCTGTCATTCATGCTCTTTTCTCAATCCTTCCCGAGGTCTGTCCGTTTTTGCATACGGCAGCTCGATGAATTGCTTCATGAACTCTCCGGATTGCCCATTGGCTCCTTCGCCAACGAGGCAGAGCGCCTCACGGGTAGCGTTCTCGCCCGGTTAAATTTCTCCAATGCGGACGACGTGGACGCAACCGGGCTGCACCAGTATGTGGACAATCTGCAGGCTCAAATGAATGAGATCGGGCAGCAGGTTTTTGAAACCTACGTTCTCCTCCCGTCGGAAGTTCAGGACACAGTACCTCCGGAAGCCCTGAAAATGCAGTGGGAACAGCAACAGCAATAGAAGAGAATGCGCCTCCGCCTGTTCCATCGAACGGAGTATCAATACGCAACACCTGTAACGGAAAGCGTCAATGAACTCCGCCTGTCCCCGCCGACCTCGCGCTTTCAGAACTGCGAGGCTCACACCATTCTAGTTCTTCCCGCATGTCGATTGACACAATACGAAGACCTTTTTGTGAACCGGGTTCACCATTTTGAACTGCCCGAGCCCCACAATCGACTTGTGATCGAAAGCCGGGCTACCGTTTCCACGAGGTGCAAAGTGGATTTCAACAGTCTTCCCTACGGCTACCAACATTCCGACCTCCACCTGCATGCAAACGATGAGAATTGCTATCCCTATCTCCAGGACAGCACCTACATCGAACGAAGTCCGCGCATCTGGAGGAAAGCGCTCGATATCCAGGGATTCTCTACCGACGTTTTCCAGACGAGCTATCAGATCATGGAGTATATATTCGACAACTTCGAGTATGACTCCGGCAGTACTACGGTATCAACCCATGCCAGTGAAGTAATCGAATCCGGGAAAGGTGTTTGTCAGGATTTTGCACACGCTATGGTTGCTCTCTGCAGATCTATCGGAATTCCGGCCCGGTATGTCAGCGGATACTTCTATGACAGCACGAGAGCGCACAATCTTCGCGGCTCCGGCGCTTCGCACGCCTGGGTCGAAGTATTCATTGCCAATTTCGGATGGATCGGCTTTGACCCAACCAACAACAAAGTAATCGACGAGACCTATATCATTCTCGCGCAGGGACGGGACTATCGTGACGTCGCACCCGTCACCGGCGTCTACACCGGATCCGGGCGAAGCTCGATGACGGTAAAGGTGCAGGTCGACAGACTCGACGCTCCGGTTCCCACGTCCTGATGCATTTCCCGCCCTCTTCGTTTGCCTCCAGCGGGTTCCCGTTTTCCCGAAACAGTTCGAAGGCTTTTATTGCAACGCGAGGCATGCGTCCCGAATCGACCAGCCGCTTTTATGCAAAGCTTCCGCGACGGCCATTTCATCTGCCCCGGTTAGCTCTATCGTGATTCGCACGGCGCGATCCCTCAGCTTATCATTTGAAGCATTCACGTCGACCATCAAATTGGATATGACTTTGCCGGTTTGAACCATTGCCAGGGTCGTGACCATATTGAGAACCATCTTCGTCGCAGTTCCCGCCTTCAGGCGCGTCGAGCCGGTTAGAATTTCCGGGCCTATCTCCGGACAGATAATCGTTTCAGGATGATTTCCGGAGATTTCCAGGGTCGGGTTGAAGCAAAGCAGTGCCGTGCTCGCGCCACGCTCTCCCGCCTCAACAAGCGCTCCATGGACGAAAGGAGTCCGGCCGCTCGCCGCAATGCCAAGCACCGTGTCTTTATCGTCAACTCCGCGGAAACAAACTGCTTTCCGTCCGGCTGCCGGATCGTCCTCCGCGCCCTCAATCGGACTCCACAGAGCCCGGTAGCCTCCCGCAATGATTCCCTGAACCTGCTCCGCCGGGGATTGAAACGTCGGCGGGCATTCGCTTGCATCGAGCACCCCGAGCCTGCCGCTCGTTCCCGCCCCGACATAGAAAAGGCGACCGCCCGATTCGAAAGAGGCAACGACCTGCTCAACCAGCCGGACAATCTTGTCTTTCTCCGCGAGAATTGCATCAGGCAGCTTGCGGTCTTCCGATATCATCAGATCCACCGCTTCGGAAATCGTCAGCTTGTCCAGATTCATCGAAAGCGGATTTCGCTGCTCCGTGGGCGATTTCTTCAGATCGACAACGAGGGATTGCTCCTCCGCGAAAACAGTTCCCCCGCTTTGCCGCGCGCCGCCCTCGACAAGCCCTTTTGCGAGCGCCACAGCCCCCCACGTCCCTGCTCTTTCCAGAACATCAATCACAGCCCCGTTTTTTGACTGACGAATCACGCTCGCCACCATACCGGCAAATTCCGGCTGCTTTCGCAAGGTTCCTCCCGCAAGCAGAAACTGGACAACCCCCGAGCCAGAAAGCTTTCGGGAGCACGCCAGTGCGTCATGAGCGAGCCGCTCGGCAGCTTCCTCAACAATTCGCAAGGCAATCGGGCAGCCGTTCTGTGCCGCTTCGAAAACCGGAATCGCGAGAGAGGCAATTTCGTGCTTTCCCGCCTCAATCGACCAGGGGATCAGACTTTCCAGATCATTGATTTGAAGCGAGGCCAGAATCGCTTCGCCCACCCCCGGCCAAATCCCGGTGTGGTCGAAATCAGCTACCGCAGCGCGCAGTCCCTGGAGCCCGATGTCGCAACTGCTGCCGCGGTCTCCCAGAATGTGGCCGCGACCACCGACCTTTGCCTCAGCCCCCTCCCGGTTCCTGCCAAAACAACAGGATCCAGTGCCGCTGAGAACGAGAACGCGGGCTTCTGCATCCGCCGCAATCTCTCCTGCCGCCAATGCAGTTTCGAGATCATCCGTCACGCGGGAGGGGATCCCGGGCCAGCACTGTTCAAGTGCCGCTTGCACCCGTTCTGCTTCTTTCTCCCCCCTAACCCCGGCCAGTCCGATACAGACGGCATCCGGGATACGGTCATCAATTCCCTGTTTTACCTCCTGGAACAACTCGCAAAGCTCCGCATCGGTAAGCAGCAGAACGTTGGCGGGTCCGAGAGAAAACTTGCGAAGAACTGAATCCCCGTCCCCCACCCAGAGGACGGTCGTATGGGTGGCACCGCCCTCGATCCCGAGAACCGAAAATTTCGATGCTTCCATTCCTGACAAAACCACCTATGCAACTCACGCAGTTTCAGCCTCCACCACCGGATTCTTCTCGCGAAAAAGAATCGCAAAGACAATCAGAATGACGACGAGGTAGGCAACCGGAAGCATCCAGAACTGCTTCCACTCCGCGAAGGTCGCCTCATCCCCCATGATCTTCGTAGCATAGTATCCGGAAAGAACCTGCGAACTGATCAAAAACGCAATGCCCTGAGTGAACACGGTCAGCAGCCCCTGCGCCTGAGCCCGGACTTTCTCATCGACGTGGCGATCCACATAGAGATACCCGGAAACGAAAACGAAGTCGTAGGAAAAGCCGTGCAGCAGGACCCCGAAAAGCGCGAGTGAAGTCACCGCTCCCGCCAGCACCGCACCGTCCGCGAGACTTCCCGCCGCGGTCGCAAAAACGAAGTAGCGCAGGATCCAGCAGAAAATACCGATGATCATCGTCCATTTGATTCCCAGTTTTTTCAGAAAAATCGGGAGCACAAAAAACAAGACTGGTAGCTCGGCAATTTGCCCCCAGGTCAAAAACGCGGTGGTTTTCTCCATTCCTGCCTGGCCCAGGAAAGGACCCAGATTCGCCCAGTAAGGCATGAACGCACAACAGACGAGCAGCGATGCAAACATGAATACCGCGAAAGAGAATTTCTTGAAATAGGGAAACGTTCCTGCTCCAACAAGCTCTCCGAAAGAAACCTTTTCCCCCCGCGCCGGTGGAGGAGTCTTCGGAAGGAAAAACGAAAACACACCGACAGCCACCGCCGCTGCTGCTGCGACATAACACTGGCTCACCGAAGTGTCATAGCGGAACACGAAACTGATTGCGAGACCGGCGGCAATCCACCCGAGAGTAGCAAAAATCCGGACCCGGGGATAGTCACGCTCGGAATCGGCGAGGTGCTTCAGACAAATCGTATTCGAAAGCCCTAACGTAGGCATAAAACAGAGAGCATGGGCCAACAGAAGTCCCACAAAAAGATTCGGATTTTCCGGATCGGCAAAGCTCGGGGCAGCCGCGATGAAGACAGCCGACAGGATCATCAGAAGCCCCTGCAATCGCTCCGCGTTCATAAATCGGTCCGCAAAAATCCCAATGAAAAACGGAGTGACAATGGCCGCGATTGGCGTGCAGGAGTAGGCATTCCCGATTGCCTTGGCGCTGAAACCTGCCTCAAACATAAACCGCCCCAGCCCGGCAAACCATGATCCCCAGGTGAAGAAGAGAACGAACATCATCACACTGAGTGACGCGAAAAGCGAAAGCGAAGAGCGGTTTTCAGAAGCCATAAAACAAGGGGGAATTGGGTTCGCAGAATTTCCTCACAATCCGGTAAACCTGGCAAGCCCCGAAGCGGACGGAATCAGGACTCCGGCATCAACACAAACGATCTGATCCGGTTTCCGGACTATGGCTGAATCTTCTCCACCGCTCCCCCGTCCTCCAGCCGCAGCGAGGCGGGCAGATTCGAAAGCGTTTTCTCTTTTTCCCCCTCAAACATCACCACAATCTCATCGAACCGCTGATCGCCCCAGGCATCCTGTTGCACGAGCCAGGTGTGCACGAATTTTGCGACCGCCTCACGGGCTTCTTCCCTCGCTTTCGTAATCGACTTCTCATCGGCGGCATGGAGATTCAGCTTCGAGGTCAGCGATTTCTCCAACGCTTCGAGATTGTCGCCAGAATCCCAGCGCGCCCAGCCGGACTTCGTTTTCTTCTGCACGCCCGCGGTATCGAAGGCAACCGGCAGCGATGGCTGAACCCGCGGCGCGATGACGAGCAGCCGGGGGCCGTCCGAAGTCACAAACCAGTTCCCGTTCAAATCGATGTGATAGCGATAGGTCGCCGGGACTGTAATTTCAGAGACCGTCGTTCCCAAAGGCAGCGTCTTGCCGAACATCGCCAGATTCGTTTTGCGCGTGAATTTCTCGGTCGACGTTGCCGTGGCCACTTCGAGAATATTTCCATCTGTGCCTGTGGCTTTCATTTCGCGCCACTCTTCGAATGAGTCGACGACAACGTCGGGTTTAAAAACCTTCACGATCTCAACGGCCGCCTCCTTCGAAGCATCGATCCCCCGCTTGCCCAACCAGATAAAGGAAAGAAAAACAATCAGCCCCGCACCGATCAAAATCACAACCAGCCAGAAGACTTTGTTCCACGGACTGTCCGGCTTTTTCTTTGGCTCAGGAATAGCGGCTTCGGAGGAATCGGAATCGCTCATATCAAATCTTCTACGGATGACGGTGAGGGCTGATCAGAGAAAAAATCCGCGCTGTTTTTCCGACACCGGCATGCCAAGCAAATCCATCGCCCGGAGCATGTCCTCCCAGACGCGCCTCTTCATTGCTTTTGCCTTCTGCTGATCCGGTTCACTTTCCTGCCGCAGCAAAAAGCTCGGGTGATACGTCACCACCACTGGAACGCCCGCGAATTCGTGGACCTGATCCCGCAGTGAGGAAATCGTTCCGCCCCGCTCCAGGAGTCCCTCCGCCGCGGTACCACCCAGCGCGATAATGACTTTCGGACGGACCACATCGATCTCCGCCCGGACAAACCGGATGCATGACTCCATCTCCGTCTGATCCGGCTTGCGATTGCTTGATCCCTGAAAACGTCCATCCCCTTTTTTGGGACGGAACTTCACGATGTTGGAAATGTAGACCTCCTCACGGGAAAGTCCCATTGCTCCGATGATCTGCGTCAGCTTTTGCCCGGCCGGACCGACGAAGGGCTTTCTCTGTTTCTCCTCCTCCGCTCCCGGCGCCTCTCCGACGAACATGATGTCCGCCATCGGGTTGCCCGTTGCAAAAACAACCGTATCCCGGAGCGTTCCCAGATTGCGACAGGCCTCGTCATTTTTCACCTCGCGGAAAATTTCATTGAGCCGTTTTCTCGCCCACTCCTCCGTTCGTTCCCCTTCCGGAACGGAGACAGGGGCAATCGATCTTTCCGGTTTCCCGACCTGGCTGGCAGGGGGCGCCGCATCCGGAGTCACCGGAGAGGAAAGAGAAGACGTAGCGGAACCGGCTGCCGCCTTTTGCATAAACTCGGTTGGCAGCTTTTGCAGGGCTGATTCCGACTCCGGTGAGAGATTCAAAAACTCGTTCCCACGCGCCTTTTCCCGCTCCAGAATGTGGGAAAGTTCGCGGAGGCCATCCGCGATCGGATGATTACTGGTGGCAGCGTCGGACATGGGTTCCCGAAAATGACACGAACTTTGCCCCGCGACCAGTCGCAATCAGGGGAAATTTTTCTCTTTTTTATAATCGAACATTTCTTCCGTATCGGTTTTGATTTCCCCAGAGTAAGTGGCACAGTTCGCGAAACGGTGTCGCATCACCCACTAGTTATTATTCCCAACACGCACCAGCTATGTTCAAACGCATTGGAAACCTCATCCGCGGATTTTTCGGCCTCTTCATTTCCGGCCTCGAAAAGCAGAACCCGGAAGCCCTTCTCGAGGTCGAAAAAGAGAATTTGAGAAAGCAGATTTCGGAATACAACAAAGGTCTCGCCCGCCACGCCGGATTGTGCGAGCGCCTCGTCTCCCAGGTGGAGAAAGAGAGCAAGCAAATCAAAGAACTCACGGCCAAAGCTGCCGCCCATCTGAAGGCGGGCAACCGCAAACTCGCCGGTGAATACGCCCTGCGTCTGCAAACTCTCAAAGAGGAGCACGCCGGGAACGTCGACCAGCTCGAAGACGCTGAGAAAACCTACGAAGAACTCAAAACCGCCCGCGATGTCGCCGTCACTGCAGCGCGTGAGAAAATCGAATCACTCAAGCGCGACATCGACGAAACCAAGATCGCAAAAGCCACCGCCGAGCTCAACGAAATGGCCGCCGGTATGATCAATGAAATCGGCGGATCCGGCGACACGCTCAATCGTCTCGAGGAAATCGTCCGCGAAGAAAGGCAGGAAGCCAAAGGCCGCGCCCGCGTCGCCAAAGACAGCATCGACACCACCGAACTCGACGCCATGGAAGCGGAGCGCACCGCTCTCGAGGAACTCGCCCTCGCCGAATTCGCCGCCGAATCCGGCATCGTGGTCGAAGACGAAAGCGAGTCGACCGACGAAGCTCCCGCTTCAGAGGACGAAAAAACCATGTAAAAAGCCGGGCACTCAACCCTGTTGCGTCACACACCCAACAGGGTTGGATCGTTGGACTGACAGGGTTGAATCCGGGCTGCGCTCCGACTCCCTTTCCAGGGGGTGCACCGGAATCTCCTATGTCGTTTTCCTACCTCTTTGACATCGGCAATGTCATCCTGTTTTTCGATTTCGGAAAAGCAGCCGCCCGAATTCAACCACGCAGTCCCTTTTCAATAGAAGAGATTCTCGAAAAGGTCAGCCCTCTCACCCCCGCTCTCGAATCCGGGAAACTCACTCCCGATGAATTTCTCGATTCCGCATCGGAGAAAATTCAGTTCGACGGCGACCGCGCCACCCTTCGCGAAGCTTTCGAAGACATTTTCGAAGTGAATCAACCGGTCGTCGACTGGATCGGCGAACTCGACGATGCCGGTATCCCGTTGTTTCTTCTGTCGAACACCAACGGAATTCACGTGCCCTTTTTCGAAGCAACCTATCCGGTATTCTCGCGGTTTCAGGGGCGCATCTACTCCCACGAAGCCGGGGTCATGAAACCGGATCCCGAGATTTTTCGCATCACGATTGAAACTCTCGAACTCAATCCGGAAAAGACCATCTACATCGATGATCTCGCAGGAAACTGCGCCGCAGGTGGCGACGCAGGGCTGCATTCGTTCTGCTACCATCCGGACAGGCACGCAGCCATTCGGGAGCAAGTCAAAGCGACGATTTCCTAACCGGCATTTCCGGAAAGACAGGCTACCGAAAGCGGGAAATGCTTGATTGTGGTTTTTATTGAATTTATATTATTAAATGAAACACAATCGTCGCCGCTCCGCGCAACGGGGATCTGCATCTTCGAAGATGATCCTTTTCCTCTGCGGGCTTGCTGTATTCTGGATGGTCAAAGGCTCCACTACGACCGGGAAACTGATGGGTTCAACCACCGCGAGCGTCGTCGCCGAACTTGGCCAACCGGTCACCAAACAGCAAATGCCCCGGCCAAGGTGAGGACGTCTCTCTAAGGGAACAGGTTCTGTTCTCGACGTTTGGACATTCGCTCAGAAAGACGGCAGCAAAGCCAATATCTACTTTGTCGTTTTCGATGGAGGAAAGGCAGTAGACGTACAGAAGCGGACCATTTCTGCTGGAAACGGAAATCTCAAACTGAATGGCGAGGTTGTCAGCTTGAGCAACTGTCAGTAGTCCCTGTCCCCGATCTGCCCCCGGAGCTTCGCCCATCGCAACCCGATGATCTCGTGCATGGCAACCGCTGTGCGATACAGATTTACGGCTTTAGGCGTTATCGCATTGGGAGAATAAGGAGAAAATTCTTCCCCTTCAGGCCACGATTGAAAATCCACCGGAGCCAGAATCGGTTTCAGCCCCTGCCCGCGAAAGAGTCCCGCAGATCTGGGCATGTGGGTCGCTGATGTTACGAGCAGAAACGGTTTGTCGCCAAGAATTGGCTTCAGGTAAACCGGATGGTCTTTCGTGTCGCGAGATTCCGATTCGCTGATCACTCGATGAGGAGGAACCCCCAGCTTCACCGCAATTTTGCGCATCACTCCAGTTTCATCCGGATGCCCTGTAACGACGAAACTGGACTCCGGATACTTCTTCCACAGTTCGACCCCCCCGACCACGCGCGCAAAGGCGTGGCGCGTCAATCCGGACAGTGACGGCTTACCCGCAGATGCCCGATGTCCCCCTGCAAGTACAACAACGAATTCGGGCCGCTCTTCGAAGCGGTATTCCCCAGACTGATCGATATTCTCTCCCACTGATTTCTCCAGCGAACGGGTTAATGATTCAGATACCGGGCCAAGACTGGCAAGATAGAGGCACACGCCGGATACCACTATGAATCCCACCGCCACGTACCGAAAACGGCGGGCGGCAACGAGTTTTTCTCTCTTCTCAAACACCCTGGCAAGCCAAAAGCTGAACCACCCCCATAGTGAAAGGCCCAGCACTGCGGCAACAGGGTCGAGAAACAGTGAGACGAATTTTTTGAACAGAAAAACGGGATCCATAGAGGCAGGTCATTGAGCCTACTCCAGAAAATCGCGTAAAGAAGCTGTTTTGACACACCCGAAAACCTGTCGGAACTTTCCTGGCAGGCCGAAGGATCAGTTCCCGGCCTCAACCTGAAAATTTTATGAGCGAGAATAACCCAACCTCCCGGAACGAGACTTCACGACGCAGCTTTGTGAAGAAAACCAGCGCTGTTGCAGCGGCCGGAAGCGCAGTAGCGTTTCCTTCTGTCACCTTCGGCGCAAAGAACGATAAAAAACTGAAAATCGGAGTCGTCGGCACCGGTGGTCGCGGCGGCGGCGCAATGATGAATGCCATGAAAGCCGACGATAACGTCGAGCTCTGGGCAATGGGCGACCTCTATCTGGAGGAGGCAGAGAAGAAACTCGCCATGGTTCAGAAATACGGATCGACCAAGGACAAGGTTTCCGAATCGATCAGCAGTCGGGTTTTCAGCGGGATCGACAGCTACAAGCAGGTCATCGATTCCGGGGTTGATGTCATTCTCCTGACGACGCCTCCGGGCTTCCGCGTGGAGCATTTCAAAGCAGCTGTCGATGCAGGCATTCACTCTTTTGTAGAAAAACCCTGCGCCACCGACATTCACGGGGTGAAGGAGTTTTTGAAAACATCCAAACTCGCTGCCGAGAAGGATCTCTCCGTTCTTTGCGGATTCTGCTACCGCTACAGCGAGCACGGGCGTCCGCTTTTCGAGCGCATTCACGACGGTGCCATTGGTGATATCGAGAGCATTCACTCCATCTACTACGCCGGACCGGTCAAAGCGATGCCCGAACCCTCTGCCCGTCCCGACGGAATGAGCGACACCGAGTGGCAGATTAAAAACTGGTACAACTTCACCTGGCTTGCCGGTGACGGAATCGTCGAGCAGGGATGTCACAACGTCGACCGCGTCGGCTGGGCCTTCAACGATGCCGACCCTGTCGCCGCTTTCGGAAGCGGTGGACGTACCCGCCCGAACAACGAGGGCAACATCTACGACCACTTCAGCATCACCTATGAATATCCAAACGATGTGAACTGCCACGTCGAGTGGAGGCAGTATCTCAATTCCTATCAGTTCACCGGGGACACGATCTACGGCACCAAAGGAGTCGCGAAATTCGGCACCAGCTCCGCATCGATCACCGGTGAAAATGCGTGGAACTGGCGCAAGCCCCGCACGCCGAAGAGCATGTATGATCTCGAGCACGAAGAGTTCTTCGCCGCGATTCGCTCCGGTGAACGTAAAGACGATGCCGAGTGGATTGCTCACTCCACCACGATGGCCATTCTCGGGCGCACCGCCTGCTACTCCGGCAAGCGAATCACCTGGGACGATATGTGGAACGCCGAGCAAAAACTCGTGCCCGACAACATTGACATCAACGGCGAGCTGCCGATCCGCCCTCTCCGTATCCCCGGAGTTCCGGAAACACAGGACACCGTCTTTCCGGAAGACAACCAGCAGGCGTAAGCCCTGGAAATCACGGGACGAACCGGTCCCCATTCTTCAAAAAGCCTCGTCCGGATCTCCGGGCGGGGCTTTTTTTGTTGTACCCGCTCACCACGCTTCAAAGCCGGAAACATCCGGGGTCCAGTCCACGCCGAAGGGGGCACCGATGACGCTCTCAACCGAAATGGCACCGTCGGAAATCGCGAGAGTCGGGAAGCCGGCGTCGTGTTTGCGATAGAGATCGCCGTGGTTTGCGAGGACTCCATTCTGCATATCCCCCGGAAAAGCACTCAGCCCTTGAAAGTAATGGTGCCCGTTCCGCTCCACATGCGGGATTCCCAGTGAAGCCATTACTGCGAGATCCTGCAGCAGGGCGACCGGCCCGACGTTTGCGAGATCCTCCCCACTGAGAATCCATTCGCCGCCGCCCCGTCGGCACTGCCCGATCCGCATCGCATTGATCACTCCTTTGACAACTCCCTTGCAGTTCTTGTGACTGGTACCGTTGTAGCCCAGATCGATTGCTCTGCGGCAGGATGAAATTTCGCTGTCAGATTCATCAATGATCAGAGGCGGCTTTTCCTGCCAACGGCGCAAACCGTCCGCCACTCCCGCCTCTAACGCGTGATCCCGGTGCACCGGTTGTTCGACAAAAATGATGTGGCCCAGCAATGGCTCAACTGCGCTGTCTTCGCGGTATTTCTCCCAGTGCTCCCGAAAAGCGTCCATGTTGGAAAACTGCTCGTTTCCATCGAAGGTCGCGTGATAATCACCACCGGTTTCTTTGTCTAACACAGTTCTAATCTTCGACAGTCTCTCGCGGTCACGATCGAGATCCCCGCAAATTTTGATTTTGAAGAAGCGCAAACCATAGGCGCGGATCGACTCCTCCAGAGAATACGGAAGACCGTCCGCCAACGGCTCCCCGATATCATCATTGGTGAGAGGATCCCCAAGGCCGATCGTATGACGGGCAATGATCTTTTTCAGGGGTTTCTCCGGCAACGCGCTGGCGGGAGAAATGTCTTTCAACCGGCGATCCACCTCTTCCGGTCGGATGCCGAGATCATTGTCCCGTAAGGCCTGTGAAAAAGGCTTTTCCAGGCCACGGCAGAAACCGTCAAGCACGGTACGTTCAATCAGGCTCACACCGAGATTCGCCAACAGTGGCGGATGCCCGTTTTCCGCAGCCCATTCCGCCTGCGCGGTATAAAGTTGCTGCCACAGATCGAAAAAACAGTCTCCGGTAAAGCCGCTGGCAATCTTCGCGGCATTCCCGATCACGGACCGCATCGCAGGCAAATCCTGTTCGAAGGTTGTGTCAGGATTTTTCGTAAACCATTTCGGTGGCAGCCCTTCCGACGCCAGCCCCTTCGACACTGTACCGTTCACTTCGAGATCCACAGAAACGAACAGATGAGGAAGCTTCGTCATACTCGCGATCCCGTACTGGAAGGGAAAGCGGGTATTCATCGGAAAAACGCGGAAATCGAAATCTTTTACGGATAATTTCATCACAATACAGAGCGGGCTGAATTTCTGTCATTCGACCGGCACAGCAATCATGTCCATCGAAATGTGATGCCCTGGAAGCCCGACATGCTCCCGTCGGATCTTCGAGGCGGCCGGAGGGGTATCCGGGTGGTAGTATTTCGGACGAACCGGGCCAGCCGCTTTATCGACCTCAGAATCATTGACGAAATAGGTTGTCTTCGCGAGATGATCCACGTCGGAACCGGCCTCTTCTGCATTTTTCACAACCGTGTCGAGTAGTGAAACGACTTCCTTTTCCGGATCACCGGGTTCGCCAAACATGGCCCCCATGAATATGATTTCCTTCGAATGCACCACCGATCCCCGACTAAACGAAGGGGAAGCTTTCGGAGTGTTGGGAAAATGATGAATCACCGGCTCGTCCGTGGTCGACGCCGGCGTCGCAAAAATGTATTCCACTTCGATTGTATCCTCCCTCTCCCATTCTAAGAAAACAACGGGAGGGGTCCGCTCGCCGAAAATCGATGCGATTTCCGCCTCAGCCTTTTCCCAGTTGGCAAAATCGTTGATGAAGGCGCGCACCGCGACGATGTCGTCCTCCGAGACACCCAGGTGCTCCGTGTCCCCCATCACGAGTTTGTGCATTTCCGGTATCGACTCCGCATACGTTTTCGCCTTTGCGACGCGGCCCGAAGCGAAAACAATTCCTTTGCGCGCAGGAGCAATTCCCGCATCACGCCCCACAAAGGAAATCTCATCGGACCGGGATTTCAGGACTAAAACCGCATCTATTCCCAGGAGTGCCCCTCGCGGCAGCTTTCCGGGGATGATCGACACGGCCGGTGTATTTCCCTCGACCCGGAATTCTTCGATCAGAGCTTCCGCGGTTGAACGAAGCTCCGGAACCTCCCGGCCAATGTAGACATTCAGTCGGACCACATTCTTCAATGACGCATCACAGAGCCCTGCAATGCGTCTCAATTCCTCAACCATCGCGGCTCCATCGCCTGATTCTTGAGCCAGAATCTGACGGGTGAAAGCGAGGTCGTTCCGCACTGCCCTCACCGCAAAAGAAACGGAATCCTCCTCACGGGAAAAGTATTCCATCTCCGCTGAAACAAAACCACAGCATCCTAACACTGCCACTACAGCAAAGACTTGCGCTAACATCTTTCCGGAAATTTTTTTCATCATCCAACCCTGTTTACTCTTCAACCTGACCCTCTTGAGCGCCCGACCCAACCCTGTTCACCCGGTCCGCCCGAGAAACAAATCGCGACCTTTTGCCAGCGCCTCGATTTTTCGATCCGCCACCGAGCGCTTTAGCATCCAGAACCCGCAGTCGGGATGGACGTATTTCACTCGGCCCGCACCGACTTTCTTCTCCGCAGCTTCAATTGCTGCGGCCACCTCTTCCGGTGTTTCAATGTGATTCACCTTGATGTCGATTACGCCGATACCGAGCTCGATGCGCCGGTCGATCTCCGCAAGTGCGTCGAGGTCATCCCCGGGACGATGCGCCAGTTCCAGAACAAGATGGTCGGCGTGCAGGCTGTTGAGAAATTCCAAAAGCGCCTCCCAGCTTCCTTTCTGCACCGACTGCCCCCCGTAATTCCCAAAGCAAAAGTGAACTGCAGTGGTTCCCTCCACCGCATCGAGAACACGGTTGATCGCTCTGGCTGCGAGCGGTCCGTCATCGGGATTTCCGGGAATGTTCGCCTCGTCAACCTGCAGGACCCGGCAGGGCAACCCACGAACCTGATCTGCCATCACATCGGCGATGGCCATCGTAAGCGCGGAAAAATCTCCGTAGTGATTGTCTAACAGCGTCCTCGCGAGCATGTAGGGGCTCGTCACGGTGAATTTGAAATCACCACCCGCGACGAAACTCGCACGCAGGCAGTCGTCGAGCAGATTCAAGCGTCCTTCACCCAGCGGCCCTTCGACAATCCCCGCAGGCTTTGCCCGCCAACCCATCTCCGCTTTTTTCCGAAATGCCTCCCCGTCAGACCGGCCGACTTCTCTACTGATCCCACCCATTGCGCCGACAAAATAGTCGATCATCCCGTTTGTATCCGGGTGATTGATATCGAAGCGATAGAGTTCGCCATCCGTTGGCAGATCGATCCCCGCCTGTCGCTGCGTGTCAAAAATCACTCGCGTAGCGTCCACCATGGCCTGCTCGCTCGGCATTGCGACAAGCCAGTCCGGTACCGGATAGGAGCCAACCGTGGTGGTCAAAATGTCAGGAATACTCATAGAAATTTCTTACCTTTCGGCTAAAGCGTATGAAGTCGTACCGGCGAACGCAATAACAGACCGGTCACGCTTTTCCGACCGCGGGCGCAGCAAAGTACCGCGTCCGGTTTTACCTGTGAAAAATGGACACTACCCAAATCAAAAACATCTTCTGGGATGTCGACGGAGTCCTTGCAAATCTCAACTACGCCTATTTTCACTTTCTGAAAGGGCACCCGAATTACCGGGACCGCTATCGGGATCTGAGGTGGGAGCAATTGCCGGAGGTGCTGCCCATCGCTCCGGAATACGGAGCACTGGAATTGCAAACTCATCCTGAGTTCGGAGCCGACATGGACAGAGACTTCTGCACCGATCAGACCTTCTTCCGAAACCGCCCGCTCTACCCGAATGTGATCGAGGTGCTGAAAGAGCTGAATGAACGCGGCTATCGGCAGTTCACGATGTCAGCGACCTTTGACGTAAAAGCCAAGACCGAATACCTCAATGATGTCCTCGCTCCGGTCACTGATTTTCTCATCATCGAATGCGTCGAACACGGGCAGTTCATGCACGACACCGCAAAGGTCGACCGCCTGAAATACTGCTACGAAAAATATGACCTGAAACCGGGGGAAACGATCCTCGTCGACGACCGGATTTACAATCAGTATGCAGCGATCGAGTCGGGGGCACACCCGGTACGCATGCGTTGCGAGTTCACAACGGACCTTCCTTCCGACCTTTCCTGGATTCCCGAATTCGAAAATGTCGAAGCGGTACGGGACTGGCTGCTGGCAAAACCTGCCTCCCACGATCAGGACGACACGCTGTGAACCGACGAAACGCATTCATGCCCGAATCGATCTCCATTCACGAAGCCCGGAAGCTGGTGCTGCTTTCTCAGCGCCTGCCGTCTGCCGCATCGAAAGGGAAAGCGAAGGACGCAACTTTGGCTGCGATCGAGCATCTCGGCTACATCCAGATCGATACCATTTCCGTGATTGAACGTGCTCACCACCACACGCTGTGGAATCGCAACCCCCGCTATCAACCCTCTCAGCTGGATCAATTGGTCGAAGAGAGACAAGTCTTTGAGTATTGGTCTCACGCTGCATCCTACCTCCCGATGCGGGACTACCGATTCACTTTGCGAAAGAAGCAGGCGCTTGCCTCGGGTCTCGAAGAACACTGGTTCGATCGAAACGCGGCAATGGAAAAGCGGGTCCTCAAACGTATCCACGATGAAGGCCCCCTGATGGCGAAGGACTTTGAATCAAAGGACCGTTCTTCCGGCGAATGGAAAGCCAAACCGGCAAAACAAGCTCTCGAAAATCTGCTCATGCAGGGCGACCTCATGTCTTGCCGACGCGTCAATTTCCACAAGGTCTATGACCTCACGGATCGGGTAATCCCGGAAGGAACTGACACCTCCCTTCCTTCCCCCGAAGATCAGGCGCGCTATCTGGCCAATCGCTTTCTCCGGGCCAACGGAGTGGGACTTCCAGCCGAGGTTTCCTACCTGCTGAAAGGGAAAGGCACCCTGGTGAAAAACACAATGCAGGAAATGCTGTCTGCCGGAGAGCTGATGCAGATTCGAGTCGGGAAAGAGAACTACTATTCTCTGCCGGGAACTTTGGAGCTTCTCAATGCCCGTCTCGCCCGCCGGAAGGCCAGGATTCTCTCGCCTTTTGACAACCTCGTAATCCAGCGAAAGCGAATGCAGGCGCTGTTTGATTTCGACTACCTGATCGAATGCTACCTTCCGGCGGCAAAACGTCGCTATGGTTATTTCGCTCTCCCGGTCCTCTGGGACGGAAGGCTGGCAGCTCGTATGGATTGCAAAGCGGACCGAAAAAATGCCTGCCTGCACATTCACCATCTCGCACTTGAGCCATGGCTCGGAAACCGTGAATCTTTCTACCGGGATCTTGTCAGCGAATTATCATCCTTTCTCGCTTTCAATCGCTGTTCCCGCCTCTGTATCCACAAAACGAGTCCACTCGAGGCAATAACCGCTCTGTTGGAGGTGATCAAAACAGACAATTTGATCGAGGTATCTTTTGCCGACTGAGGGCTGACAACGCAACTATGGTAAAAGGGAAGCAACGCCGTTTTTGAGCTCGTGCAGGGCTTTGACCTCACCTCCTGAGAGTTCCCGGTTAAAACAGGACAGCTCGTCGAGACCGCCGATAAATTTCACTCCCAGATTAATTTTCGTTTCATCAAGATTCCAGGTGTATTGCTGGGGCCATCCCGTCAGATCACCGCGCAGCTCTCCATCCAGGTAGAGCTTCGCCACTCCCGAACTGTCGCTGCTGTTGAATCCTCTCCAGGTGAAAACGACGTGAGTCCATCGGTCCCGGGAAAAGGGGTGCTCCTGCACGGTGATGAGAGGTCGGTCTGTCAGGGCAATCTCTTTGTTTGGCTTTCCCTCCGGATTCCACGATTCTTTGTCCCCGAAAACCCCGAGTCGGCAGGGGCGCGGATCCTCGATCCCGAACTCAAAAAAGAGGCAGGCATCAAGCGCACTCTTCGGAGTGATCTGAATCGGGTCGGTGTAGCCAGGTGCGAGATCCCCGTCCGGAGAAGTTCGCAGCCAGAAGGACACCGTTCCCTCCCAGTCATTCCCACTGAAAACGACATTGTCTTTGGCTGCGAAATGAACGCGCGGTGTTTCGATAGAGCGGAAATTCAGACAGTCCCCGAAACGCCCTTTCCCTTTTTCATGAAGAATGTCCCTCTCCGTTACTTTCAAACCGGCTTTCGTTTTTTTCGCTACCGTCGTGTAAAAGGTCCCGTCCCCCTTCGCATAATCAGCGTCGACTTTTCCATCGAATGAGGCGTGGAAAGTCAGTGCGTCCTTCAGGGACTTTCTTTCTTCGCCTGTCAAAAGGCACGGAAGAAGAAAAATGGTGAAACAGAGAATCGACTCCTTCATTCTTTCATCGTGATCCGGGGACGTGGAATCGGGCAAGCATCTTCGCTTTCCGCCTTCGCGTATTTCGGGCAAGAATCCCCTTTGCCGGAACTTGTCCGTTTCATACTTTCAGCTCATGAATTTTTCGAGACGCCATTTTCTGCAGTCATCAATCATCGTCGGAGCAGGATTCCCGGCTTCACTTCGCTGCGCCGACAGCACCTACGACATATGCGTTTTCAACAAACCGCTGCAACACATGAGCTACGGAAAGCAGGCGGAGTTTGTTGCAGCGTCAGGGTTCGTGGGAATCGAAGGGACCGTGAGAAAAAAAGGGCACGTCGAACCGGAGAAAGTGGAATCTGACCTTCCGGCGCAGGTGAAAGCACTGAAAGAACACGGGGTCGGTATGACCCTGATGACGACCGACATCAACAACGCCGATGACGAAATTCATCGGCGGGTCCTGCGGACAGCCTCGGAACAGGGAATCACCCGGTTCCGCATGGGCTCCATCAAATACGAGGGGGAACGATCCATCCCGGAGCAACTGAAGGAAATTCGCGAGACCTTTCACAAGCTGATCGATTTTTGCAAACCGCTGGGAATCCAGCCACTCTATCAGAACCACAGCGGAGCCGGCCGCTTCGGTGCCGGCCTCTGGGATTTGAAGTGGGTCTTGTCGGATATTGATCCAAAAGAAGCAGGTGTCGCCTTCGATATCCGGCACGCCACAGTCGAAGGCGGGCAGTCCTGGCCGACAGAGTTTCAACTGATGCGCCCTCACTTCGGTTTTGTCTATTGTAAGGACTTCGTCTGGCAAAACGGCAGCAACCGGCCTGAAAATGTTCCCCTCGGGACAGGTCGCGTCGACTACCCCCGCTTCTTTTCCCTGCTGAAGAAGAGCGGCTACGAAGGCCCCATTTCCCTCCACATGGAATACAAGGATCATCGGAAGCCCGAATTATTGAATGAGTCAATCGATGCAATCAAAACGGACATGGAGTCGATCCGGAAACTGATCAAAAACTCATAGGCACGGAAAAAATCCGCATTCTTCTCACAAGCCTCGCACGATCCGGTATGTGAGGTCCGCGTACCCGCATTGACGCTCGTCCGGCAGATCCTCATAGTCACGACCCTATGATATCCATTGATCTTTCGGGAAAAACCGCAGTCGTAACCGGCGGAGGACAGGGACTCGGAAAAGCCACATCGACGCGGCTGGCGGAAGCGGGAGCATGCGTCGCCGTAAATTACTTCGAAGAAGGTTCCGGAGCGAACCTTGCCATTGCTGAGAAAACCGCGAACTCCATTGGCAACGGAAGTTTCGCGATCGAGGGTGATGTCCGCGACCGGAACTCCCTCGCCCGCATGTTTGATGCGATACAGGGGCGCTGCGAATCTATCGACATCGTAGTGAACAACGCTGCGATTATCAGGGACCGCTCCTTGAAGAAAATGGCGGACGAAGAGTGGCACGCCGTCATCGACACCAACCTGACGGGGGTCTATCACACGTGCAAAGAATGTGAATCCCGACTCGTCGATGGAGGCCGCATCGTCAACATGGCCTCTATTTCCGGATTTCTCGGATTCTTTGGTCAGGCCAACTACTCATCCGCCAAAGCCGGTGTCGTTGCCCTGACAAAAGTACTCAGCAAAGAACTCGCGAGGCGGAATATCACCGTGAATGCCATCGCACCCGGGGTCGCTCTCACCGAGATGGGAAAATCCATTCCCGAGGAAAATCGAAACGAAATGCTCAAACAAATTCCTCTCGGGAGATTTGCGGAAACGACAGAAATCGCCGACGCGATTTTGTTTCTCTGCAGCCCTCTTGCCACTTACATCACCGGTCAGACCATTCACGTCAACGGCGGCTGGATCGGATGAAAGCCACACGCGACAGCAAAATCAGAAGTGCTGATGACGCGGTCGCAGAGATCGCTGACGGAAGCGTTGTCGCCTGCGGAGGATTTGTCGGAGCCGCCCATCCTGAAGCCCTGACGGCAGCGATTGAACGACGTTTTCTCAGCGGGGAAAAACCGCGCAATCTCACTCTCATCTATGCCGCCGGGCAGGGGGACGGGTCGACCCGTGGCTTGAATCATCTCGCTCACGAAGGACTCATCTCAAAAGTAATCGGGGGGCACTGGGCTCTTGCTCCGGCCATGGGAAAACTGGCATTGGAGAACAAGATCGAGGCCTGGAATTTCCCTCAGGGAGTGATCTGTCATCTCTTCCGCGATATTGCCGCCGGAAAACCGGGGACCCTCACTCACATCGGACTGGGAACCTTCGTCGACCCCGAGCATGGAGGAGGAAAAATCAACAGTCGGACCACTGGAGATCTCGTATCCCGACTGGAGATCAATGGCCGCCCCTCTCTGCTGTATCATTCCTTCCCTATCGATGTCGGCCTGATCCGGGCATCAGCGGCAGACTGCTACGGCAACCTGTCCATGGATAGTGAGGTGATCAGTGGCGAAGTTCTCGCAATCGCCCAGGCGGTTCGGAATTCCGGAGGAAAGGTTTTCGCACAGGTTGGGGAAATTGTTGATCAGGCATTTTCCCCTCATCGGGTCGAGGTTCCGGGAATCCTCGTAGATTGTATTGTTCCGGCTGAAGAAAAAGAACAGGATCAGACCTTTGCCACGTCATTGGACAAGCGGTTCTTTTCCCCCCTCCCCGACCAGTCCTGCAACGCAGCTTTCCCCCCGCAGCCTGACGGCCCCAGAAAGATCATTGCATCACGGGCGGCGGAAGAGCTCCAACCGGGGGATGTTGCCAATCTCGGCATAGGCATGCCCGAGGGAATCGGTCCTGTTGCAGCCGGGCAAGGCTTGCTCGATGAAATCACCCTGACTGTTGAGTCCGGCCCGATCGGTGGAATTCCTGCAGGAGGTCTCGATTTTGGTGCCTCGCTTCACCCCGAAGCAATCGTCGATCAACCCGCTCAGTTCGATTTCTATGACGGCGGGGGTCTCGATTTCGCCGCCCTCGGCGCTGCACAGATCGATGCGAAAGGGAATGTCAATGTATCCCGCTTTGGCGACCGTCTCGCCGGATCCGGAGGATTCATCAACATCTCGCAAACCGCAAAACGTGTCGTTTTTTGCGGCACCTTCACCCTCGGAGGGCTGCAGGTGGAAGCTGCCGCCGGAAAGCTGTCCATTCTTCGGGAGGGCACTGTGCGCAAGTTTCTTCGGGATGTGGAACAAATCACTTTCAGTGGTCCGGTTGCCGCGGAAACGGGTCGCCCCGTTCACTATGTGACTGAGCGCGCTGTATTTCGCCTGGGAAGAGAAGGGCTGGAGCTGATCGAAATCGCACCGGGCATCGATCTTGAATCTGACATCCTTTCTCAAATGGACTTCCGCCCGATTATGAAAAACATACGCCCCATGGCATCTAATCATTTTCCGGAATGAAAAATATCTGCATTGTTTCTGCGAAACGCACTCCCTTCGGAAGATTTCTTGGATCGCTCTCCCGACTTTCTGCCGTCGATCTGGCCTGCCATGCAAGTGAAACTGCGCTTGCCGATTTTGACCGATCCAAAATCGACCAGGTCATCATTGGAAACATTCTATCAGCGGGTCTTGGAATGAACATGGCACGCCAGGTCGGAATTCGAGTCGGGCTCCCCGTTTCTGCTCCGGCTTATACTGTCAACATGATGTGTGCCTCCGGCATGCAGGCAATCGCCCTCGCTGCCCGCGCTATCGAATCCGGGGAAGCCAATGCCATTCTCTGCGGGGGAAGCGAGTCCATGAGCAACGCCCCTCACCTCCTTTCCCGGTCACGAACCGGAATCAAACTCGGTGATGGAAAAGTGATCGATTCCATTCTGCAGGACGGGCTCGTGGACTCTTTTGAAAAAACGCACATGGGACTGACGGCGGAAACGCTGGCCGCAGAGGGAAACATTTCGCGCAGCGCTCAGGATGAATTTGCAGCCGGGTCACAATCGAAATATGCAGCGGCGGCAGGCAAAGGGGTTTTTGCAGGAGAAATCGCTCCTCATCCCAAACTCGAAAAAGACGAGCATCCGCGCCCCGACACGACTGCAGCTTCGCTCTCCGAAATCTCACCCGCGTTCGATCCCGAAGGAACCATCACCGCGGGAAACGCATCGGGGATCAACGACGGTAGCGCGATGCTTCTGCTCGCCAACCGGGAAACGGTCGATGCAAATGACTGGCCTGTTCTTGCAGAAATCTCCGGGACGACAGCGGTCGGATGCGATCCAGCCAGAATGGGACTGGGGCCTGTCCATGCCATCGGGAAACTACTCGAGCAAACAGCAAGCAGCCTCGATCAGTTTGATCAAATCGAGATCAACGAAGCTTTTGCCGCCCAGGTTCTTGCCTGCACGAAGGAATTGAATCTGGATCCGGAATTCATCAACCCTCACGGAGGTGCCATCGCACTTGGCCATCCCATCGGAGCGAGCGGGGCCCGATTGATCGCTCACCTCGCGCATCAAATCTCCACAGGAAGAATCTCCAACGGCCTCGCCAGCCTCTGCGTGGGCGGAGGCCTGGGATTCGCCATATCCTTGCAAAAGCGATCTGAAAAATGAAAAACCCACATAGCACCTTTACTGGAGGGGCAAGTTCCACCTTGCCCGCGAGAACCAACGCACAGACTGAAGTGGGCAGTTCCATTTCTCAAAATGCGCTCTGCGGGCAGGACGGAGCTTGCCCCTCCACGCTGACGCGTTCTTCGAGCAACTGTTTCTAAATTCTATTTTATCATGCCTGACAACGACACCGCGCCTCCGGAGAATTCCGTCCGAAAGGTCGTCCTCGCCAGCTTCATTGGGACGACGATTGAGTGGTTTGATTTTTTCATCTACGGCACCGCAGCCGCACTCGTATTCGGCGAACTCTTTTTCCCGAATGAAAGCGAATTCGCGGGGACAATGGCAGCCTACGGAACCTTCGCAATTGGATTCTTTGCACGGCCACTGGGAGGAATCGTATTTGGCCATTACGGCGACCGGATCGGGAGGAAGGCTATGCTCGTCACCACTTTGATGATGATGGGACTGGCTACTTTTCTCATTGGCATTCTCCCGACCTACGAAACCATCGGAATCGCCGCGCCCATTCTACTCGTACTGCTCAGACTGGTGCAGGGCTTCGGAGTCGGGGGGGAATGGGGTGGTGCTGTCCTCATGGCAGTGGAGCATGGCCACGAAGGAAAGCGCGGATTCCACGGGAGTTGCGTTCAGATGGGCATCCCGGTGGGCCTTCTCCTCGCGGCTCTTGTTTTTGCCGTTTTCACACGACTTCCTGAAGAGCAGTTTCTATCCTGGGGCTGGCGGGTTCCCTTTCTTCTCGGCATTGTACTGCTCGCTATCGGAATGTTTATCCGCATGCAAACTTTCGAGAGTCCCCTCTTCGCGAAGGAGCTCAAGAAAAAGGGAGTCGCGAAGCTACCCATTGTAGAAGTGGTTAAGAAGCATCCGCGCAACGTTCTCCTCGCAATGGGCGCCCGCTTCGCGGAAAACGCCTGCTTTTATATCTTCAGCGTTTTTGTTCTTTCGTACGCCGTCGACCAGCTCGGGCTCGAGCGTTCCACGGTTCTCACCGGAGTCTGGATTGCCGCATCCATCCAGATTTTTGCGATTCCGGCATTCGGCTATCTCTCAGACCGCGTCGGTCGCCGTCCCGTCTATCTCGGTGGAACCATTTTCATCGCGCTGTTTTCCTTTCCCTTTTTCTGGATGATCGGAACAGGGCAACCGGTTGTGATCTGGCTCGCCATCGTTCTCGGGCTGGTCGGTCATGCAGCGATGTATGGTCCCCAGGCAGCATTCTTCTCCGAACTTTTCGGAACCCGTGTCCGCTACAGTGGAGCCTCGATCGGTTACCAACTCGCCTCACCATTCGCCGGCGGCCTCGCTCCCATGATCGCGACCGCTCTCCTCCAGTGGTCAGGAGGAAAGTCCTGGCCGGTTTCTGTTTACCTCATCGGGACGGCAGCAATTACACTCGTGGCAATTCTCCTGGCAGCGGAAACGTTTCGCCGGAAAATGGATGACTCCGGAGAGTGATTTCACCACCCTCCCCACACGCAGAGAGGGGAAACCGTCCGATTTGAATCACTTGTCCCCCACCGAAATTGCCACCAGCCTGCCCGTCGCATTCCGCACGTAAATCCTCCCATTCGCGATCACCGGCGGCGTCCAGCATCGCCCTCGCATCACCTGATGCCTCGCTCGTGCCTCAAACCCTTTCGGTGAAGCCTGACCGATCAACATCTCCCCCGTTTCAGTCAGAACGATGAGATCCTTGCCCGCCGCGATAACACTTCCGTATTTCAAGTCGGGAAAATGCCAGAGCTTCTCTCCCGACATTGCGTCGATGCAGGTGAATTCCACCGGGCGACCACGATGAGCCGTGCCATCGAATCCGTAGAGCTTGCCGTCGATCAGGACGGAGTTTCCCATGTGATTGCACATATTCTTGTTTTCGTAGAGCTTTGTCAGGGTTGTTCCATTGAATTGAAACAGTGCACATCCCTGATCGTAGCCCGTGGAGATAAAGAGCTTTCCATCACCGAGATCAAGCGGAGTGGTCGAGTTCGTCTGGAAACTCGTGCGCCACAGGGAAAACCCGAGGGTCTTGCCGTTCTCGGGATCGAGAATGACAAGACCGTCCGTTTTCAGCGTCGCGATAAAGGTTTTTTCCCCGACCTCGAAAATCTGAGCTGATCCGTAGGCAGGGCGATAGTCTTCACTTTGCCACTTCAGTTTCCCGCTCGTTTTCTCGAACGCAAAAATCGCCCCCGCCTCGATCAGAACGAGATCACCATGAATGACAGCCGAGCCAGTGAATCCCCACTCCGGAGCACGGCGTAAGCCTGACAGATCCATCATATTTTTGGACCAGAACACTTTTCCAGTCCCCGCCTCGTAGGTGCGCAGTTGTCCATCCTTACTGATCGTGTAAACCAAGTCGCCATCCACCGTCGGAGTCGAACCCGGCCCGCCTTCATGGAGGTTCGGCATCAGCTCCGCCGGGTAGCTGTCACTCCAGATCACCGACCCATCTTTCTCCGACAGGCACCATACCGTTTCTTTCCCCGCCTCGTGCCCCATTGTGAAAACACGACCATCCGCGACCGAGACGGTGGAAAAGCCGATTCCGATTTCCGCCGTCCACGCCGTCTGAGAAAGGTCGACACCCTCGGGGACAAGCTCCGCACTTTTCCCATCAAAATCCGGCCCAAGCCAGTGTGGCCAGTCGGCGGAATGGGAAAGAGAGAAAGCGAGAGAAACGAAAACGGCAGTGAGACATTTCATCCCGAGAAGACTAATCACCTTTTCTCACTCAAACAACACCTTCCCAATCTCCCGCAAGTCCTCCGGCGCGATTTTCTGCACTTCCCGGTCGTAGGTGATCAGGCCGTTGATCTCACCCTCGACGTCGGTGGTCTGTGTGTAGATGCCGCCGGCGATGCCTTTCTTTTTCAGCTCCGCCAGCATCTCGATGGAGGTTCGGTATCGCTCCA
>JAKSBG010000010.1 GCA_022361255.1 Verrucomicrobiales bacterium
TCCCGAACTTCAATACTCATGTCTTTTTCGAAGTTTTCATTTGGTGGATCAAAAGCCCTGCGATCACAATAAGCGCAGGCGCTATAGCAATCACGGAAGCAGCGGATATCTGTCCCCAGTAAAGACGATTCCCCGTTGTGAGACCGAGAATTCTCACTGGGAGCAGACTCACCTTCTGATCAGTGAGTAAGCTGGCGAACAAGAGTTCGTTCCAGGATTGCGTAAAAACTAGTGCAGCAGTACCCGCTACGATCATCCCGATTCTCGGAGCGATAATTTGGCGCAGCGTCTCGACGCCGTTGTAACCATCCTGCCAGGCCAGTTCATCGATTCTCGACGGGAGCTGATCAAAGAAAGGCTTAACAACCACAACTGTCAGGGCAGCTCCCAGCACACCGTACAGAAGAATCATTCCCGCCAAGGAATCATACAAATGAAACGATCGATACCACTGATAAACCTGGATACTCAACGCGACAGGTGGAGCCAACCAGAGACTCAACGCCGTCAAATACAGCACGGTGGATTTCGCCCCCTCGACCCTCGATGCGAAGTATGCAGCAGGAACCCCAATAAGACAGGAAAAAGCTACACTTGCCGCAGCTACAACGACACTCTGCGCGAATGTCTTGGAGAGTTCAGTCCTTTCGAACAAGGCCCGGTATTCTGCGAAATCGAGCCCCTCAAGACTCTCGAAAGCGAAGAGAATGATCGGCCCGAATACAAACATGGAAACCACGATCGCAACGAAGCTGCGATATATGCCAAGATTCTGTTTCATCGCCTTCCAGCCCGGATTGAATGTTGCGCGGAGGCCAGGCTGCGAAACAGAAAAAACACCCCGAAGTAAAAGACTACATCAAGAAGAACAAGGTGAGCAGACGCCATGCCGATTTTCTGCGAATGGAACGCCAGCCGGTTTGAATAGATGCTGGCGGTAAACATTGACGTACCTGGTCCACCGCCGGTCAGGACATGGATGATATCGTAGGTTCGAAGCGCCTCAAGCGACCTGTAGACA
>JAKSBG010000162.1 GCA_022361255.1 Verrucomicrobiales bacterium
AACGGATGGAGGCTTGGTGGGAGAAATAACAGGTGTATCCACCGAGTTGAACGAACAGGCCGAAGTCCTTCTCTCGATCTCCGATCCCAAGAAGGAACTCAAGTCAGGCAAGTTTGTCACTGCTTCGGTGGCTTTGCCGAGCGGCGGGCTCGTCACGGTAGTTCCCAAGGAGGCGGTCGTTCATTCTGCGGAAGGCTCATTTGCCTATGTCGACAACGGTGGTTGGACGGTCCGAACTGAAGTCGAAACCGGTGCCGAAGCGGAGGGCATGGTGGAGATCATCGATGGCCTCTACTTCGGCGACCGCATCGTGACCAAGCCGGTCATGGCCCTGTGGATGACGGAGCTGCAACTCCTGAAATCGGGCAAGGCCTGAAGCTGCGCCCACTGAGTGCCGGTCGGCACTCAACACAGAAAGAAACTGAACTCCAAATCTAACTCTCTCACTCCATGCAAACCCGACTTTCATGATCAACTGGATCGTTACTCAGGCGATGCGGCAACGTGCTCTCGTCATGCTCGCAACGCTCATTCTGATCGGCGTTGGTCTCTGGTCGGCCGTTCATCTCCCGGTGGATGCCGTTCCCGACATCACCCACGTTCAGGTGCAGGTGAACACACCCGTCCCTGCTCTCGCGCCCGAGGAAATCGAAAACCTGGTTACCTTTCCCATCGAAACGGAGATGGCGGGTTTGCCGGGAATGACCGACTTGCGTTCGCTGTCAAAATACGGGCTCTCCCAGGTGACGATGGTCTTCGAGGATGGGGCAGACATTTATCTGCTGCGGCAGTTGGTTGCGGAACGACTCCAGAGCGTGAAGGAAGAAATTCCGGAGGGCTTATCACCCCAGCTCGCGCCGATCGCAACCGGGTTGGGAGAGATCTTCTACTACGCTGTCCACTACACCGACGAGGCCGAAGATCTGCCCGAGTCACCGAAGGAGCGACTCATGGCGCTGAAGATCATTCACGATCTCACTGTAAAACCTCTCCTGCGAGCCACTCCTGGAATCACGGAGATCAACACGACTGGGGGCTATGAGAAACAGATCGTGATCCAGCCCTACCCAGAACGTCTCACCGCCGTCGGAATGACGCTGGAGGATGTCGCCGAGAAGATTTCCATGAACACGGAGAACGTGGGTGGCGGCCTCATCGAACTTGGGGGCGAGCAGGTTGTGATCCGGGGAAACAATCGTGTCGCGACGATTGACGAAATCAAGAAGCTCCCTCTGAAGTTCGGGGCCGGCGTTGAACCTCTCCTCGTCGAGGACGTCGCCGAAATCGAGATCGGTCACAGTTTCCGAACCGGAGCCGCAACTCATCGAGGAAAGGAAGCTGTCGTTGGCACTGCCGTCATGCTCCTTGGAGAGAACAGCCGGACTGTTTCCGTAGCAGTGGCGGATCGCGTCAATGAGATCCAGGAAAAACTTCCCGAGGGAGTCATTATCGAGACTCTCTACAACCGCTCAAATCTCGTCGATGCCACAATCCATACCGTCGAGAAGAACCTGTTTGAAGGCGCCATCTTTGTGGTCGTGGTCCTCCTGCTGATGCTGGGGAATATTCGTGCAGCGATCATCGTCGCATTCGCTATTCCGCTGTCGATGCTCTTCGCATTCACCGGGATGGTTACGAACGACATCTCAGGAAACCTCATGAGCCTTGGTGCGATTGACTTCGGTCTCATCATCGACGGTGCCGTCGTAATGGTTGAAAACATCGTGCGTCACCTTGCCGAGAAGCAAAAGGCTCTTGGGCGCAAGCTCACGGCAAAGGAGCGGTTCGAGGAAGTTCTCATCTCTTCCCGGGAGGTTGCCAACCCCATGTTCTTCGGCGTGCTGATCATTACGGTGGTCTATGTCCCGATTCTCGCGCTCACCGGGATTGAAGGGAAAATGTTCCGCCCCATGGCGCTGACCGTTATGTTCGCTCTGATTGGAGCGCTCATCCTCGCCCTCACACTGATGCCCGTGCTCTGCTCCTATTTCCTGAAGGGCGAAATCAAAGAAAAGGATTCACGGCTCGTCACCTTTTTCAAATTCCTCTATCAACCCATTCTGCAATTCGCCCTCCGTGCACGCTGGATCGTGGCCATCACCATGTTCGGGTTGTTCGCCTTCTCGCTGGTTCTGTTCAGCCGGATGGGAGCTGAATTCGTTCCTGAGCTGGATGAAGGAGATATCACCATCCAATTCATCCGCAGTATCAGTGCAGGGCTGGATGCCTCCCTCGATCTTCAGTTGAAGTCTGAGAAACTGCTGCTCGAAAAATTTCCCGAGGTGGAAGATGTCTTTGCCCGCATCGGCACCTCGGAGGTGGCGATGGATCCGATGGGGCCGAACCTCGCTGACACCTTCATCATGCTCAAGCCAAGGAAGGAGTGGCGAAAGGTCGACGGTCGACTCATCACCAAGCAGCAGCTCGCCAATCTCATGCGAGACGAACTCGCCCTGCATGTACCCGGCCAGGGATACCTCGTCACCCAACCCATCCAGATGCGTTTCAACGAGATCATGGCGGGAGCTCGCGCCAACCTACTCCTCAAGATATTCGGGGAGGACTTTGATGAACTCGAGAAGCTTGCGGGCGAGGCAAGGACCATCATCACTTCCATCCCAGGGGCGAGCCAGGTCGAATTCGACAATGTGGGACGAAACCCCACCCTTGAGATCAGCCCGGATCGCGAGGCCATGCGAAAATTCAATGTCCAGGCTGACGAGATCAATGCCGTCATCCGAGCGGCGCTCGCCGGCGAAGAAACCGGCATGATGATCGACGGCAACCGCCGTTATGAGATCGTAGTTCGACTTCCCGAATCGACGCGCACCGACATCAAAGCCATCAAGCGTCTTCCGCTGCGCACTGAGGACGGTGGTCTTGTCACGCTCGGTCAACTGGCCAATATCGAAGTCGTCCAACAGGTTGGCACGATCGCCCGAGAAGCAACCCAGCGTCGCGTCTCCATCCTCATCAACAACGAGGGACGTGACACCGAGAGTTTTGTGGAGGAAGCGCAGCTTGCACTGCGAGAGCAAATGAAATGGCCCGACGGTTATTACTTTGAGTTCGGCGGACAATTCGAGAACCTCATCAAAGCGAAGCAACGCCTCACCATCGTGGTGCCAGTCGCGATGGGTTTGATCTTTGTCCTCATCTTCATGAGCTTCGGCAGCTTCCGTCAGGCCGCTCTGATTTTCACCTGCGTTCCGCTCGCCATCACCGGCGGGATCTTTGCCATCTACCTGCGCGGCATGCCCTTCACCATCTCGGCCGGGGTCGGGTTCATCGCTCTCAGCGGAATTGCCGTGCTCAACGGCATCATGCTGATCAGCTTTATCAACCAACTTCGCGAAGGAGGCATGGGGCTGCGGGAAGCGGTTGTCGAAGGTTCGTTGACCCGACTTCGCCCCAAACTCATGACCGCTCTGGTAGCTTCTTTCGGATTCATTCCCATGGCTATTGCCACCGGTCCGGGAGCGGAGGTGCAACGACCACTCGCCACCGTGGTGATCGGTGGGATCATCACCTCCACCATCCTGACTCTCGTTCTCCTGCCTACTCTCTATGAGTGGCTGGAGAAGAATCCCGAACGTCGCAAGCTCGCTGAGCGTGAGGATGACGAACCAGCCGAAATCGCTGATCCCGTCGCTGCGACCTGATTTCTTTTCTAACCCAAACCCAGAATCCAACCCAAAAAAAGTACAAACCATGAAAACAAAATCGATAATCCAATCCGTATTCACCTGCCTTGCACTCGCGATCGCTCTTCCTGCGATGGCCGACGACGAGGCGAAAGAAGTCGAAGCCGGGAAACGCGGTGGTCGTCTACTCGCGACCGAGAGCCCGCGTCCCGAGTTCTTCGTTGAGAAGGACCACACGGTCTCCGTCAAATTCTATGACGAAGACGGCAAAGTCGTAGCACCGGCCAACCAGCAGGTCACCGTTATCGCTACCGGCGATGAAAAGAAGAAACTGCAACTCGAGAAAAAAGAAGACGCGCTCGTGTCGGCCGAACCTCTCCCCAAAGGTGATGGCTACAATCTGGTTGTCCAGGTTCGCCCCAACGCGGATTCCAAGCCGGAGAATTTCCGCTTTTTGTTTCTGAATCACATTTGCGGTGGCACCTGCGGCAACCCCGAGTATGCCTGCACCTGCGACGACTGATCTCGTGATTTCCGAATCAATAGGGTTGGTTCGATGAACCGACCCTGTTCGTTCGCGAATCAATACCGTTGATTCGTAGATCCTATCGGATCGTGAACGAACGAAGCAAAAAAACCCAAACCAAAAAATAAAATGAAAACAAAAATCCCCATGTTGATCCTACAAGCTGCTGCTTTTGCAGCTGTGTTTCTTTTCACCACGACGGCCGAAGCTGTGCCACCGAACAAAGTTCCCGGACAGGGATACTTCGATGGTGATATGGTGAAAGATAAAGGAGCGTGTAACAAATGCCGTAAAAGTAAATCTTGCGGCAAGTGCGAGTCGAAAACCAAAGCAAAGAAATACTGTGCATCTTCACGATGCGTAAAAGTAGTTCCGGCTCGCCCCGATTCGACTAAGAATCCCCGCAAACCATACTGGAAACGTAAGGTCGGCTAATTCGACCAATCCAAATCAAATGAGCAACTGTGACTGCCAAAAAGCCGGAGAGGAAATCAAAGAACGTTCCGTTCTTGTGACTCTTCTCGCCATAAATGGCTTCATGTTTCTGGTGGAGATCGTGTTGGGTATCCTCGCTGACTCCACCAGTCTCGTAGCAGATTCGCTCGACATGCTGGCCGACGCGACCGTGTATGGCATTGCCCTCTACGCGGTCGGTCGAGCCGCCAGCGTCAAAACAAAAGCCGCGAAGTTGAGTGGATGGTTCCAGATCGCACTTGCCGCCGGGGTCTTCGGAGACATCATCCGGCGATTCATCTTCGGGAGCGACCCCGATTTCTGGTTTATGCTCGGTGTGGGAGTGGCTGCGCTGATTGCCAACGTTGTCTGCCTGGTGATCCTATCCAAACACCGCAAAGGCGAAGTTCACATGCGGGCGAGTTGGATCTTTTCCAAGAACGACGTCATCGCCAATGTCGGAATCATCATTGGCGGGGCCTTGGTTTATTTCACCCAGACGCGTTGGCCGGACCTGATCATCGGTCTTTTCATCACCGCCGTTGTCCTTCGAGGGGGGATCTTCATTCTGAAGGATGCCGCATCGACTGCAGAAGGTGAATCTGAATAACTCCAAGTCGCTGTGCGTCTCTCTCGATATGAAGACGCCCAGAAAATCCATCCTCACCCTTTCCGCTTTTCTCTGCGGGGCGGTCGCACTCACCGTTATCGCCGACGATCATGATCACGAGGGTCACGACCATTCGGGTCATGATCATTCTCACGAAGAAAAGAAGTCGGATGCCGATTCAACCGGGTTCAAGATCTCGAAAACGCTTCGTGAAGAAATCGGGCTGACGACCCACACCGTCGAAATGCGGGAGTTGGCCGGAAGAGATGACGCCGTGATCACCATTCCCAGATCAAGTCTCTATCAACAAGGCGACAAAACCTACGTGTTCGCTCAATCAGAAAGCGATGCCGATTCCTTTGAGCGATGGGAAGTGACCCTCGGTGCTGGTAACGACCAATTCGTGGAGGCTGTCACCGGTGTCTTCCCCGGTGATATCTTGGTGAGAGAAAATACGACGCTCGTCGCACAGGTCGAGAACGGTAGTTTCGGTCAAGTGGTTGCCAAGAACCCGACCATCGAAGCAAATACTCCAATCGACACAAGAAATCCACAGGTCCAGCCCCAGCCAAGACCCGAGCAGCTGGCGGATGCCAGGGCCATTGCTCCCCGCCCATCAAATTCCAACTGCGAGTTCACTCGCTCTGAAAGAGGCCGGACTGCGTGTGATCGAGAACTCCGTGTCCTCCACAGTAACCACCAGCTACCACCGCCATGTGAGACGTCACCCCACCATGGAGGATACGACCACGGTCACGGCCACACGATTCACTTCTACGACTATCGCGATCATCACGATCACTTCGGATACCACGGACATCAGCCGGTCCATTTCCACCATCACGGCTGGTGAACGAAGATTGTGAAGGGTGCTCTTTTGTGGAAATTGAGCGCCCGATTAACTCGTTTCCGTCCGGGAATGCGAGCAGCAATCGAGGAAGACTGAAGGAAAAGAAAATTATTCCAACTGCAGGATCCGCGCAGGTGTGACAAGATATTGGCTCCGTCTTCCTCGATTCAAGAATTGTCCGTGGAGGCAAATAGACTCCAACTTCCGTGCTTGCACTACGTGGCAGCGATGCGAACGGCAAATTTCCGGAAGATCATCGGACCGGCAAAGGTAGTCACAACCAGCACTGTCGTTAGGATTGAGTATTGCTCCCCCGATAGCGCAGAGGTCGCCAATCCGACCTGTGCAAAAACCAGGCCTACTTCACCACGAGGAACCAGGCCGCTTCCAATGACAGCTCGGTTGGCTGTGCCAGTCCTTCCGAGCCACGGAGCAACGATCTTAGATCCTGTGGCCACCACGACCAGCAGAACGATTGTTCCGAAGTCAGCCCAATTCGCTCCCCCGTTGAACTCTATTGAACTCCCGATGAGAACGAAAAAGATGGGAGCTAAAAGCTGAGTCAGGGGCTCGAATACTCGACTCAGCTTTGCTTCGTCGCGCTCAGAAAAAACCAATCCGGCAGCGTAGGAGCCGATAATGGCGGCAAGCCCCGCAGATTCAGCAGCATGGGCCATGAGCAGCAGATAGCCAAATGCGAACGCAATCAGGATCTCGTCGCTCCCCAACCAATCGGTGAGCTTATCGAACGCACGCACAAGAAACGGCCCAACAGCTATGGCAGCACCGAGGAAGACAACAGCTTGCGCGATGCTCCATCCCAGAGCCGGGCCAATCGAATCGGTTTGCACCGCTAATCCCGCGATGATCGAGAGCAGAAGTAGTCCGAGAACGTCATCTACCACCGCTGCCCCCATGATAATGCGAGCTTCAGTGGAATCTCCCACCTCAAGTTCGTCGATTGCTGCTGCGGTAACTCCTATACTTGTCGCAGTAAGAGCCGCTCCCAGGAAAAGGGTGGCCGAAATGGGCCAATGAAGCAGGAAACCAACTCCAAATCCCAACGCAAACGGCAGGAGCATTCCAACGGAAGCAACCGACAAGGCTTGGCGCCACACTTGAGTGAAATGGTCAATTCTTGTCTGAAGGCCGATCTTAAACAGGAGCACGCACAAACCAATTTCAGCCAACTCATAGAATCCATTCGACCCTCCATTGCCGTTGTGGCTGTGTGGTTCTCCAGGAATGATCACTCCCAGAACCATTGGGCCAAGAAGCACTCCGGCGAAAATCTGACCAACCACTGCAGGAAGTCCTATGCGGCGTGCAAGCAATCCCAATAGGATTGCAGGAGCTATTGCGAGAGGCAGAAGGAAGTGAAGTCTTTGCGTGGGGTCGTCCATGCTCAACGAAGGAAGCGGGGGAGCCAGAGGCTGCTGCGGCGACTGACGCTACCAACTGAGATTTTTACTCCCGCAACTTTTTCACTCGGCTTCCCGGAATCGGCATTCTCGTCCTTCACTCGCGAAAACTTGCTGAGTGTTCTCTTCCGGTGGTAGTGACC
>JAKSBG010000036.1 GCA_022361255.1 Verrucomicrobiales bacterium
CAAAGCGAACCAAATGCGCAAAAATGCCCAGAGGGCATGCTTTTCATAAACGACCCATCCCGGCAGCCGGGGCGGCCGCCCTTACAAGGCAAACGCGCTGGGACACCCCCTGTGGGACGGGCGCTCCGCCTGCCTTGCCTCTAGCCTCATTACTCGATCCCCACGCCCACCCGGACCAACTCCGAAAACCAGGCTCCTCCGCCGGGGCCGAGAAAATTCATCTGCGTTTCGTAGGCACCGCTGTCGTAGATTTCGACCGGAAGAACATAGCCGACGTAGTCACCGTTGAAAACAGTCGGGGTGAGCTCGAGGCCGTGGGTTTTTGCCTCATTTCGAAGCGGCGTCGAGAGCATCGAGGAAAATTCCACCGGCAGGCCGACGATACGATGCTGATTGATCCGCACAAAATGAATCGGAGCGGTCGTGGGATGAATCCCGTTGGCGATCCACTGGGCGACCCGGATGTTGTTGGTCATTCGAATCTGGAAATCCGGCAGGGGTATCGACTTTCGGACCGTTGCCACCGCGGCATGCGACTTCCACTCGGCAGTCTGCAGCTGACCGAGGATTTTTCCGGCCAGTCCTTTTCCTATCGCGACAGCGCGCTGCTCTCCCTCTCCCGGCCCGTCCGGTGCCTGACTGCCGACCGATGCGGACCCGAACGCGGCAAAGGCGACGCCCGCTTTCTCCACTTCCCTGACAAAGACACCGGGATAGTCGGCATGGCAGGTCATTCGGTCTGCGCCAACGCTCGTTGCGTGCGCGCCATAGAACGCAAACAATCCCACCGCCCCGTCCTCTTTCCGGCGAATCGCGACGGCCTCGAGGACCGGATCGATCAATCCGTCATCGACGGTTCGGTTGCGGAGAAATTCCGGAGCTTCCGTCCGGAGCCATGCCCACTCCGCGGGGACGACCGCCTCTCTCGCCTCGATAATCACATCGGCGAGCTCACCGGCAAGCCGCTTCACAATCGCAGGATCGTATTCCCCGCAGACGGCTTCCTCAATGATGTTCGGTCCCCAGCCCCCCGGCCCGCTGTGAGTGTGAGTCGCGGTAAAATACAGGGACTCCGGATCAATACCTTGCAGGGAACAGATTTCGACGACCGCATCGGCAACACCGTGATGCACGAGAAGGATGTCGGCCGTGACAAAAATGACCTCGCTCGTTTCGGTTCTCAGGCAAAGTGCCCGTGCCCACATCGTTTCCCCTTCTCCGACAGAAGGCGCTCCCTCGCGCGCGGCGTATCCGGCTAAGGGTTCCCCGACTTTTGCGGTGAGAGGAACGGAAGCCCAACCGGCTTCGAGCACGGACTCTTCCGCAGCGTCCAACCGGGCGGGAATTGCGGAAACGATTTCGTTCGCGCGTTTCATGGAGTCACTTCTTTTCCAGTCAGCCCTGTCGACGGGACGGAATGCGACCGCAACAAACACGACGATGAGGACGGCCGTGGCTGCAGACAGTCTCGCAGCCCAGCGTCGCATTCTTCCGGGGCGTTTTTTCGATTTCATATTCCAGGTCGTCCTGATTTCTGAGAGGAATGAGAACAGCTATGAAGCAGAATCAAAGACGCTTCCCGGATTTGTCAAAGCTTGCGATGAAGTGTCCGACAGCCGGACGAATATCGAGAATCCGCTTCTGCCAGGCGAGAACCAGCTCCCGTTCGTAGGGCTGCAGAAAAGGCAGGGGAATCTCCGTGAAATCGCCCGGTGGCAGAGCATGCGAAGCCGAGTCAGGGAGCAGGCCGCCGACCGATGCGCTTTGTTTCACGATTTCCAGAGCCGTCCGGAAACTGGAACAGGAAAAGCGGATGTCAGGAGTGATTTTTCCCGTCTCTGCCAACTCGTCGAAACGGCGCCGGTATTCGCCACCCATCGAAGTGGCGAGCGGAATCGAGGAAAGCAGTTTCCAGGGATCGCAGTCGTGCCTTGCTGCGACTTCCCGCTCCACAAAAAGCGCATAGCGGATGGTCGCGACCTGACGGAACTCGATCGTCTTTGACTGAATCGCAGTTTTTCTCACCAATCCGACATCGAGAGAAAAATCATCGAGTCGCCGGATCACCTCCTGCGACCGCATCGAAACCAGCTGCAGACGAAAGCGTTTTTCCATTTCCGGCAGTCGCGGGAGCAGGCTCCATTCGATCGCGGACTGCCCGCCGCCGATGCGAATTTCCTGCGTTTCCGACCTCGCCTCCTGCGCGAAGGTTTCGAGAGAAAGAATCTGGCGGCGGGCCATCGTCGCGAGCCGTTTTCCCGCCCCGGTCAGTTCGATTCCTTTTCCTTTCCGTCGCTTCAGTTCCGTTCCGAAAAAGGTTTCCAACTGACTCAGATTCTTGCTGATCTTGCTCTGCTGAACTGGATCGCCGGGAGCGGCTTTCGCGATTCCGCCCGCTTCATCCACCTCAACCAGAGAACGCAGTCGTTCGAGAGAAAGTCCGTTCCGGTCAAAGAGAGATTCAAACATGTCAAAAAATGCAGGTTAACTGAAACTGTAGAGGTATTTTTTGCAGGTGTAAGCGGTATTTTCCGGTGTCATGAAAAAAGAAAAACCACAACACTGGGACCTGATCGGAGACATTCACGGCGAGCACACCAGCCTCGTTCGTCTCCTTGAAGAGCTGGGATACCACTACGATCACGAGGCCGTTCACTTTTTCCATCCCGAAGGGCGGAAAGTCATCTTCGTCGGCGATTTCATTGATCGCGGGCCGGACAGCCGGTCGGTGCTTCATCTCGTCCGGGGAATGATCGATTCGGGTCATGCACTCGCCGTGATGGGCAATCACGAATTCAATTTCGTTTCCTACTTCACTCCGGATCCCGAAGGCGGGTATCTCCGGCCTCACCACGGGAACTATCCCGGACAGATCGAGGCGACTCTCGCTTCTTTCGACGGAAACGATGAAGAAATTCCCGAATGGGTCGAGTGGATGAAAGGTCTGCCGTTTTTTCTCGAGCTCGACGGGCTCCGGGTTGTCCACGCTTCGTGGATTGCGGAAGACATCGAATACCTGCGCGAGAAATCTCTTCACGATGGGGCGTTCCTGATCGAGACCAATCGAAAAGGCTCCCGCGCGAGGCAGGCGATCGACAACGTTCTCAAAGGCGTCGAGCTCCCGCTCCACGACGGTGTGAGCTTTGCCGACAGCAACGGGATTCAGCGAAACAACATGCGGATCCAGTGGTGGGGAAGCGGGAAAGGAAAATCCTACCGGGAACTTTCCTTTCCACCAAACAATCTCGCTCCGGACGAGCCCGTTCCGGAGGGAGCGCAACCCGCACTGGTCGAGTATGGGCCCGGGGAACCGCCCGTATTTTTCGGCCACTACAAGCTCAAGCGATTCGCCCCTTTCTCCGCCGCCCCCAACATTGTAAGTCTCGACTACGGGCTCGGGCACGGAGGAAGGGCCACCGCCTACCGCTGGAGCGGGGAAGCGGAAATCGATGCAGGAAACTTCGTTCAGGTAGATCCCGAACCTCCCGCCGCCTACGAACTCTACAGTGACGACAACTTTCACTTCATGGATGAAGACGAGAGGGTGAAACTGGGCGAGTTCGGGACCTACGCGGCTGCCGCGCAAAAGGCGAAGGAGATCGTCGATAGATATCTACAGAATCGCCTCCATGAGGGCAATTCCGCAGAAGAGGCAGCCTCCTCATGGAGATCCTTCGGGGATGATCCTTTCCTTCCGGCCGGACCAAAGGGAGTCGCCATTTTTTCCGCCTCATCCTATGTGAGCGAATGGGTCAGGAAATCCGAAACCGTTGCAACCGTCCCGCGATAGCCCACCATGAAAATTATCTTTCTCGATTTCGACGGCGTCATCCGCATCGCGTTTCCCAAGCCGGACGGCAAACCGGACCCGCAATACTGCCCGGAGAGAATGCAGCGGGTCGCCCGGCTCGCATCGGATTGCGGGGCGAAACTCGTCATTTCCTCCGACTGGCGCCCTTCCTTCCGCCGTGACGAAATGATCCGCCTGCTCTCTCCCCACAATCCCGGAGAGCTTCTGCATGAAGACTGGGGCACGCCCATCCTCACCGCATCCAGCCCCGGAACCCTCCTCGACGAATCCGTTCCCCGCGGAGCAGAAATCCTCACCTGGCTCGCCCGAAATCCTGACACAAGCACCTTCGTCATTCTCGACGATATGAGTCGGGACCGCTTCCCCCTGATGCAGGAGAATCTGGTGAAGTGCGAATGGCTCGAAGGCTTTACCGAAGAGCGGCTTCAGGTGGCGGGGGAGGTGTTGGATGATTCATCGTCGATCCGGTAACTCCATATCCTCGACAAACTCTGATACAGGATTGACTCCGGTGATGAGCAGTTGCTCCCTCGCTCTCGTGGCAGCGACATAGAGGAGATGTCGTTCCGTGCTGTAGATCTCCTCCAGATCACCTTCGTCGGAAGCCTCCACAATTCGGTTTTCCAGGGGCACGACATCGTGATCACAGGCCATTACGATGACCCCACGAAATTCGAGCCCCTTCGCCAGGTGCATGGTGGAAACGGCCACCTTCCCCTCGGGAGCGAGGCTGGTTCGCTCCAGCTCGGCCCACTCTACTCCGGCCTGCTTCAAAGCAGCTCGCAATCGGGGGAACTGCGCCTCGCTTCGGACAAAAATGCCGACTTCTTCCGGTGAATAATCGCCACCCAGCCATTCCACGAGTGTTTTCGCCACTGTTCCGATCTCTGCGTCCCGGTCGTCGCAGCAAATCAATTCCGGCGGTACGCCGTTGAATACGGAGATCGTGCCGGTTCGGTCGGTCACGTTGCCATCGGGATCCGTTGATTCTTCCGGCAGGAGGATATCGGCCCGGCTGCGAATCTGGTGGGAGGTGCGGTAGTTAATTCGCAACCGATTCGATCGACCGCGAATGTCGACGCCGAGCGCTTTCCAGGAAACCGGCTGCTGGAAAATGCGCTGGCCCCCATCCCCGGCGAAAAAGAGAGACTCGGCGTGCCGGTCTCCGATCGTGGCGAGGAATATCAATTCAGCGACGCCGAGATCCTGCGCCTCGTCGACAATGAGAAAGTCGTAGGGTCGCTTGCCCGATTCGTTCAGAGCTTCCGTGATACGGCGGAAAGCCGTCGCCCAAGTGATATGCTCCCGTTCCTCGAGTTGCTTGCGCACCGCTTGCCCGATCTCCCACATCACCTCCCGCTGCTGGCTGCCCAACCGTGTCCGACGCCCTACCCTCGGCACTTCGCGATAGGCTTCAATCGACTCGACCTGCCACGCATCGAGCACAAATTTCCATTCGGACCATACGAAGGAGGGAGAAAAGCTCGCACCGGACTCAGTCAGAACCTCCGCAATAATCTCCCGAACTTCCTCATCCTCCGCCGCGACAAACTTTCCGAATTCCTGCGCGTATAAGGTGCAACAGAGGTCAGGCAAAGATCGCACCTCGATGCGTTTGGCCAAGTCGCTCGTCTCTCCGACGAGCCGTGCCATTTTGATCTGCAAGAGATCGGCGAGAGCCGTGGAAAAGGTGGTCAGGAGAATTTTCGCGTCGGGATACCGTCTCGCCAGAGCAACAGCACGGTGCATTGCGACAACCGTCTTCCCGGTGCCCGCAGAACCCGCGACCCGGGCAGGGCCGGAATAGACCTGCTCGGCAAACTTGCGCTGAGAGGGATGGAGGAAAACCGTCCACTGCTCCCATGGAAATTCGAGCGCGAGAGCCAGTTCCTCCTCGTCGGTGAAGAGGTGGAATCTGCGCTGCGCGTCCGGGTGTTCGAATCCATCACTGCCTTCGGACGTCGCGGCAATCTCCGGTGTTTTCCCATCGGCGAGATCGAGCAGCGCTTCGGCAGCTTCCGAGGGAAGTCGTTCCGCGATTTCGAGCAATTCGATCTCGTCCGCCTCGATCGCCGTCTCACACCAATCTTCCGGCACGCCGAAGGACAACAACTCATCGACCGTCTTTTGCTCCAGGGGCCGGACCTTCGGTGCCTCCACTTCGACCTCGACGTGCTTGAATACCGGGATCTCTTCGACCCGCTCCCGTATTTCCACGATCTGGGTCGCGCCTGTCTTCGGATGATTTTCGACGCGCCTACGCTCGGCCCAGTGGTAGGCCTTGTCGTGGTGGTCGACGTAGCAGACGAGAAAATCCGCCTTCGTCTTGTGAACGATCACCCGAATGTCGCCGCTTGCGCGGATCGACCAGAAATTCGGATCCTTCGCCTTGTCGATCCGGTGAAATTTCAGCGCCGGATGCGCTGGATCGAGTTGCAGGTCGAGTACGGTCGTCTTGACCGTCTTTTGCTCCTGGCCGGTCAGTTTACCGAGGCTTTCCCGGAAGGTGGTGGCGAGGCGAAAGTTCATCTGGTCTAGCTGATTGTCCAGATATCCCTTGCGAGATCCATGAGGCGGTTGTGCCGCAATTCGATTTGTCCCTCGTCCCAATCATTCTCTCCGCAAATCTCCTTGGTGAGATCAAAAGAGACCTTTTCATTTCGATTGAGATAAATCTCCTTTTTTCGAGGAAACGAAAAGTACTGAGCCTTGTAATTCTTGTTCCCTGACAGCAATGTCAAATTGCCGAGACGATGTAGCCAATGAGAGTGCGTCTCTTCGGAAAATCGATCCTTCCAGAATTCGTCCTTCAGCGCCTGGGGCATGACATGCTCGATTGTGAGTCGTCCTCCATATTGCTTGGTAACCGACTCATCCTGGCACCCTTCTTCCAGCCGCATCAGGATCGCCTTGCAGCTGGGGAGTCCATAAATTGCTCCCCCAAGTAGACCAAAGAACTCTTCATTCTCAGCACCATCGGAGAAAATGTTTCGAATTTTTTCCGCCTCTTTCGCTGAATTGATTGCACTGATCAATTGGTAGTAAATTGTCAGGCGCTTCGTCCGGCCCAGCCGCCGCACCCAGTTTTGCATTGTGATCCTCTCCAGCAAAGAGGAGAACTCAGACAGGGAAAATCCTTCAGGTGGTTGATTAAGAAATGCGAGCAGAGCAGGAACCCACTCATCGTAACTAACCCTCCAGAGAGCCGCTACACTTCTTACGGCAGAAGGGTCATCGAACTTGATGTGCCAAATCCGTTCGAAATTCTTTGCCGACTGCGTGACGTCGTCGATGAAGTCGAGGGGGCTGCCAGAATATTTCGAGAGAACGGTATCAAATTCATCTGCCAAAGATTTGCGCGCCTTATTTGCCACAAGCGTTGTGCGATGATATCCGAGGAACGTGTCCAGCCGATCGATCCCTGTCACAGATTCCAGCTTCACCCACTTTTCTTCGAGTGCGTCGCTTTTGGTTTCGTCAGAAAGCCGGGCGAACAATTTGTTCTTGATCAGGTCCGCGTTCGAGAGCGCGAGGCCTCGGTCGTTGAGAACGTTGAAAAGTCGATAAGCAGACTGAAAGCTCTCTGTCTGCACTAAAACAACATACACTTTCTGCAGGATGTAATTCGCAAACTGCTTCATCCAATCCTGATCTCGCTCTTTGAGGAAGTTCAAAACCACCTCATGATTGTTGATCAGGCGACTCTTGGGTTCGTCCAACTCATTTCGCTCTGTATCACTGAGATTCTTTGACTCCAGAATATGTTCGACGAAGAACGCTTGATCCGACTGGCGCAGCGTAAGCCGGGGAGTTTCTGTTTGATTCGTCAAAGGATCGCTCGGGAGAATTCGATTCCCGATCGTTAGCTTCGCTGCTTTATCCTCGATACTGTTTCGCAGGGCCGCAAAAATCAAATTGAGAGTCGTCAGCCGTTGCTGACCATCAACGACTTCATACAGAACATTGCGATCCCGTTCGATCGTAATTAGCGATCCGATGAAATACTCGGGATCTTTCTCTGTATAGGCCTCTTCGATATCATCGAGCAACTCACGAACATTATCCTGATTCCACGAATATGGCCTCTGATACGGAGGAATTTCATAGCGTAGGGTTTCAGTGAGGATTTGACCGATATTTCGTTCTTCTGCGTTCATAGATAGAGAGAATTACATATAGACATAGGTTTGCCGAAGACGATAGAACTTTGGCTTTGAAACCCGGAAAGAAAACGAATCAGGTCACACAGATTATAAAGTAGATATCCAGTAGCTTATCTTGCTCTACTTTGAAACCTCCGCCGACTTCCCGGAGCCTGCCTTTTTCCCTTTTTTCGTAGTAGCGGCTTGTTTGCGATTGGTCTTCGCCACTTTCTCCATTGCTGCAGGAGACGCTTCCTCGTACGATGGTGCCTCCAGAAACATTCGTGCGTCGATCGTCGGCAGTTCGGCCGGGCCATACAGTGAACGGGACGAGTGTGTTATCACGAGTTCCCGGATCGCGGCGTAGAGAATTGCACCTCCATTCATTTTCACGATTTCTTCGACCCTTTCCTTTGGGAAGTCAGGATGAACATCAAAGAGCCCTTCCACCTCCGCCCGGATCAAATAAGGCGGATTGCCCTTTGATTTCGGCAATTTGGTAGTCTCGACCTTCAGCCTGACAATCCAGTGATCATCATTTTTCCAATTAGCAAAGGCGATCTCAAGCTCGGGCTCCTCATAGTCATCCGAATGGTTGGGAGAAGCATCGAAATGAAAACTTCTCACGAAATGACGACGAACCTGGATTGCGCTGAGCATTAGGCCGCGACCTCCATTTCTGGTTCGGGCTCCACTTCCGGCACAGGTTCACTGGAAACGGCTCCGACGATGAGGGCCGGCGTCCGGTAGGACCAACGCTCCGGATCAGCGAGGCACCAGGCACTACCATGATGAGGGATCCGGATTGTGGCGACCGTGTCATAGGTTGCCACTTGGCGCTCGAAAAAGCTTCGCAGCGCCGTATCGATACTCGGATTGACGAGATGTCCGCCTGCCTCCAGCCGCTTGATCGTGGCAATGCTGACTTTAGCTCTCCTGGCGAGCTGCTCAGAACTCAACTTCAGGGCGCGCCGTTGCGATGCTGCTTCCTCTCCCGTGAGCATTCCATGCTCGTGCTGATAGGCCGCTATGGCGTTCTTCACACCGTCGGTGGCCTGAGCTGGGGACATGAGCGCGCAGCCGCATTCCGAACACACGTATTTCGGTCCTTTCGCGGAAATCTCCTCGCCACGAATCAAATGCGTTGATTCGACGAGTTGCTCCACGAAGGATCCTTCCTGCTCACAGCCTGGGCAATGATCGGGTAGCCTCCACTTTCCCTGGCTTTTTAGCGGGGGTGGCTGCTTACGTTTTTGGTCTGTCTTCATGCAAATCCAAATGACAATATGTTACTGACTCGCCGGAATCGGTTTTCGTTCGACGAATCGCAAATTTGAGGTAGGCGCGAGCGCCCAATGAGCCGGAGGTCCAATGATAGGGGAAAAGAAACACGTCCTTGGAGCCTTTGTGGGTACACCGCTGAGCCTCTTTGCCGACGAAGCATTTCTCCGCCCCGATGGCCTCAATCTCCTTGAGCAGCAACAAGACCCAGGCGAGAACCCCGTCCATATCCGCCGCACCGGTAAACTCCATCGCTTCCGCATTGTGGCGATCGGCGATAATGATGGGACTCGAATTTTCATCCTCCAGTGCTGCGATTGCGTCCGTGACCTTGTTGATCTTCTCCTTGTCACTGGGACGGTGACTTTTCCTGGGAGGAGCCATATGGAGGTCAGGTCGACTTGAGACACCCAGTATCAAAAGATACCGCAGCTGTGCAAGTTTACAATTTTTTTAAAAACTTTCGATTCACACCGAAAACACCTTCATGACTTCATCGCCGAGGTGATTGATGACTTTCACGGCGATGCGGCCGGTGGCGGGTTTGTCGAAGGGGCGGCTGGTGTCGCGGTTGAGGCTCTGCCAGGCTTCTTCGTCGATCTCGGATTTGAGGGTCGTCTTGAGGGCTTTGTAGGGATCGTTCTGGCCGAGGAAGTAGGCGTGGCGGACGAAGAAGCTCTCCTCGTTGTAATCGGTGTCGATGAACCAGCAGGCGATGTCCTTGGCGTCGCTGGAGACGACTTCGCCGCTGCTCGGTTTGAAAATGTCGACGCCGTTGAGACGAACCTGGAGCTGGCCGTCGTCGAGCGTTTCGATGTCGATGTCCGGCTCGCCGAAGATGACGAAGAGGTTGCCCTTGCCGGTGTTCTTGAGATCGTCGGCCATGTGGAGGTCGGCGTTCATCCGGGCCTTGAGGACGGGAAAGCCGCCGAGTTTTTCGAACTCGGTGCTGTGGGCGTCGTAATTGAAGGCGCAGGCAATGAGCACGTCGTAGCCGATCTCGGCGGCCTCGCGGGCGGCGCGGACGAGGTCGGGCTTCTGCACCGTGCCGAATTCGGGGCCGATGAAGATGCCCGCCTTGCGCTGGGGTGCGTCCTCGTCATTGCCTTCGGTGTAGGTGCCGACGGCGCAGACATAGCTGCCGGCGACGGGCTCGATACTGGTGAAGTGGATGCGATCCTCTTTGTTGGACTGCTGGACACCGGCGCTGCGGAGGTTTTCGAGAATGACGCTGGTGAAGTCCTGCTGGCGTCCGCCGTAGGCGGCATCGCTCTGCTCGGCGACCTTGTCCCAACTGTCGACCAGCTCGTCGTTTTCATCGACCGAGAGCATGCGGTGGGGGGCGACGGATTCGACCGTGAAAGGACCGGCGACGCGGGCCTTGGATTTGTCTTCGTAGGGTTTGTCGTAGAGGTATTCGAAGTCGGCCTTGGCGGCGATGGAGGCGTCGATTTCCTTTTGGCGGTCGATGCGGAGGTCCCACCAGTCGGTGTGGAGCTTTTTGGTTTCCTCGGGCCAGGATTCGGGGAAATCGCGGGGCATCTCCCATTCCTGGATCGTGTCGGGGAGGTCGATGTCGTAGTTCTTGTCTTTGCGGAATTCGGTGAGCCAATCGGGGCCGACGGCGTTGGTGATCTGCTCGGCGAGGGGGACGAGTTTCTCCTCGAACTGCTCGTGGATGACGTCGATCTCGGCGTTGTTGGCGATGGACTTGAGGGTGATGTGCGGCACCCGCTCGTAAACGAAGCCGTGGGAAAGGTGGCCGTGGGTGGGCTGCTCGCTCGGGGCGGTGCGGGTGACTTCGGCTTCCCTGACCTGGCCTTCGCGGCTGTCGGCGAGCAGGTAGTAGGGATAACGCGCGCCCATGATGCGGGCCCGCGCGAGCGCGAGGGCGACGCGGGAGGTGTCGATCGTGATCCAGCGGCGGCCCCATTGCTCGGCGACGTAGGCCGTGGTGCCGGAACCGCAGGTCGGGTCGAGGACGAGGTCGCCTGGGTCGGTGGTCATGAGGAGGCAACGCTCGACGATTCCGGCATGACTCTGAACCACATATACTTTACCTGCTGGGCTCGCGAATTCGTTCCAAACGTTGTTTAGTTCATATGCAGGATAGTCGTCGAGGTAGAAAAGAAATCGAAGCGAACTTCCTGTGCTCGTCACACGGTTAGCAGAAATTGCTCTCTTGAGCCCCTCTCGATTTGTTGACCAACAGCGGTTCATTGGAGGCGAATACTTCCGAAACTGATAGGAAAACTCAAAAGTGGTGGATTGATTGGCTCCAATCGAAGTTAAGGCAATTAACTGACACGCCCGCTCTCCTTCAGGGAGCGGGTGAAGCCCCTGCTTTTCTTCCTTTGTAAGTCTTCTCCGAAAACCAGCCTCGTTTTGGGCCAAATCATACCGAGCACTGGTCCCGGTACCATCACCTACGGCTTTTGTTTTAAACAGCCTACGAAACTTTTGGTTGCCTCTATCCTTACAAAACCAGATTACAAAATCTGAAACATTTCGAATTGAAGCGGAACCAAGTCCTCCTGTTTTTTGAATTGTAATCAAACTAACAAAATTCTCCTCCCCAAACACCTCATCCATCAACGCCCGGACGCGGTGCACATTCTCATCCCCGATCTGCACGAAGACACTCCCGCTCTCCGTCAATAACTCCCGCGCCACGATCAAGCGATCGCGCAGGTAGGTCAGGTAGGAGTGAATCCCATCCCGCCAGGTATCGCGAAAGGCCTTCACCTGCTCGGGCTCACGGGAAATGTGATTGGCCTTGCCGTCCTTGACGTCGCGACTCGTGGTCGACCACTGGAAGTTGGAGTTGAACTTGATCCCATACGGCGGGTCGAGGTAGATGCACTGCACCTTGCCCCGCAGTCCCTCGCGCTCGGAGAGGCTGCTCATTACCTGGAGCGCGTCGCCGAGGATCATGCGATTGCTCCAGTGGCCCTCGTGCCGGTAGAAGTCGGTCGATTTCGCCTCCTCGGGCAGGCCGTTGAAGTCGCCGAAGAGATCGGCGTCGTAGTAGCCCTCGTCCTCCACGCCCGCCCGCGTCCGCGTCTGCCGGAGGAGGTCGTCGATGAGCGCCTTGGGATGGACCTTTTCCTGGATGTAGAGCGCCGGGGCCTGCACCTCGAGCGGTCCGTCGTCCTTCCCCCGCCAGACGAGCTGCGGATCGAGATCCGCATTGCGCCCCGCGCTTTCCTCCGGAAACGACTCGCCCGTCCGATCATAGGAGACGGGGATGGGCTCCCGAACCTCGTCCCGGACGACCGGCTGCATCTCGGCGGAGGGGATGTTCTTGCGCGAAGCGTCCTCGTGTCCGTAGTGAGAAACAGATTTCTTGGAAGCGGATTTTTTCTTGGCCATGGGACAGAGTCCCGCAGAGCGGGACGTAAAAGGTGAAAGGTAAAAAGTAAAAGGTCTGGTTTGGCCGCTGGTGCGGCGAGTGATTCAACAGGGTTAGGTCAGGCAGTCAACAGGGTTAGGTCGGTAGGGAAACCGGGTTGAATTGATCCCGGGCAGGCGGAGCGCCCGCCCTACAGGAACGGTCGCAACGGGAGATCTGTAGGGCGACCGCTCCGGTTGCCGATGTCTGCACCTGCTTTTCATCCCACCGCTTTCTCAATCAATCGATCGACCTCCTCGTCGATCAGTTCCGCCAGCTCCGCCTCCATTCCGAAGGGCTGACTGAATTCTTCGAAGGCCCAGCGGCCGTAGCTTTTCAGGTGATTCACCCCGGGGATCCAGTAGTCCCGCATCGTGTTCTGCTTGTCCTTTTCGTGCTCCCCCCGGTAGCCCTTCACCTCGATGATGAGATGAAGCAGCTCGGAGTCCTCGTTCTTTTCATCCGCCGTTCCGGAGAGATTCACGAGGACAATGAAATCGGGGCGGTAGCGGCGAAACTCTCCGCCGGACTGGTAGGGCACCTCAAAGCCGAGGCCCTGGTTTTTCACGTAGCTGACGACGCGGGGGTGGCTCTCGACGGCGCGGCAGAATTCCCTTTCCCACTCCGAATCACAGACGATTTCGTTGATGTGCGACTTGTTCAGGTCGGGAGTCCACAACACGTCCTTCGTCGTGCGAAAATTGATCGTCGATGTGCTATGAACGGGGTGATAGGGATCGATGATGGCCTGGACGGGTTGCTCGTCGAGGTAGGCGGCAGTGATCCCGGCCTTAATCCGCTCCACCGCATCCTCAAGAATGGTCGGATAGAGAAGCTGCGCCAGTTTGGCATCTCCTTTCAGATCGACACATTCGTCCATCCACCGAAGCACGATCGCTTTCAGGGGATTGAAAAGATGCATGCGGGGCTGCCCTGACGGATCGGCAAATTTTCGAAACAGAAGTTCCCGCGCCAGTTCAAACGCGATCGAGGATCGACGCTTCTTATCGAGAGAGGCAACGGTGAGTTGGCTGGCTTCCCCAATGATTCCCCGGTTCTCGGTTTTCGTGGGGCCCACTTCGGCGGGACTCAGACGGATATGATGATCGTCGCGGAACTCGGCCTTGAGAGTCTCCTTCGGCAACTCGACGCGGTAGCCCTCGACATTGGGCACGAGGATTTCGAGATGATCACGCTCCGGGCGGACGGCGTGGACGTGAGTAAACGGCGGAGGTGGCTTGATGTCCCCTCCCTCGGATTTCGCGGTGAAATCGAAGGGAATTCCGAGCACATCGGCGTATTCGACGCCGAACTTGTTCTCGTCGTCGGTGGTGTAGTTGAGCCGGCGCAGTCCCCGTCCGACGACCTGCTCGCAAAGAAGCTGGGTTCCGAAGGCGCGCACCCCGAGAATGTGGGTGACGGTGTTGGCATCCCAGCCCTCGGTGAGCATGGAGACAGAAACGACGCAACGGATCTCGCCGCCGAGTTTGCCTTTCTGCCCGACGGTGTTCATGACCTCGCGGAGCAGGTCGCTGTCGGAAATTTTCTGGCCCGCCTCGGAATTGCCGCTGCGCTCGATCATCTCGCGGCGAAATTTCTCGATTTCATCGCCGAAGGAATCGCGGAAGGTCTTGTCGAGAGCTTCGCCCGATTCGAGCTGCTGGGAATCGATCAGGAGAGTGCGGGGACGGGGACGACGGTTTCCGTTTTCGTCGTAGTTGCCGAAAAGGGGGAGTCGGGGCTCGTTCGAGGACACTGTGCCGTCGGGGTTTTCCCATTCCCAGCCCGAGATCCAATCGTAGATCGCTTTGGAGGCTTTTACATTGGAACAGACCACAATGAAAACAGGCGGCACCTCGACGCCTGCCTTTTTCCACTTCTCGAAGGTTTCTTCGTAGTGGGTGTAGAGGGAATTCAGGCCCGTATGAAGCAGGGGCGGAAGCTGTTTCGGATCGAAAGGCTTGCCGCCTTTCCCACGGGGCATTTTCTTGCCAATGTGCTCCCAGAGATTCCGGAGTTTCGGAATGTCGTCGCTGTCCACGCTATTGTCCGCCACAGGAACCCGGGGCAGCTTGACGATACCGGACTCAATCGCATCCATCAGCGAGAAATCGGACATCACCCAGGGGAAGAGAGTGCCCTCCTTGTAGCCGGACCCGCGCAGGAAAAACGGGGTCGCGGAGAGGTCGTAAACGGTGTGGATGCCAACCTTGCGTTTCACGGCCTCAAGTCCGGAAATCCACATGCGAGCGTAGCGGTTTTCATCCTTCGCCTGGGTTTTCTCATCCCCCTTAAGATCGTCTTCGGTATCAATAGCGTCGCCGCCGGATTTCATTCGGTAGCAGTGGTGGGCCTCGTCGTTGATCACGACGATTTTTTCTCCCATCAACTCGCCCATGACCCGGCGGACCATCTCGCCCTCGGTCTCGCGACTGTCGATGGGTGTGCCGGTCCGGCCCTCGAGAAGCTGGCGATTGCCCTTGGCGAGTTCCAGTTTTTCCCGGCGTTGAAAGGCGTGGTAGTTCGTGATGACGATCTTCGCCTTCTCGATATCCCCCATCATGTCGCGGGGGAGGATCTGGCGCTCTTTGTAGTAGCTCTCGGTGTCGTTCGGGAGCAGGACACGAAGGCGATCCCGGATCGTGATTCCCGGAGCGACAATGAGAAAGGCACGGGAGTATTTTTTGCTCTGCGGCGAGCGGACCCAATTCACCGTCTGCCAGGCGATGAGCATGGACATGACCATGGTTTTGCCCGCACCAGTGGCAAGCTTGAGCGCGATGCGGAAAAGATCGGGATTCGCCTCGGCGTTTACGGCACGAAGATAGCTGTGATAGTCGAAATTCGACTTCACCTTCGGTGCCACCTCCGCCAGCCAGATCGCGACCTCGACGGCTTCCAGCTGGCAGAAGAAAGGACGGATCCCGATCGATTTATCCTTTTGAATGGCGCGCCAATGCCGCAGGAGCTTCGCGGTAGCAGGGGTGACACCCCATTGCGTTTCGGGAAGCGTCCTCCAGGTGTCGACCTGGGCCCTGACCTGGTTCACGATGGAGGTGGGATCGTATTCCACCCCATCCACGGTGACCTTGGGCTGTTCCTCAAAGAGGTCGAGCTGCTCCTGATCCTTCTTTCGCTTCTTCGATTTTGGAATCGGTGTCAGATAGGAACAGCCGCGTCGATTTTCTTCGATCTTCCCGGTAGGCTGTCCATCGACCAGCTCCCAGTGACGTCCGGGAAACTCATAGGGAGAATTGAGGATGGGATCCTTGAAGAAATCAGGCATGACAAGCGGAAGACTGAGAGTAGGCATGCACGACAATCGGCGCAACCCTGACATTGCTATGAATAGTACAGGATTGAGCCATTTGTCAGTATCTCTACCGCAATATCTCTACTCCCGCCCCTCCTCTTCCCGCAAGATTTCCTCCATCGGCGCGGCCAGATCGGCGGCTTCTGCATCCATCATCCGCATCGCCCGGACTTTGCGGCTCATGGCGCGGCTGGAGTCACGCATCATGAAGCGGTTGCCGTTGTCGACTGTGGCGGCGTTGTCCTGGTGAATATTCATCGCCGCTGCGGTGGCGATGGCATCCTGCCCGGCGGCGAGAAAGAGGAATTCCCATCCGTCTTTTTTCTGCCGTTTCCGAATCATTTTCCCCACATCAAGCCAATCGTATTTGCAGGAAGCATTCTCCAATCCATCGGTAAAAATCGCAAATATGACTTTGTCAGGGCGCTTCTCCTTTGGCAGTTCCTTGATCCGTTTGCGAAAGCTTTTGATCGTTTTCCCGATGGCATCGAGCAGGGCCGTGCTGCCGCGGGGAGTGTAGACATTCTGATCGATGGAGGTGACTTCGCTGACGGGAAGGTTGTCGAGCGGAACTTCGTATTGATCGTCGAACAGGACGAGGGTGATGCGTGCCTTTCCCGCGACCTCCTGCTGATCGCGGAGAAAGTCGTTGAACCCGGCAACGGCGGCCTCGACGTGAGAATACATCGAGCCGGAACGGTCGAGAATGAAGGCGATTTCAGTGGTGGTAGTGTTTGGTGTGGTGGATTTCGTGCTCATGGCTTCCAGCATGGCACTGTGGGTGGGACATTAGCAGGGGGATGGTGGGTAAAAAGTATCGGACAGCTTTTGGGTGTTGCTATGGTATATAGGTAGGAAATGCCGAAAGAGAATTCTACATCTACTCCGTCCGGGAACCTCCGTTCCGGGAACCTCCGCTCGGGAGACACCCGCCGCCCTATTGAGCGCATCTTTACGATCCACCAGGTGATTCAGCGGGGGCGGTTTCCGAATTGTCGACAACTGGCGGAACAGATCGAAGTGACGCAGAAAACGATTCAGCGAGACATTACTTTCATGCAGAAAAATCTCGGTCTGCCGCTGAAGTATGACCGCTCCCGGCACGGCTATTTCTACGAGCGACCGGTGCAGGAGTTTCCGATGATGCGGTATTCGCTGGAAGACGTCGTCGCGCTTTTCCTCGCCCGGAAGGCGGTCGAACCGCTGCAGGGGTCTCCTCTCGAGGCGGCGCTGCGGGACAGTTTTCGCAGACTGTCAGGCGCTCTGCAGGGGGAGGTGTCGTTTCGCTGGTCAGATCTGGACGAGGTGTTTTCGGTGAAAGATACCGGCATCGTTCCCGGCGATGTGAGACTGTTTGAAAAAGTGGCCCGGGCCGTAATGGAGCTGCGAATTCTCCGCTTCGAGTATCGGAAAATTGAGAGTGAGAAATGGGAGCAGCGAAAGATTCGCCCCTATCATATCGCTGATTTCGACGGGGGCTGGTATGTGATCGGATACGATGAAGCCCGCAAGGCGAAACGGACCTTTGCGCTGCAGCGAATGAAAGCGCCGCAGGTCTTGCAGTCGAAGTTTCTTCGTCCGGCAGACTTTGATTTATCGGATCATCTCGGCAGCAGCTTCGGCGTGTGGCATTCGTCGGAAGAGGAAAAGGGGAAGCACCGCATCCGGCTTCGCTTTTCCGGCTGGGCCACGACGATGGTATCCGAAAGACGGTGGCACCCGAGTCAGGAAATCAAATGGACAGGACGGAAGAAAGACACCCTCGAACTCGTCATGGACCTGAGCAGCTTCGAGGAAATCACCCGCTGGATCCTGAGCTGGGGTCCGCAGGTGGAAGTGCTGGAGCCGGTGGAGCTGCGGGACAGGGTGAGGGAGGTGCTGGAGGAGAATTTGAGTAACTATGATTAACGAAAGAATCGACCCCACCAGAACGCGCGCGTGATTGTCCACCTTCTTACCTTTCCACCCCAAATGACTCCCCCTTTCCCCAACTCCTACTGGCTCGAGCCCGGTCGCATCCTCTGCGGCGAATATCCGCGTGACTTTGACGATCTCGAAGATCATGAGGGCATGACGGCGATTCTGAAGGCGGGAGCGCGTGTCTTTATTGATCTTACTGAAGAGGGGGAGCTGAAACCCTATGCGCCGATTGCGCTTGCGACGGCCTTGGAGCTGGGGCTCGATCCGGGGGAATTGGAGTTTCACCGGTTTCCGATCCGGGATGCGTCGGTTCCGAAGAGTCCGGAGGAAATGCGCGAGGTTCTCCGCGCGATCCGTCTGGCGCGGCACAGTCATCGGGTCGTTTACATCCATTGCTGGGGTGGACGGGGGCGCACCGGAACGGTGGCTGGATGTCTCTTGCGGGATCTGTTTTCCGCTGACGGCGACGAGGCTCTGGAGCTTCTTGCGGAACGTTGGCAGGCCTGCGCCAAATCGGAATGGGCTGACAGTCCGGAAACGAATGAGCAAAGAGGGTTCATTCGCGCATTCAACCCTGTCAGGTCTCTGACTCAACAGGGTATGGCGGCGATTTTGGGGGCTGCCGTGGGCGATGCGCTGGGCGTTCCGGTGGAGTTTCAGGGGCGGGAAGTCCGGGTGAACGATCCGGTCACGGGGATGCGGGAGTTTGGCACTCACCACCAACCGGCCGGAACCTGGTCGGATGATACCTCGATGATTTTGGCGACGGCGTCAGGGTTCCTCGAGGCGGGAGAGTATTCGCCGGAGGCGGTGATGAAAGAATTCGCGGCCTGGCTCGATTCAGCAAAACATACGCCGCACGGCGAGGTGTTTGATGTTGGAAATGCGACGAGTCAGGCGATCGGAAAATTTCGCGCGGGCACTTCTGCAGCGGAGTGCGGAGGAACCGGCGAGTGGTCCAACGGCAACGGATCGCTGATGCGCATTCTACCGGTGGCGCTGGCTTTCGGGGACGATCCCGATCTGATCGAAAAAGCTTCGGAGATGAGTGCCCTGACACATGCACACGAACGTTCGCGGATGTCGTGCGCGTTTTTCTGCCTCATCGCAAGCGAACTGCTGCACGGAAGCCCTCTTCGCGAAGCGACGGCATTCGCATGGGACGTGATGGATCGAAGATGGGATTTTTCCGAGGAAGAGCGACCCCGCTTTGAGAACTGGAAACCGGATCAGCTGTTCGGACGGGACGAGACGGACATTCACGGAACGGGTCATGTCATCGACACGCTGGAAGCCTCGCTCTGGGCGAATGAGAAAAGCAACTCGTTCCGCGAGGCGGTTCTCTTTGCGGTGAATCTGGGCGACGATACCGACACGACCGGCTGTGTGGCCGGAGCGGTGGCCGGTCTGCTCCACGGGGAGGGAGGCATTCCCGCTGAGTGGCGGGACGTCCTTGTGAAGCGCGAGGAGCTGGAAGAACTGGCGCGGAGATTCGTGATTTTCTGCCGCGCGATGCGCCGGGTCTAAACGATCAATACGTCTCCACCGGAGAACGCTTCCCGTCTTCGACAGAGAGGATTTTGGCCTGCTCTTCGCCGAGGGTGTCGACGCGGAGGTCCCAGATCTGTGAATCGATTTCCTGAAATCTTTCCATCGACCACTCGTAGGGTGATTTCATTTTTGACTTGGCTTTTTCGATCCGGCGAAGGGCATCGTGAATGATCGGATCGGGCAGCGTACTGATCACTTCGGCGGCTTTTTCCACGAGCTCGACGCGGTGACAGATCATGGCGAGGTCGTTGCCGGCTTCGATGCAGGCCTGGATCGTTTCTTCGAAAGTCACCTCGTTGAGTACCGCACCCATGTCGAGATCGTCGGTCATGACGAGTCCATCGTAGGAAAGTTGGTTGCGGAGAAACTGACCGATGATGTTTTTGGAAAGCGACGCAGGCCAGCGCGGACGGTCGGCATCCCAGCACGGGTAGTGGGAGTGACAGGTCATGATGCTGTCGAGGTCAGGCAGCAGGGCGCGGAACGGACGGAGTTCATTTTCCTCCATTTCCTCGAGCGTTTTGTTGATGACCGGCAGCTCGTGGTGCGGATCCACTTCGGCGGAGGCGTAGCCGGGAAAGTGTTTTCCGCAGCTGAGCACACCTTCTTTTCTCATAGCGAGGTTGAAACGCGTCGATTTCAGAATGACTTCCTCGGGATCCCGTCCCCAGCAGCGACCTTTGAGCGAGTTGTCGGCTTCGTCGTCGAAAGAAAGATCGAGAACCGGGCAGAGGTCGAGATTGAATCCGAACATGCGGAGGATTTGCCCGGTCAGCCTGCCGTGACGGTCGATGAGATCGAGGTCATTTTTGTCGCGAAGCTGCTGGGCATTCGGGGGTTCGCTGCCGATGAGACGAAGACGGGAGACGCGCCCGCCTTCCTGATCGATGGTGATGAAAGGCTCGATCTCGCTGAGATCCCGCAGGTCATCGATGAGTTTCCGCAACTGGTCCGGTGACTCAATGTTGCGACCGAAAAGGATGAATCCTCCCGGCTGGAGTTTCCGGAACTTTTCCGCTGTCTCCGGGTCGAGTTCGGTTCCGGGAACGCCGGTGAGAAGAAGTTGTCCAAGTCGCTTGCTGTCCTGCATGCGGGGACAATGAACGTTCAACGCTCAACTTTCAACGCTGAACGTTCAGAGATGCAGGTCGACTTGCCGGAACTGTTCCAGGCCCCGCTCCTTTCCGCTTCAACGTGGAATGCTGAACGCGCTCGCGCAGCGAGTTCACGAAATCCGGTCGGTGCCGACGTAGGGGCGCAGAACTTCGGGGATCAGAATGGAGCCGTCCTCCTGCTGATGCGTTTCGACGAAAGCGACGTAGAGACGCGGAAGGGCGGTGCCGGATCCGTTCAGGGTGTGGCAGAACCGGTTTTTCCCGTTCTCGTCCTTGAAGCGCAGCTTCATGCGGCGGGCCTGGTAGTCTTCGAAGTTCGAACAGCTCGATACCTCGAGGTAGCCTCCGTGGCCGGGCGCCCAGACTTCGATGTCGTACGTTTTCGCGGAGCTGAAACCGAGGTCGCCGGTGCAGAGCTCGATGGTGCGATAGTGAAGCCCGAGAAGCTGAAGCACTTTTTCCGCTTCTGCGGTGAGTTTCTCCAACTGATCAAACGAATCGTCGGGATGGACGATGTTGACCAGTTCCACTTTGTCGAACTGGTGCATGCGGATCATCCCGCGGCTTTCGCGTCCGGCGGAACCGGCTTCGCGACGGAAACAGGGAGTGTAGGCCGTTGTCTTAATCGGAAATTCCGGGTCCTTGAGCAATTCCTCGCGATAGAGATTGGTCACGGGAACCTCTGCGGTCGGCGCGAGAAAGGCGGCTCCGTCTTCGAATCCATACATATCGTCTTCGAATTTGGGCAGTTGCCCGGTTCCGAACATGCAGTCGCGATTCACGATGATCGGGGGCAGGACCTCTTTGTAACCGTGCTCGCCGGTATGCAGGTCGAGCAGGAACTGGATCAGTCCCCGCTGGAGGCGTGCGCCGGCTCCGGTAAAGGTGACAAATCCACTCCCGCTGATTTTTGCAGCGAGTTCGAAATCAAAAAGACCAAGGTCGGCTCCCAGCTCGACGTGATCTTTCGGCTCAAAAGAAAACTCCGGCTGTTCGCCCCATTCCCGGATGACCGGGTTCGCCGTTTCATCCTCTCCGACGGGGCAGGCGTCGTGTGGCAGATTGGGAATCTGAAGAAGAAGCTCCTGCTGCCGCGATTCGGCAGTATCGACTTCCTCACCGATTTCTTTGATCCGGTCGCCGATCTTGCGGACCTGGGCCTCGATCTCGCTGCTGTCTTTGCCTTCGCGCTTCAGCGCTCCGATTTCCTTGGAAATCCGGTTCCGGTCGGCCTGGAGTTGCTGTTTTTCAGTCTCACCGGAACGACGCTTTTCGTCGCAGGCGAGAATTTCGTCGATGATGTCCCCGACATCAGCGCCACGTGTGTTGACACGGGTTTTGATCGTTTCGGGGTCTTCGCGGAGAAGTCGGATATCCAGCATGTCGGGAGTGTAACGCAGCACCCCGACGCGTCAAACGTGCGTCTCGTCACGTGAGCAGTTCCTGAAGCACTTTCGAGGTGTGCGGATTCGTGATCTTGGGATCGCCGCAGCGGGTTGCGTAGTCTTGCAAATATTTCGCCAACTCCTGTGCGACGGGCTGTTCATCGGGAACGGAGATGGCATTGACCAGCTCGTCGGGGTCGTTTTCCAGATTCAACAGCCAGGCCTCGTCCTTATCGGAAAGGATCAGCTTGTGTGTCGGCGTAACCGCTGCGATCCAGCCGGTGGTGTCATCCGCGCTTTTCGTCGTTCCCCGCATGAATGTCACGTCGGCACTTTTCGGAGTTTCTCCGGATAAAACGGAGCTAATGTCGCGGCCTTCCTCTTCTCCCGATGGGGCGGCTCCCATCATGGCGAGAATGGTTGGCGCGAAATCGGTGGTGTTCATCGCGTGATCGATTCTTTGTCCGGCAGGAATGGATTCCGGCCAGCGAATGACGAAGGGAATTTTTCCGGAAGCCTCCATCGGCACGCCCTTGTTTTGTCTCCGGTGCTCGCCACGCATGTCGCCGTGGTCGGCGGTGAAAATCAGGATCGTGTTGTCGTAGAGGTCCCGCTCTTTCAGGGCCGCGATGAGCTTGCCCATGTTGTCGTCGATGCATTTCATCATGCCGTGATATTGCGCCATTTTCCAGGGACAGCGATCCTGCGGCTTTGCCCAGCTTGGCGCTGATTTCGCGTCTTTGTCGTAGGTGCGCGGTTTCTGCACGACGGAGTCATCAAACATCGTGTCATAGGGAGCGCGAACCGTGTCCGGTCCGTGCGGATCGGGGATGCTGACCATGTAGGCGAAGGGACCGTCTTTGTGTTCGTCAATGAAATCAATGGTACGATCCACGAGCCAGTCCGTTGCGAAGCTCTCTTCATCGGCGCCGTCGACGGAATAGGACGGTTCGCCTTTTTTGTCGCGTGCTTTCACCCGAGGTCCTTTTTCTGTCAGTTCGAGCTGCTTCCAGTGCCCGCGATTAAACATGTAGCGATTGTCCTCAAAGCCGAATTTCCGCTCCGGTTCCCATTGCGGTTTGCCCTGCCCGTCGAGGTGCCATTTTCCGGCGTAGCCGGTCGCGTAGCCCGCTTTTCCGAGCTGATGGGCAAAGGTCACGACGCCGTCGTCGAGATGGACATTGTTGTTGGTCACCGGAGTGTTCTGCGGATACCGGCCCGAAAGAAAGGAGGAGCGCGAAGGCGAACAAACCGGTGTCGCCGCGTAGAATTTCGTGCAGATCGCTCCGTCTTTCGCGAGTGAGTCAATGTGTGGTGTGTCGCAAACGGCATCCGCCCCCCACATGAACGCCTGCTCCGGTGACAGCGTGTCGCGGTAGCATCCGATCGTCCGAAAATTCAGTTCGTCGCAGTGGACGATGACGAGATTGGGTTTCCGGGATTCCGCAGCGGAGGATTGAACAGCAGAAGCGGCGGCCCCTGCGGTTGCGGCACCCGTGGTTTGAAGGAAGCGACGTCGTTTCATGATAATTCGGACAGGAAAAATTTCAGTCGACTCTACGCAATCCGGCTCTTTGCAGAAAAGCCGTTTTTTGCCACGCTTGCGGCATGAGTTTTCATCCACTTGATCGCCGACGCTTCGCAAAACGACTTGCTGCAGGGGCAACCGCCTTTTCCGCCGGTCTCGCCGGAGCGCAGGACAAGGTAAACCCGGACAACCGTCCCAAGCCCGCGCCGACAAGGAGCCGGCAGGCGGAAGGGCAGGTTTTCGGGACGAACGAACGGATGCATGTCCGCACGTCCGGAAAAATGAAGGGCGACTGGTTCGGAGAAGACGCCCGCGAGATCCCGTTGGCGGGTGATTATGACGTAATCGTCTGCGGAGGAGGACCCGCTGGATTTGCCGCGGCACTGGCTGCAGCACGGAGCGGGGCGAGTACCATGCTCATCGAAGTTAACGGCTGTGTCGGTGGAGTCTGGACGGCGGGCATGTTGTCCTGGATTCTCGACGGAGTAAATAAGCCGGGCATCATGCGCGAGCTCGCGAGCCGAATCGAATCCGGTTCCGTCGGGCGCAGGGTCAAGCACGCCTGGGTCTACCATCCCGAGCCGATGAAACTTCTGCTCGAAGACATGCTGCTCGAAGCCGGCGTCGACATTCGTCTCCACACCCGTGTGGTCGGGGCCGTTCCCGATGAATCCAACCGCCTTTCCACGGTCGTGACGGAATCGAAAACGGGACGCGAAGTCTGGACCGCAAAGAATTTCGTCGATGCGACCGGCGACGGTGATCTCGCGGCGCAGGCGGGTTGCGGATTCGATTTTGGCCGCCCCGGCGACGGGATTACCCAGCCGTTTTCTCTCATGGCCCTTTTCCACGGAGTGAAAACCGACGAGATCGCCCCCTTCGTCAATCATCTTGCTGCGATGCGTGGACTGGGGCGGGGCAAAGCGAATTTTCTCGAAGAGCTGCGTTCCGCGGGTATCGATCCGAGCTACGGCGGGCCCTCGATTTTTGAAATCCATGACGGTCTCTATGCGATGATGGCAAACCACCAGTACAGTGTCTCTGCAATTAATGCCGCTGACGTGACGAAAGCCACTCTCGAGGCCCGTCGCGAGAACCACGCGATGATCAATGCGCTCCGGAAAAAAGGAGGTCCGTGGAAAAATGTGGAGCTTCTCGCCACCGGTGAACAGATCGGAACCCGCGAGGGAAGACGAATACACGGTCGCTACTCCGTCTCGGATGAGGATCTGAAAAACGGCGCCCGCTTCGAAGACGGAATCTGCCGCGTCACCTTCCCCATCGATGTCCACGCAACGGATCCGAAGAAAACAAAGGCGATCGAGAAAAAGCCTTTCAAATCACAGCCCTACGATGTGCCGCTGCGTTCGCTCATGGCGAAAGACGTCGACGGTCTCGTCGTCGCCGGGCGCTGCATCAGTGGAGGATTCATCGCTCACAGCAGCTATCGCGTAACCGGAAACTCCGTCGCGATGGGCGAAGCTGCCGGGGTCGTTTGTGCCGTTGCGGCAAAGAACAAGGTTCTGCCCCACGAGGTGCCTTTCGAGGAACTCGGGGTGAAGCCGGTGTGACCGGATCCAACCGGATTGCACCCAAAGTATGACTCTGTTAGGGTAGGCACCTGGCAGGGTTTGGTCATAGACCAAAGGATATCCGTCCAGGAGAAGTTCGCTGCAATATTCGTCTTCTTCCCTGACGAAATCCCGTTCTCTTCAAAATTCCCGTGCGGAATAGTGGCGCGATTGGCGAAAGGCGTTAGAATCTTCCCCCCACAAGATTGAATGAGAGCATCCCGCTATCAAACTGACACCGCAGACCCGTCCCAATTTGCCCCCGGCCAGCGCTGGGTGAGTGAAACGCAGACCGAGTATGGACTCGCCATCATCCTGAAGGCGGACAACACCGTCGTGCAGGCTTTCTATCCTGCCGTAAACGAGACCCTGACCTATGCGGCCCGCAATGCGCCTCTGCGCCGGGTGGAGTTTGAGCCGGGTGACACCGTCAAAGATCAAAGCGGAAACACCTTCGAAGTTGCGAGCGTTCGCGAGGAGGATAAATGCCTGATTTACATCGACTCCGAAGGAAATGAGCTGCCGGAAAGCGGCCTTTCCGATACGATGAATGTCCAGCGTCCGGAGCAGCGACTTCTCTCCGGGGTGAGCGACGAACCCCGGCTGTGGAGCATTCGCCAGTCGGCGATTCGGAATCAGCAGGAAGCGCGCTCCCGGGAAACCCGCGGACTCATCGGGGGACGCGTCTCACTGATTCCCCATCAACTTTTCATCGCGGAAGAGGTGGCCAATCGCCAGGCTCCCCGCGTTCTTCTCGCTGACGAGGTGGGGTTGGGAAAAACGATTGAGGCCTGCCTGATTCTGCAGCGCCTTCATTTGACCGGCCGGGCAAAGCGGATTCTGATCCTCGTGCCCGACGCCCTTGTGAACCAGTGGTTTGTAGAGCTCTACCGCCGTTTTGCGATGTCGTTCGCCATTTTCGATGAGGAGCGGGCCGCCGCGATCGTCGCCGGTGACGAGAAAAAGGAAGCAAATCCATTCTTCGACGATCAGCTGATTCTCTGCGCGACGTCCTGGCTCGCCGGGAATCCTGAACGTGCTGCCCAGGCCGCCGCCGGCGAATGGGATCTTACTATCGTCGACGAGGCGCATCACCTCGAGTGGACGGTGGAATCCTCGAGCCCGGAATACGATGCCGTTGAGGCGATTGCGAAAAGTTCGACCGGGCTGCTTCTCCTGACGGCTACTCCGGAACAGCTTGGTCGGGAAGGCCACTTTGCACGCTTGCGTCTACTTGACCCGGCCCGTTTTTCCGATCTCGGTGAGTTCATCAAAGAGTCGGAGCAATACCGGAAAATTTCCGATCTCGCCGACCGTCTCGGCGGAGAGAAATCGATTCGCAAGGCGGATCAGAAGTTGATCGCAGAATTGCTGGGGAAAGAAAAAGCGGAGAAACTGGCGTCCAGCGACACCCCTGCCAATCGCGAGGCCTGCCGCGTTGCGCTCATCGATCTTCACGGTCCGGGACGCGTTCTTTTCCGGAACCGCCGCATCGTTCTCGATACCTTTCCTCAGCGGATTGCGCACCTTTGCCCGCTCGATGCGACTTCGGATGCAGAGAAAGCGTTTTCCGACAAAGTCGACTGGCTCGTTGAGCTGATGAAGAGCCAGCCGGATCAGAAGATTCTGCTGATCACTCACCTTCGCGAAACCGTTGAGAAAATCGAAGACGCACTGCGCGACCGGATCAGCGCCCAGGCGACCGTTTTCCACGAGGGGCTCAGCCTTTTGCAACGCGACAAAAATGCGGCCTGGTTTGCAGACGAGGAAATGGGAGCCCGTATCATGCTTTGTTCCGAGATTGGTTCGGAAGGGCGAAATTTCCAGTTTGCTCATCATCTTGTTTTGTTCGATCTGCCGGCTGACCCCGGTTTGCTGGAGCAGCGAATTGGACGCCTCGACCGGATCGGGCAAACCGGGGACATTCACATCCACGTTCCCATCGTGGAGGGTTCGACCGATGAGATGCTGGCTCTCTGGTATCACAACGGACTGGGCGCGTTTGAGAACACGCTCCACGGCGCCGGCCCGATCTATCGTGAATTCGGAGAAGAGTTGGAAGCCTTGACGAGTGCAGATGCAGGCGAGCGGGAAGAGGCACTTCCGTCGCTTCTCGATCGGACGAAGGAATTCAAAGAGAAAATCGACCGGGAGCTGGAAGAGGGGCGCGATCATCTCCTCGAAGTCAGTTCCTTCGATCGCGATCAGGGGCAGGCTCTTGTTTCCCAGATCGAGGACCTCGATGAGGATACCCGGTTGGAGTACCTGATGCTGAAGCTCTTCGACCATTTCGGCGTCACGGTCGAAGATCTGGACGAGCGCTCCTACGTTCTTCTGCCGGAGCACCTGTTTTCCGCAGAGGCATTCCCAGGACTGCCCGAAGACGGGCTTTCCGTGACTTTCTCCCGGGAAGTTGCGCTGACGCGTGAGGACATCACCTTCCTTTCTCACGACCACCCGATGGTGATCAGTGCAATTGATTCCTTTCTGTCAAAAGACCACGGGAACTCCGGTTTCTTCCGTTTGGAAAAAGCGGGGGAACAGCTTCTGATGGTCGAGACGGTTTCGATTCTGGAGTGCATCGCTCCGGATCACCTCCACGCGGACCGCTTTCTTCCGGCCCGCCCGATTCGCCAGATCATCGACCAGAAAGGTCGCGACCGGACGGGGGATTTCACGATTGAGCGCATTCGAAAAGATGGGCGCCCCGGCCCCTCCACCTTTCTTCGTGAAAAATCGAAGGCGCTCAAGGGGGCCGTCCCGCCTCTGCTCGAAGTCGCTGCGAAACAAGGCGAGGACATCGCCGATGAATTTCGCGCCGAGGCCATCGAACAGATGAGTGAACTCTACGACGGCGAGATTGAACGCCTCGAAAGACTTCGCGAAATGGGACACCCCGTTCGTGAAGAGGAAATCGAACTGGCGCGTGAGGAGAGAGATCAACTCAAAAAATATCTGCTCGATTCTCCGCTGAAGATGGATTCCGTGCGATTGATTCTGGCGATGACGTGAGGTGCTTCGCTCAGGAAAGGAAGGTTGATTGCGGTTCTGAAACAAGATAGATTCTGGAATGGAAACTCTTGAATCAATCGAGCGCGCTGTTGAAGAGCTTGATGAAGAGGAACTGGCAGCATTCCGGGAATGGTTCACTTCTTTCGACGCATCAAAGTGGGATGAGAAGATCGAGCATGATATTTCCGCCGGAAAGCTCGATGAGCTTGCTGAAGCGGGAATTGCTGAATTTGAAAAGAATGAAACCCGTGCTCTCTAGTCGCAGTGAAGCATCACGCGACAAAAAAGTTTTGGGATGCATACGACAAACTTCCAAAACGCGTCCGGGCCGTTGCAGATGAGAATTTTCAATTGCTGAAGTCCGACCCGCTTCACCCCTCGTTACATCTCAAGAAAATTAGGAAATTTTGGTCCGTCAGAGTGGGACTTCAGTATCGGGCGTTAGGAGTTCGGCACGGGGAGTCGATGATCCGGTTATGGATCGGGCATCACTCGGAATACGACAAACTCATTTCCTGGCTGTGCCCGTTTGCCTAATCCCGTTGTAGGGAATTCCGGTGATCGAATTCCTCCCGCTTGAAAAAGCCCCCTTTTTGCCGGAACATCCGCTTTTTCCCGTTCCCTCATGCCCGGCTCCGGAAAACGATCGTCGAAGAGTCGGCGGTCCCGAACCAGCAAGCGCGCTTCATCCTCGTCGCGGAAATCCCGCTCGACGGGGAAATCGCGGCGTAGAAACGAAGCCCGGTGGTTTCACCACCCCTTCATTCGCTTCCTTATTGTCGGGACACTCTTCGCAGGGGCTGTCGCCTTTCTGATCGGTCTGATGGTTTTGTTCCACTATGACAGACTTGCGGCCCGCTATGATCTGTCCGCTGTCGGACGCCTGCCGATGGAAACCGAAGTTCTCGATGCGACCGGGGAACGAATCGGATGGCTGCACGGGGAGGATGTCGGGATGCCGGTTCCGCTGGAGTCGGTGTCCCCGCACTTTCTCAATGCATTGATCGCGAGAGAGGACGCGCGCTTCTATCGTCACCACGGGATTGACCGGCTGGGGTTGATCAGGGCCTGGATCCGCAATGCGAAGGAGAAGCGGGCCGTTCAGGGGGCGAGCACGATTACGATGCAGCTCACACGGATGACCTACGGGCTGACGGGAAAAACCATCCAGCGAAAGCTTCTCGAAATGGCCATTGCCCGGCGGATCGAGAAGCACTATTCGAAAAACGACATTCTTTCCCAGTATGTGAATCGTGTTTTCATCGGAACGGGAATCAACGGGATTGAGCAGGCTGCGCAGGGATATTTCGGCAAATCGTCCTCTGATCTCACCGTGCCGGAGGCGGCCATGATTGCCGGCGTCATTCGCGCCCCGAACGGATTTTCGCCCTTCCGCCACTACGAGACCGCTCTTCGCGAAATGCGCGGCACTCTCGCGCGAATGGAGGATGAGGGAATGATCACAAAAGAAGAGCAGCAGCGGTATCGCGAAATGAGACCGGTAGTTCTCGATCAGGACCGATGGATGGAAATGCTGAGAAAGCAGAGCAAGGTCTCCGGTGAATCCTACATCCTGAAGATGGTGGAGGAAAAGATCGAGGAGCTTCTGCCATCCTATGCCGGGATCGGTGGGCTGACGATTCAGACGACTTTTGACGAGCGCTTGCAGCGTGCGGCGGAAATTTCTGTCGACGAGCGCTTGAGAGCTCTCGAATCCCAACCGGGCTACACGCACCAGACTGCTGCCGGACACCGCAGTGGTGATCCCGAATATCTCCAGGCGGCAGTGACGATCATTGAAAATCACTCCGGTGCAATGCGAGCCACCCTCGGCGGCCGGTCCTACCATGACAGCGCCTTCAATCGTGCGATCCGGTCGCGTCGGCCGATGGGTTCCATTTTCAAACCGCTCGTATATGGAACCGCATTTGAGCGGGGACTCTTTCCGGGAATGCTGATCAGCGACGGGCAAATTGCGCCCGGGGAAATTGCCTGGGACGACGAGGGATGGGATCCGCAAAACTCCGACGGCGTCTTCGGAGATTTTCTCCCTGCCGAACAGGGCTTGATTCGGTCACGGAACACGATGACCGCCCGGATTGGCGAGTGGTCCGGAATCGATACCGTCCTCACCATGATGGAACATGCCGGACTGGGCGTCGTCGAGGGGGAAGTGTCCCCGACGGTATACATCGGCACCACGGGGGCGAATGTTCGCGATGTCGCGAGTGCGTATTCGGTTTTTGCGACGGGGGGATTGCGTCACGAGCCGCATTTCCTTCTTTCCGTGCAGGATCGCGAAGGCGTAACCATTTACCAACATGAAGACCGGAGCTATCAGGTCATGTCGAGCGGTGCCGCATGGTTGACTTCGAACATTCTCAAGCGTGTTCTTGAAGAAGGCGGAACCGGTGCCAGTCTGCGCGAAATGGGATTTGCTGCTCCTGCCGGGGGAAAGACCGGGACCACGAACGATTTTCACGATGCCTGGTTCGCCGGATATACGAGCCGTCTTTCCGGCAGCGTCTGGGTAGGACTTGATCAGCCACAGCCAATCTACGAAGGAGCCTACGGCGGAAAGGTTGCCATGCCTATCTGGTTCGACATCATGTCTGCGGCGGAGAATATCGGTTACGAATTCACCGCTTTTGCCGAACCGGAGGAAGTCATCGAAATGCAGCTCTGTCGAAGCACCGGGCTACTCGCCAGTGAGAAGTGCGCCGCTGCCGGAACCGTCTACGTGGAACAGGTTCCGCACGATTTGATCCCACGGAAATTTTGCAAACAACACTGAGATTTCGATTCGACTACTGGAAGCCGATCGGGCTTGTTACCATCGCATCGCGCTCGTCCGTGATCGTCATGAGGAAAGTGTTCGCAGACTCGGGCATGCCATCGGCAACCGCTTCTCCGTCGACGATTTTGCCGGGAATCATTTTCCATTTCCGCTCCGTGCGCCGCCCGTCGTCTTCCGTATAGTGAAGCTCCACTTTCGTAATTGCCGTTTCGGATGAGACCGGAGCTTTCACTTTGCCACCATCGACGGTGAGCTGGCCGACTTTCGGCAAAGGGATCGCTCCGAGCAAAATGGAGTCCACGAATAGACCGATCTCCTTTGGTTCCCAGCCCGCCCCGTGACTGTGTCTCATGCGAGGTTCGATGCGCCAGCTCTTCGGCCCCGGAACCCGGGAGTAGGACTTGTGATAACTGTCGAGAACGTAGTGTTGGTCGTGCGTTCCGTTAACCCAGAAAGTCGGGGTTTCGCATTTTCCGAGGTGACTTCCCGGATCATACGCATCGACCCAGGCCTGCCTGCGATCCCCCAGCGCATCGATAGATGGTTTTTGGACGGATTCCCCTTCGTGAAGAAAACCGCAGCCATACACCGGAACAGCGGCCTTAAAACGGTCATCAATCGATGCCGATAGGCAGGTCGAGTAGCCGCCCCAACTGATCCCGGTTACCGCAGTTTTTTCCGAGTCAACTTCCGGCATATTGCGCAGAATGGTGTGTGCCTTCATGACGTTGCAGACGGTGTGGTAGGGCCAATCGTCGTCGATCCCACCTCCGATGCTGTCGAACTTTTCTTTGTGAGTGTGGTCGAGTCCGGCTTTGTCGAGACGCACGCGAAGTTCCTTTTTGTGTGCGAAATCAGGTACCTTCTCCCCGTTCTCATCGAACTGCGGTGCCGGCGGGCGGCGCCCTGAGAGATCCATCGCGATAGCGGCATAACCGCGCTTTGCCCACATCCAGACCCAGTCGGAAAAGGCCGTTCCACCGCCCCCGTGAATCAGCACAATACCCGGGACCTTGGTGCCTTCCTTGAAACCTCCGATCGTTTTCGGCGATGCGTAGAAGGCAAAGACCTCCGTCGCCCCGCCCCCGACCGGCTCGCCCGCATAGAGAATTGACTGAATCGGCGCGGCCTCGTCTTCAATCCGATATTCGGGAACCTCCGTCTGCAATCGTTTTACAGGCCAGGTTCCGGCTTTGTCTTCTGCCATGGATGTCACGGTCAGGGTGAGTAGTAGTGTCAGGATTCTCATGAGAAAATTCGAGTGAAAATGGGAGATTGGTTGTCCTGTTTATTCTGTGAAAACGCCCGTCAGTTCTTTCAGGTTTTGCAGCAGGTCCGGCATGCCGACTTCGTGAAAGAGGGTGGCCTGAGTGGAAGCAAAGAGGATTCTGTTTTGCACACGGAAGCCATCACGCAGAACGTAGTTGGCATTCATCTTGGTATCGATTTCCGGTGCGTGGGCGTGGAGATTTCCCTTTCGCTTGATCGCAGCAGCCTCATCCGGATAGCTTTCCTCCACGATAACAAAGGAGCAGAAATACCCGGGCATCCCCTCGATCGCATGATTGGCCTTGATCGATTGTACGCGCACTTCCGCCTCACCGAACATGTTTTTCTCGTAATCCGATTGCGGAACGATATTGGTCCCCAGAGAACGATACCCCCAATCCTCCAAAATATAATCATCGACGATCGGCTTTGCCGCCGCGCAGACCGATGTACGCGGCATCATCATATAGGCAGCTCCGCCAAGGAGCGCCAGGCAGGCAAGACCGGTCACAAGGGATCCTTTCATCACGACATTCTGAGAGATGCTCTCATTGAACCGAAACTACTTCACGTTCCCCCCCGGAGCACAGCTACGGCATAGGCTTAATCGCGTCACTGACCTCGAACTTCTGATTAGATGTGCTCCGGAAAAATCCTTATGTTTGCCACCGTCCGGAGCTTCTTCATAAGAACCCCAACAGTTTCTGCGGTTCTCTCATTCTCAAGATGATGCCGAATCTCGGATTTCATTTCGTCCAGTGTGACAGGACGTTCTTCCTTATGATCTAATACTTCCACAATATGCCACCCGATGGAGGTTCGAAACGGTTTACTTAAATCCCCCGGCTTCATCGCGAACACCACTTCAGCGAATTCTTCGGGAACACGGTCACGTGCGAACCACTTGAGATCGCCTCCCTTCTTTTTTGTTTTCGGGTCCTCGGAGTATGTTTCTGCCAACTCTTCGAAAGAACTCTCCCCTTCCACCATTTTTTGGTACAAGTCACGGATCATCTTCTCACGAGTTTCGTCATCCAACTCCACGGTGCTCAGAAAGATATGTCGCGCATGAACCTTCTCCGGTTCTGTAAATCCTTCACCGGTTTCCCGGTTGTTTTCGAACCACTCTTTCACCTCGTCATCAGTGACGTCCACCCCGGGCGCCACACGCCGTTCCAACCATTTTTTCCGCGACAGAATTCGACCAAGCTCTGTCCGCATTTCTGTATCGGGGAGAATCTGTTTACTGGCCCTTTCCGCAAGTTCGGTTCCAGACGAAAATTGAGAAATCCAGCGCGAAACGAACGTGTCGACTTCATCCCCCGACGCATGGAACCCTTCTCCGTCAGCGTACTGCCGTACCAGTGTCTCATCAATTAGCGACTGAAGAGTAGCGCGTCGAATCATTCGTAAGTTTGCCTCCGGAACGTCCTCCACATCCTTACCGCGTTGATACAGGTGTCGGGCTACAGCAAGGTCAAGTTGCGTACCGGTCACCGGCTCCTGATTCACCAATGCGACCCATCTGTGTTGCTCAGCAGCCTCCCGCGTCAAATCGGTGCGTTTGCTGATAGCCCGTTGCAATGGACCGTTGCAGGTCTTGAGATCAAGGAACAGGTATCCGACAAATACAAGGTAGAGAACGATGCGCCAGGGAAACCGCTTCATATCGTCGACATAACCGTTCCCCCTGAGGAAAATTCAAACGAAAAACGTTGGAATCGTAGTTTTCCTTTCCTCAATCATCAGCATCGAAATATTCATCCAGTTCTTCCGGCCGATCACATTTCCTGGATTTCCCATAGTAAACAGCCCCCGCATGTCACGGGTGAAGTGACTCAAAATTCATGCAGGAGGCAAAAAAATCGGGAACGGCGCTACTGTCGCCGGGTGGAGAAGCACCGGGGACTGGTTTAACGCGACGTCAAAATTTGAACCGCTGTACAACTAGAACTCCGGAGACGCAATCTGCTTGCGGTGCTCTTCCGTCAGCTTTCCGACGCGTATGTATTTCCCGTCAAAATAGGCCCGGGCACCGTGATAGTACATCGTATTCGCTCCCAGCACTTCGATGCGTCCCTCTTTTTGTAAAAAGGTCAGCCAGGTTTCCTCGTCGGTTCCCTCCGGTGTAATGGAAAACCGTGCCAGAGAACCATTCGTTTTTGCCGTCCCCGCCAGGGCACCGAGATGATAGGTCGGTCCGCGGACGACGTGGATCGTGAACTTGATCGCGCCCTCCCCGTTCCGTTCCACCAACAGCTCTCCTCCATAGCCGTCAATCCAGACACCCTCCCATTCGTCTTCGTAGTCATCCATTGTCAGCCAGCCCCGAAGAATTTCGATCCGGGTTTCCGTCAGGTAGGACAGCGCATTCCAGTATTCCGGGTTCGCCTTCTCTTTCCCCTGCTCGGCTCCGCCGTCGTAGAAAGCGGCTGATTCAGCTCGACCGTCGCGGTATTCGATCCACTCCCGCTGTTCCTCCTGTATTGTTTTGAATTGCCACTCCGGGAGCTTTTCCTTTGCCTCCGTGTAAACATCGTTCAACTGGCGATCAATTCTCGCGAACGCTTCCTGCGCACCTTTTAACGTTTTCTCCTGCGCTACCGAGGAGAAAAGGAGCAGGAAAGAAGCGACAAGCAGGGTATAAAAGCGGAATCTCATAGCAGGAACAGTCTACCCCGATTCGACGGCCGGGAAACCCCGTCATGCAGAAAGCTCAGCCTTTCGCCCGGCTCGTATTTCATCACGCAGATTCGGCATGTAGGCGAGGAGGTCCGGATAAAATGCGAGAAAGTGTTTCTCCATACCCGGAAGTTGGCCTGACAAAATTTCCGACGTTTCAAAAATAGAAATCAGAATGGGAGATCGCTGTGACACACGGTGCAGGGTGCGATCGATTCCCTCCAATGTGGAATACTCCAGCAGCCAGCTTTGCTCCATCATCGCCTCAATTGCCTCACGCGCCACCGCCGGTGCCTGATCGAGAATCCCTTCGAGATCCTCATGAACACTGGCAATGAAATCATTCAACTCCAGATTAGGCGAAAACCGGTTCCAATGCCGGTGCAAAAAGAAGTCGTAGTAAATATCGACCACAATTCCCGCGTAGCGACGCAAACCCTCGGGAAGAATATCCCGGCTCCTTTTCCAGGCCGGGTGCGCATCCGTAAACACATCAACATGGCGATGCTCCATGATGCCTTGCCAGATCGCCGGGGAGTACCGTTCATCCCACGGCAGCCCTTTCACAAAATCTCCTAACAAACTGCCAAGACGTGACTCAGGCGTCGGTTCAGCAAGATGAAGGTGAGCAAGAAAATTCATGTTCCGTCGAGACAGACCAAACAGGGTTCGGTCGGAGAGTCAACAGGGTACAGTCACTGACTCAACCCTCTTTTCCCAACTTCCGCTGCATTTCCCGATACAAACGCTCAATCGCTTCCTCGGGAGATTCCATCATCATGCTTTCTTTGATTTTGCTCGCGTAGAGGCCGAAGGCGAAGGGAGAAACGGCAGGAACTTCGACGAGGGACCATTCCATTTTTCTGACTGATTGCAGAAATGCGATGGCACGGTCGAGATCGAGAAAGGTGTGGGTCGACTCGTGGATGGCCTGCTCCAGGAGCGGATGGTCGGGTTCATGTTCGGCGAGAACCTGAAACAGCAAGTCGGCACTCCAGCGAATCTGGCGCATTTTTCTTTCTCCCCCGGGCAGGTTGCGCGGGACCATGAGTCCGGTCTGCGCGATCCCGGAGAACTGCCACTTCACGAGCTGAGATCCTTCGAGAGCAGTCCGTAGATTTTCCTCGGCGTCTTCTGCGACAAAAAGCTCACGCCACTGATCGCACTCCATTGCCTGAAAGGGCTTCACACTGAGCAAAAATCCGTAGTCGTCGATCGTCACGAGCGTATTTCCCCCCACTGCCTCCTTCACCCGGTGACTGATGATTCGCGAAAGCGCATCGTTGGCACTGCGCCCGATGAGGCTGTGAAAGAAAAAATGAACTCGCTCCTCTTCGTCCTCGTCGTCGATAAATTTCTCAATGAGAAAACGGTTTTCCGTGGGGATTTGAGAAAGAAGCGTCTGGTTCTGGAAGTGTTCGAGGATCGCTTTCGCATTGATTGTTGAGATCGACCACTCTTCAACCAGCCAGTCGATGGTGTCATCGGCGGCTTCCTCTTCGACGATCATGCGCCTGTCCAACTCCGTTCGAATGCGCGCCACCTCGGCCGCCATGCCGGAGGCGAGGGGCATTTTATTTGCATTCCAGCTCGGGACAGTTGGCAGACGACCGGCGGCGTTTTCAACAATCACTTCGGTCGGTGAACTGTCGATCAGCTTCACCGTTTTTCCTGCGAGAACGAAAATATCGCCCTGCTTGAGGCCTTTGACAAAACGCTCCTCGACAGACCCGAGTCTGCGGCGCCCCAGGAGCACTGCCACCATTCCGTCTGCGTGGATCGTGCCGACATTGACGAGATACTCGCGCTCGACCTTTTTGGAAACCGTGTACCAGAGTCCATCGCGCTCTTCGATTTTGCCGAAAGTCTCCCGGTATTTCTCGCGAAGTGAACGGCCACCTCCCTCGAGGTATTCGAGAATGCGATCAAATGTCTCGCGTTCGAGATTTCGAAAAGGATACGCGGAACAAATCGTCTCGTAGGCGTCATCGGCGGAGACTCCGTCCGCCATCGCCATTCCCATCACATGCTGCACAATGACATCGGGCGCGTAGTCCAGCGTCTGAATGGGATCAAGCTGCCGCAGGTGGGTCAACTTGGAGCAAACGATGCACTCGATAAGATCATTGATATTCGTCGCCACCAGCACGCCATGACTTTGCGTGTGCACGGAATGCCCGGAACGCCCGACCCGCTGCAACGCACGGGAAATCCCCTTGGGCGTGCTCACCATGATCACCGTATCGATGTGACCAATATCAATCCCGAGCTCGAGGCTGGTCGAACAGACGACGGCACGCAGCTCGCCATCCTTCAGTCGGTCCTCGACTTCCTGGCGCACATCGCGATCCAGTGAGGAATGGTGGCATTCAATCCTGTCATGCAGATTCGGCAAAGCCAGTTTGAGCCGATGAGAAATCCGCTCGGCACCGGACCGGGTGTTGGTAAAAATGAGCGTAGCCCGGTTTCGGTCAACGATGTTCGCCATGTCGGTGATCACCCGGGTCGCGGTGTAACCTGCTGGAGGATAAGCGTGCTTCCGAATCGGGGTCATCACCTCAATGAGGGCACGACGTCCATAGCCGGTTTCACGAATTTCGGCTTCCGGCCCGGAACCGGTCAGAAATTTTCCGACTTTCTCGAGGGGAGACACCGTCGCGGATAGACCGATTCGACAGAGCGGGTCGCCTTCCCGCCTCATTCCTTCCAGACGTTCCAGTGAGACGGTGAGGTGCACGCCCCGCTTGTTTTCAGCAAAGGCATGCAGCTCATCGACGATGACGAATTCGCACCGGCTCAACGCATCGCGATACCCCGCCTGCGGCAAAACGATGGCCAGGCTCTCCGGTGTCGTGATGAGAATGTGCGGCGGTTTGCGCCGTTGCTTCTGGCGCTCGGAGGCAGACGTGTCGCCCGTTCGCAAACCGACCGTGATGACTTCTTCCAACCCGAGACCCGCCAGCGGTTCTTTCAGATTTTTCTCAATATCATACGCAAGCGCCCGCAATGGCGAAACATAGACGCAACGGATCCCGTGCTTCGGTAGAGTGCCGTCCCAATGCTCACGGGCCAGCCGATCAATAATCCCGAGAAAACCGGCAAGGGTCTTGCCCGATCCGGTCGGAGAAGAGAGAAGAACCGACCGTTTCGCCGCAATCTCCGGAATGCACAAGACCTGTGCCTCGGTCGGTTCACCGAAGGTTTTCTGAAACCACGCGGCCACATTCGGGTGCAGGGAGCGCTGGAAGTCGGATTCGATGGGGGGAGTTACGTTCGGGTTGTGCAAGGGGCAATCAAATTCCAACAATCCCGCGAATCCCGCTGGCATTTTCCCTGCCCCTCTCTAAGGATAACGGGACACGATGGCAAAGGAATCCGGAAAAGGCGGGGGAAAGCTGACCCCGATGATGCAGCAGTATCAGTCGATGCGGCGGGAACTGCCTGACGACGTTTTGCTGCTCTTCCGGCTGGGGGATTTCTACGAACTGTTTTTCGAAGACGCCAAGGTCGCATCTCCGATTCTGAACGTCGCTCTCACCAAGCGGAACGGGATGCCGATGTGCGGAGTCCCCCATCACGCCGCCGAAGGCTACATGGCCAAGCTCATC
>JAKSBG010000312.1 GCA_022361255.1 Verrucomicrobiales bacterium
ATATAGTATCCTCAGCCACTCGGCAGCATGGGGAGCAACTTCTCAAGACTCCCGAAACCAATGTCAATAAAGCTTCCACGTGGTGAGTTCTGCCGGCCTAAGCGTTCCTATACAGAGTTGGCCTCCTGGATTCACCAGCCTTCCAACAAGCTTCCGGTTGATTTCGGGATGGACGCCGCGTAATATTCGCGCCCTTTCCCGAACTGCCAGGCGCGGTTAGCTCAGGGGTAGAGCACATCGTTCACACCGATGGGGTCATTGGTTCAAATCCAATACCGCGCACCATTTTTCGGAAACAACAGGGTAGGGGCAGCCGTTCAACCCTGTCAGGTCATGGAGGAAACCCTGTCCGGTCTGTTTTTTGACCTAATCCGATCCCGTGGCAGTTTTTTTCTTCCGAATTCGAAGTAGTCTCTTTGATGCGACTCTTTCTTTTTGCCGTTTCTCTGATAGTCCTGTTCCCACCTGTCGGGCGGGCGCAGGAGAAGGGAAAGACAAGTCAGGTTGTTTTCGCTGTCTCGGAAAGTTGGCAAAGCACGGATGGAAAACTCTCTGCGATCGCGTTTCGGGAAAATGTCTGGAAAATCGCATTTCGGGATATTCCCGTCACTTTCGGACGGGCCGGGACGGGGATTGGGATCGGGCTGCATTCCGACAAGCTTTCGGGGCCCGGAAAACGGGAAGGGGACAAGCGTGCTCCAGCCGGTGTTTTTCCTCTGGAATTCAGCTTCGGCACGGTTATTGAAAGCCATCATGGCGCTACCGGGATGCGCTATGAACGGACTTCACCTACGCATTTCTGGGTCGATGATCCGGAATCCCGATTCTACAACCAGTGGGTCGACACTGCGTCACCCCGGATAGAAAAAGACTGGAACAGCGCTGAAATCCTCCGGAGAAAAGACGGACTCTATGATCTCGTCATTGTCGTGGGGCACAATCGCCGTTCCCCGGTTGTTCGGGGCGGGGGAAGCGCCATTTTTATGCATCGCTGGTCTGCTCCCGGTAGACCGACAATTGGATGCACGGCGATGGCCGCCGATGACCTCAGCCGGTTGTGGAAGTGGCTGGACGCGAAGAAATCACCGGTCCTGATCCAGGGACCGGTGGACTTTGTCCGGAAACTCGATTTGCCTCCCGTCCCGGAGGGGCTTCTCGCGGAAATTCTTCGGCCTTGATCTTTGTCAACTTTCGCGAGACGTTTCCGCACTTTGCGTCGGACGCCTATGTCCGGTGATACTCCTGATGACTCGGTTGCTTACGGTCTTTGGCATCTCTTTCGCCGCCTTTCTGACATCCTGTCAGGTCCCTTCCTCGGTATCATATGACTCCGATGGAACGACCGCGCCTCTTTTGACCGCCGCTGTTCGCGTGCCCGTTGGTCTGGAAGCCCCCACCTGGGATTCTCTGAAGCCGAAGTCGAACATCCCCGGCTGGGACCGGCAGATCGACGCGACCTATTTCAGTATCCAGACGAGCGAGAAAGTCATCGCGATCACCTTCGATGACGGACCTCACGGTGTGAATACCCCGCGCCTTCTCGACATGCTGAAGAAGCGGAACATCAAAGCGACATTCTATGTCGTCGGAAACATGATGAAAAATTCCTACGCTCCTCCCATCATGCGTCGAATGGTCGCCGAGGGGCACGAGGTGGGAAACCATACGGTGACTCATGCGACCCTTTCCCGCCAGTCCGATGCCGGTCTGAGAAAGGAACTGCAGGAGGCTCATGACATGATTGTTGAGATGACCGGAGTCGCTCCCAAAACGATGCGCCCTCCGGGCGGTGCGATCAAAAACGATCAGAAAAAGCTCATGCTGAAAGAATTCGGATACCCAACGATCATGTGGTCGGTGGATCCGGAGGACTGGAAAAAGCCCGGCGTTTCCGTCGTCACGAGCCGGCTCTTGAACGGGGCGAAGCCGGGCGGAATCCTTCTCGTTCACGACCTGCACAAGTCTACCGTCGATGCGATGCCTGCCACCCTCGACGGGCTCCTCGCGAAAGGATATAAGTTCGTGACGATGACCGAACTCATTCTGATGGATGAGAGCGGAAACGACGAGTGATCGGTCTCTTTAAAAGGGCGAAAAAAAGGTTTGTCCTCGTGAAATTTCTCTCTAGGATCACGAAAGACTGCTAACCGTCTGTTTGCTATGAAACGCTTTTTCGTATTCTTCACCGCAACTTTTCTTCTCACCTCACTTTCCCAGGCCGGATGGGGATGGAACAAAGAAAAGTTTCACAGCGCCAAGTCACCGCAAGTGGAACAGCGTGTCACCAGCCCGAGCTACTGCTTTGATGCGGGTTGGGAGTTCAGTGGTTACATGTCTGGATACTGGCCGGAAGATGGACGGGAAACAGAGGAAATGGGTGGTGGTATCGCCCTCTCCTACTTCCTGGGGCATAATCTGGGTTTTGAAGGTTCTTACGCGCTCCACGGCGGGGATGAGTCGGAGCAGGTCGGAAAGTTGAATCTCGTTTACCGTTTCCCGCTTGGTGGAGAATGTTGTAGCACGATAGCCCCTTACGTTTTCGGGGGAGGCGGAGTTTTCTCAGCAGGCGAAACTGAATTATTGTGGAATCTCGGTGCTGGTCTTGACTTTCGATTGGAGTCATGGGGTTGCGTAGGTTTGTTCACAGACTTTTCCTACAACTGGGTTGACGACAGCAATCCCGATTTCACCCAGTGGCGCGCCGGATTCAAGATTCCGTTTTAATCAGCTGCCAAACAAGCGAGAGATTTCCCTCTCAACGTGAACCCGGTGCCTAACTCATACGCGCCGGGTTTTTTTGTGTCCGTTCGGTCTTCCTCTGGCACCTTGGTGCCGATGAGAACCGCCGTCATTCTATTCGCCCTTGTCGCCGTAGCCGGAAACTCCCTGCTGAATGCTCAGGAATCCAAAGTCGCCGGAAACGACAAGGTTGCCGACATCATCAAAAACTACGAGGGCAGAGGAACGCTCTCGGACGGATCGGATCCCACCCCGCCGGAGGAGGCTCTCAAAGGCTTTCGCGTTCGGGAAGGATTCGAGATCGAGCTTGTCGCTAGCGAGCCGGTAGTCGGGCAGCCGCTACATATCAGCTGGGATTCCAAAGGTCGGATGTGGGTCACCCAGTACCTGCAATACCAGTTCCCGGCAGGCCTGAAGATCGTTGAATACGACAACCATCTCCGGGCGCAGTTCGACAAAATGCCCGAACCGCCGCCTCACGGCACGAAAGGAGCAGACAAGATCACAGTTTTCGAGGATACCAACGGAGACGGGAAATACGACAGCCACCGCGATGTTATCACGGGCCTGAATATCGCCACATCCGCCGTCGCCGGGGCAGGTGGCATCTGGGTTACGAACCCTCCCTATCTGCTCTTTTATCCGGATGAAGATGGCGATGCAAATCCGGACAGTGATCCCGAGGTAGTTCTGTCAGGGTTCGGGATCGAAGATACTCACGCGGTCGCCAACAGTCTCAAATGGGGGCCTGACGGCTGGCTCTACGGGGTAAACGGATCGACAACGACAGGATCGGTGACAGATCCGGCAACGGGAAACACAGTCGAGTGGCAGGGGCAGATGGTCTGGCGCTATCATCCGACAACCAAAAAATTCGAGATTTACGCGGAAGGAGGGGGAAACACCTTCTCGCTCGAAATCGATTCTGCAGGACGGGTGTTTTCCGGAACCAACAACGGCAACACCCGCGGCATGTACTACCCGCAGGGCAGTTACGGGAAGAAATCCTGGGGCAAGCATGGTCCGCTCACGAATCCCTACGCCTTCGGATACTTTGAGCACATGAAACATGAAGGAGACGACAGACGTTTCGCTCAGGCATTCTGCATCTACGAAGGGGGGCTTTACGGAGAGGACTGGGAAGGCAAGATCATCGCTCCCAATTCGCTGCACAATATCGTCTGGGTCAGCAAACTCCTTCCGGATGGATCGACCTTCAAAACTGTGGACGAAGAGCCGCTCGTGGAAACGGACGACCGCTGGTTCCGCCCTGTCTTTTCCGGTGTCGGACCGGACGGATGTGTCTACATCGCAGATTGGTACGACACCAGACTGAGTCACGTTCGTCCCGTCGATGACTGGCATAAAAACAGCGGGCGGATCTATCGGATCAAGCCGCAGGGCACCAACCCGAAAGTGCCGGAGATGGATTTGGCCTCGGCCGACGCAGAAGAGCTGATAGCGAAGTTTGAAGATCCAAACTGGACCGTGCGGAAGCGCGCAGTTTTGGAGTTGGGATGGAATTCAGAGGAGGGGAATCCTTCTGAATTTCTGCACCAGGCGCTTGACCGACTGGATCGAGGGACCGACGCCGAATTGTGGAAAATCCGCGAAAACAGCGAAACGGGAGAACTTCCTTCTCTTGAAAATCCTGAACTTGCGGAGCGGGCGCAACTCGCTGCATCCGCGAGACGAATGCAGACGGCGGATGCATTGGGTATACTCGACCGGTTGATTCAGTTTGAAGAGGATCTCACCGACCCGCACATTCCGCTCCTCATCTGGTGGGCATTCGAAGCGCATGCTGAAGACGGTCGGGAAGAAATTCTCGCGATGGCGGCTGACGCGGAAACCTGGAAATCAAAAATCTTCCGCGAGTTTATCGCGGAACGCCTTTCGCGGCGCTATGCGATGGCTGGTGGAGAAGAGAATCTTCTTTCCGCAGCCAGGCTGCTCGAGACAGCTCCCGACGACGAGGCGAAGCAAAATTTCATGACGGGAATCCAACTCGCGTTTCAGGGCGCTGCCATGCCGGAGTTGCCCGGTGCACTTCAGGCGCAAATGGATGCGTTTGCGGAGTCATCCGGTGTCAACGGACTCGCCATTGCAATCCGGCAGGGGGACAAGGAGGCGTTGAAAAAGGCGATCAGCGTCGTGGCGTCTTCCCATTCCAATCCCATCGAGCGTCTCGAGCTGGCGAAACTTTTCGGGGAGATCAACGACCCCTCTGTTGTGCCGACTTTGCTGAAACTTCTCTCTCTGGATCAGCAAAGCGCGCTGAAACGGGTCGCCCTCCAGTCGCTCGCCAATTACGAGGATATGAACATCGCGAAAACGATTCTGGGACGGCTCGGATCGACCCTGCCCCGCGAGCACGAGGTTGCATCGACAGCTCATCGTGTTCTCGCCGGCCGCGTCGACTGGGCGAAAGAGTTTCTGCGTTACGTTGACCGGGCTATCGTCAAAGCCCGGAACGTGTCTACTGACGTTGTTCAGCTGCTCGCGCAGCACAAGGATCCGGAAATCAATGCAGAGATCAAAAAATTCTGGCCCAGTTCCGTGGCGGCAAGCTCGGAGGAAAACCAGAAAGAAATCGCCCGGATCAAAGCAGTCGTTTCTACCGGCGAAGGCAACGCGGAAGCGGGAAAAACTCATTTTGCGGCACGATGCGCGGCCTGTCACAAGCTCTTCGGGGAGGGGACTGATATTGCGCCGGACCTGACGCCCTACGAGCGTGGCAATCTGGATTTCTGGATCCCGGCCATCGTTGATCCCAACCTGGAATTGCGGGAGGGCTACCTTCAGTATGTCGCGAACATGAAAGACGGGCGCATTCTCATCGGCATGTTGCGCGATCAAACGCCGCAGACAGTCACCCTGCGGGACCTCGCCGGACAGGAGACGCTTCTTTCCCGGGCGGACATCGAGAAGCTTGAGGCGTCCCCCGTATCGCTGATGCCTCCCGCCCTGTTGACGGGAATGAGTGACGAAGAGCTGCGAGACCTGTTTGCTTACCTTACGAAAGTGGCAAAATAAAGAACCTGCAGCCGGCCTCTGCGAGGCCGGAAAGCGCGTTCGGGAAATCCGCGGACGCCCAATTCGTAGTCACAAAACGCGGCTTCGAAAGTGCCGCTCATTTGTATTTCTAATCACAGCGCCTCTGCACACCTCATCCCGTCGAGTGCAGCACTGACGATTCCACCGGCAAATCCGGCGCCTTCGCCGCAGGGGAAAAGACTGGTGACTTCGGGATGCTGCAGCGTGTCCGGATCGCGTGGAATTCGCACCGGGGAGCTGGTTCGGGTTTCGAAACCGATCAAATTGCATTCGTCGGTGATGTATCCTTTCATCTTCTTTCCAAAAAGGTGAAGACCTTCGATCATGCGGGTGGAGATGAAATCGGGAAGCAATTCGTCGATTCTCGCTTCCGTCAAACCGGGTTTATAGCTGGTCCCGGCGAGGTTTTTGGAATCGCGTTCTTTGAGGAAATCCACGAGTCGCTGAGCGGGCGCGGCCTGACCTCCGCCGCCGGCTTTTTTGGCGAGCTGCTCCAGTTTTTTCTGAAAAACGAGTCCGGCGAGAATGCCGTGTTGTTCGCTTAAGTCGGAAATATCGTCCGGCTCCACCGTGACAACCATGCCGCTGTTGGCGAAAGGGGAGTCCCGTTTCGAAAGGCTCATGCCGTTAACGACGACCTCATCGTTTTCTGTGGCCGCAGGGACGATGAATCCGCCCGGGCACATGCAAAAGGAGTGCACGCCGCGGTTCCGGATTTTTGTTGCGAGGCTGTAGCGCGCCGCAGGCAGGAGTCGGGGCCTCTCCCCGCCGCGTTCGTAGTGGTATTGCAGACTGTCGATGAGTGGCTGCGGGTGCTCGATACGGACTCCGACAGCGAAAGGCTTTTGCTCGAGCGAGATCTTCTTTTCATTCAGGAGTCGGTAGATGTCCCGTGCCGAATGCCCGGTTGCGAGAATTACGGCATCGCCAAAAAGTTCTTCGGAATCGTTCACGCGGAGTCCCCGAATTTTCCCGTTTTCAATGAGAAAATCGGTAACCTTTGCTCCAAAGCGGACTTCTCCTCCGGCATCGATAATAGTTTGCCGGATCGCTTTGACGACGTTGGGAAGGAGATTCGACCCAATGTGCGGATGAGCGTCAATGAGGATTCGGGAGGGTGCACCATGAGAGACCAGGATCTTGTAGACTCGACGAACCGGGCCGCGTTTCGTCGCGCGAGTGTAGAGTTTGCCGTCGGAAAATGTCCCGGCTCCGCCCTCCCCAAAGCAGTAGTTGGAATCCTCGATGACGCGGCCTTCCCGCAGCAATGGCGCGAGATCGAAGCGCCGGGCGGAGGCATCTTTTCCCCGCTCGAGAACAATTGGTTTCCAACCCCGCTCAATCGCGGTGAGCGCGGCGAAAAGTCCGGCCGGGCCACTACCGACAATGAGGACGGTTCTGGCTTTGTCAGGAATTGCGGGGAGAGAAATCTCCGCTTCAGGTTCCGGGGGCAGCTCCCCGTCGAGGCCGACTTCGAAACGAAGGTTTACTTTGATCTGCGGCTTCCGGGCATCGATGGAATGTTTGCGAAGCCGGAGTTCGCGGATGCGTTTGGGGTGGACCTTCAGCTTTCTCGCGACCGCTTTTTGTTGTGCGGTTTCGTCCTCTGATTTTTCCAGAGGAAGGACGACATCGACAAGAACGGGATCAGTCATCGCTACCGGTTTCGTCTTTTTCTCCGGAAAAAAGAAAGCCGGTCAGTGGGCTGGTCGCGGAGGCGGAGCCGGACGCCTCGGGAATACCGCCGGATTCGTAGGCGATGCGTCCGGCCTCGACCGCAAGTTTGAAGGCCCGACCTACTTCCGCAGGATCGTCAGCGATCGCAATCGCAGTATTCACGAGAACGGCATCGGCTCCCATTTCGAGAGCGTCGGCGGCGTGGCTGGGCCGCCCCAGTCCGGCATCGACGACGACAGGAACGGTTGCCTGATTGAGAATGATTTCGATCTGCCGGCGCGTTTCAATTCCCCGGTTCGATCCGATCGGTGCGCCGAGCGGCATCACGGTTGCGGTTCCGACGTCCTGGAGTCGCTTGGCCAGCACGGGATCGGCATTGATGTAGGGAAGCACCGTGAAGCCTTCTTTCACCAGCACTTCAGCGGCCTTGAGTGTTTCGATAGGGTCGGGAAGCAGGTAGGTCGGATCAGGATGAATCTCCAGTTTGACCCACTTCGGAAGACCGGCGGAAACAGCAAGCCTGGCAAGCCGCACCGCTTCCTCTGCATCCATTGCTCCGGAGGTGTTGGGCAGGAGCAAATATTTCTCTGGATCGATGAAATCGAGGATGTTCGCGTAGGGATCATTGCCGCCGGACAAGTCGGCGCGGCGCAACGCCACCGTGACAATCTCAGTTCCGGACGCTTCGAGCGCGTCGCGCATGGCTTCGTTCGACGAAAACTTTCCCGTTCCAACCATGAGGCGGGAGGAAAAGGTTCGATCAGCGATGTGGAGTGGTTGCGGCACGGCGGCAGAAAGGATGGGTCAGTCACCTGACAGGGTTAAGTCGAGGACTAAACAGAGTTAACTCACTGATTCAACCCTGTTTGATCGCCTGAATGGGAGAGAAAAAGTCCATTCATCCTTGCAAGGGGATGAATTCGTCGCTTTCCGTTCAGTGTCTCGGCCCCGACGTAAACCGGATACAGCTGGGAAACGGAACGAACTACACCCTTCTTTTTTACGGGGAATGTGCGGCTTGAGAAATTCTTCATGGAAAGGGATCGGGATCGGGGGGCGGACACAAAAAAACCTCTCCGGTATGTCGGAGAGGTTTTTTCGAACTGTGCAAGGCGCGAGACGCACATCCACAACAACAACCAAGTAATGAAACCTGAGGCCAACAACAACCTCGTTCAAATTCACTGAGCCGAGATTACGCTCATTCCTGGCGGCTGTCTATAAAATTTTGCAAATTTGCAGTGTTTTTTTGTGAAAATTCTCAAAAATGATCACGACTTGTTCTTCAACGCGTCGCGAATCTCGGTGAGAAGGACAACTTCCTCGCTGGGAGCCGGTTCTTCTTTCGGTTCTTCCTCAGCTTTCTGAAGTGCTCCCATGAATTTTTTGATCACAAGGAAGAGTACAAACGCAAGGATGAGAAAGCTGATAAACGCGGTGATGAAGTTTCCGTAGGTGAGTAAGTTCACTCCGTCGATTTTTGAGGCATTCTCAAGAGAGGCTCCATCGGGAACTTCCCCGGCGAGGACAGCATATTTGTCACTGAAATCGACACCACCGGTGATCTTACCAATGATTGGCATGAAGATGTCATCGACCAGGCTTTTCACCACGGTTCCGAACGCTCCACCAATAATAATCCCCACCGCCATATCGACGAGGTTCCCTTTGAATGCGAATTCCTTAAATTCTTTGATCATAGCGCGGTGAGAATTAGCGAGTTCACACTATTTTGGCAACACTAAGCGGAAGAATGTTTCTGGAATTTCAACAAAAACGGGGAGTTCTGTAGATTTCGCTAATTCTGAGGCTACGAGAGCTTGCTTTGAAATTCTCCCACGCTCTTCCACACAGCGAGAACGGCGAGAAACACAATCGCAATCACGCTGATCCAGAAACCGGCATCGTATCCTCGCGAAGGGGCGAGTGACTTGGGCAGGCGCCGGTAGCGGAAGTGAATGGTTCCCACGACCACGAGCAGGAGAATAACCGCCGTAATCGCTCCGCCGACCAGCACCATCCAGACGGGATCTTCGAACCGGAAAAATAGAAGGGCCCAGAGGGCGGGAAAGAAAAACGCGAGTATGGCGATGGTTCGGGCACGGCTTTTCGGATTCCGGTAGTTGATCCAGCCGACTGCTCCGAAGGCGTCGGAAAACTGTCGGCTCCAGGCAGCCAGTGCAGAAAAGAGAGTGGAGAACAGGACGAAGAATGAACCGATGAGGAAGGCTGTCTCGGCCCATCCGCCGAGTGAGTCGGTGTACATCCGCGAAAGGGTTTTCACGGTTTCGAATCCTTTCGGAACGAGCCCCTGAGCGTGGAGAATTGCCGCGCCGAGAATGTAGAAGGCGAGAGTCATGAAGGTGTACACCAGCATGGAGAGAAATGCGTCCCAGTACATCACGCGGCTCCAGCCTTTGGCCCGACGGATCCATTCCGGTGGGTCGTCGCGGGGACCAGTTTTCGCGGCGTAGCCTTTTTCGAGCAGCCAGTAGTTGTAGGCCATGATCTCGTCGCCGCCGACTCCGGTGATTCCGAATGCGGCGATGGCCACAGCGATATATTCGAGAGGAATCCCGTTCCAGAAGGACAGGCCGTATCCGACATCTTTCAGCGAAAAGGCGAAATCGGTGTATTGCACGCCAATGACACAGGCGATCGTGAAGAGCGCAAAAAGCCCGATCATGACGAGCGAGACTTTCTCGATGAGTCGATATTTTCCCCGGAAAATGAGGAGCGACACCACTGGCGCCGTGATGCAGACCCACCAGAAGATGGAAACCTGCGGGAAGAGGATATTCAGGACAATTCCGACGCCGCCGATGATCCCGCCAACCTGCAGCGGCTTGATCGACATGAGCACGAGCCAGAGCCACGTCGACCAACTGCCTTTCCCGAGTTTGGGACCGGGGAGTTGATTGAGCGCTTCAAAGGTCGTTTCGCCGGAGTGAATGGCATGTTTTCCAAACTCGAGCTGCACGAAGACTTTGACGAGACAGCTCGCGAGAATGACCCACATCGCAACGAAGCCGGCCTCGGCTCCGAGAGCGGTGGTGGCGATGAGTTCACCCGACCCGACGATAGACGCCGAGAGGATGAATCCCGGGCCGAGGTGTTTCAGCATTCCGCCGAAAGAGCGCGGTGGCTCTTCGACCCGGGAGGCGTCGAGTTGATAGGGGTTTTCCACGCCGGAAAAAAGTGAGCGTTATTCTGCGGCAGCCGCGTTGGCCGGATCGGTGATTTGCGGCCAGTCGTCCGTTCGGAACGGAGTGACAGGCAGTCCTTCGTAGCTCATGAGATTCGCGACCGGATTCACGGCCCACGCATAACGCACTGCGACGGGTTTCTCGACGTCGGGGGAGGTGACTTCGACTTTGTCGTTGCCGACGAGCTTGCCGGTGGCGTTGTGCCAGACCTTGTCTTCCCCGGCCACGGCGAAGCCGACGGCGTCGCGGGTGTCAAAAGTGTAGAGTCTGCTGCCGACGTTTTCGAAAGTGAGGACGGCTTTGTTGCCCTGGATTTCCATGCTCTTGTAGCTCGGGCTGAGGTGATGGATTCCGTATCCGTAGTCTTTGGCCAGCGCAAGGCGGGCGAGACGCTTGGCTACATTCTGCTTATCGCGGGGGTGAATGTCGCGGCCTTCCCCGATGTCATAAATGACGGCCTGCCCCGTGTTGGGAAGCTCCAGGGTGTTGGTCTGTGCTTCGCGAAGCTCAGCCCAGTCATTGTCGCCGGGAGTGTCGACCTCGTCGCGAAAGTCGGCGAGCTGCACCCAGTAAAAGGGAAAATCGCCCTGGCCCCAGGCTTTTCTCCATTCTGTGATCATGAGGCCGAAGAGGTCGTCGTACTGATAGGCCCGTCCGGCATTGCTTTCTCCCTGATACCAGATTGTGCCGCGGATTCCGTATCCGATGGTGGGACTGAGGACTCCGGCCCAGAGGTTGCCGGGGCGGTGCTGGCCGGTAAGAAGATTGCGTGGCGCGCGGGGAGCCTGCTTTCCGGCAGCTTTTGCGGCTTCCGCTTTCTTTCTCCACTCGGCCATCGCTTTTTCGTAGTCGAAGGTCTTTTCTGTTTCCACCCACTGAGCGATATAGTCATCGAAGCGTCCGTCCTTTTCGAGAACGCTGCGCTCGACCCAGGCCTCGGCAGCAGATCCGCCCCAGGCATTGTCGATCAGGCCAATGGGAACCCCGAGAGTCTGGTGAAGTTGCCGACCGAAGAAATATCCGACAGCGGAGAACTGGCCGACAGTCGCAGGCGTGCAGATATCCCACTGGCCGTCGAAGTCATCCTGAATCTCCTGCGTGCCGACCTGCGGCACGGAGATAAGGCGAATGTTAGGGTAGTTGGCTGTCGCCGTTTCGAGGTCGGGGTCGTAGGACTGGGAAACCGACCACTGCATGTTGGACTGGCCTGAGCAGATCCAGACTTCGCCCATGACGATATTGGAAAAGGTGATCTTCTCGTTTCCGGAAGCCACGGTGAGATTCATCGCGTGGCTTGATCCGGGGAGAGAGGGGAGTTTTGCTTTCCACTTTCCGTCCGCGTCTGCTTTGGCGGCGATGGATTTTCCGGCGAAAGCGATGGTCACCCCTGCATTTGGCTCCGCCCAACCCCAGATCGGATTTTCCATGTCCCGTTGCAGGACCATGTGGTGTCCGAAAATAGAGGGAAGTTTCAATTCAGCCTGCGCAAAACTGGCAGAGAAAGAGACGGCGATAGCGGCAAAAAGAAAGGCAAAACGATTCATGGAGCGGGTTGTAAAGAAATCCTCGCTCCTTCGCAACTGGGAAATCGCCGTTTTTGCGGCTAGGAGTCCACATGGATGACGGCCTTTCTCAAGGTCGCATCGGCGAGGGTATTGGCGAACTGCGTCGGAACATCGGCAAGATCGATCCGGTGGGTGATCCACGGAGAGGTATCAACATCGCCGGATTCGATCAGGCTGATCACGTCGCGCAATTCTGCAGAGGTGGCATTGCGGCTCGCAAGGAGGGAAATTTCTCTCCGGTGAAAGTTTGGATCGTCGAAAGCGAGTTCTCCCTGAAAGAGGCCGACGAGAACGATTTTTCCCCCGTGGGCAATGAAAGAAAAGGTCGATGCCATCGAGTGACGGTTTCCTGTCGCATCGAAAACCAGTGTGGGTAGATCTCCTCCGAAGCAGTCGCGGATCATCGACTCGGGGGACTCATTCGGGTTGATAAGAATCGTGTTTTCGATGCCAAAGGCCTCCCTGCAAAAAACGAGACGGGATTCGGAAAGATCGGCAACGACGATGTTCCCGGTGTAAAGCTGTAGGAATGTCAGGATACTGAGACCGATCGGGCCGGCTCCGATCACCAGTGCCGCATCTGTCGATTTCGCACTGGAGCGCCCTACCGCGTGGCGGCCGATCCCGAGCATTTCAACGAGAGCGAGTTGATCAGCGTCGGCGGAGGATGCGGAGAGCAGCTTTTCAACGGGGACGTTGAGTTCGGATCTCATTCCGCCGTCACAGTGAATCCCGAGAACTTCCAGTGATTCGCAGCAGTTCGTTTTCCCTTTGCGCGAAGCAGGGGAGCGGGGATCGAAGAGGTAAGGCTCGATAGCGACCAGGTCGCCAACTGAGTGATCGGATGGTCCGTGGAGTGATACAATTTCCGCTGCCAGCTCGTGACCGAGAATGCGGGGGTATTCGAAAAACGGCTGTCGTCCGTGAAAGGCATGGATGTCGGTGCCGCAGACGCCGATACGGCGGATGCGAACACGGGCCTCACCGGGAGCGGGCTCAGGAAGCGGATCCGAAACGGTGGTGAAATGGCCGGGCTTTTCGAGGCGGACCGTGGGCATGGGGAAAATGGCAGTGAGATACCGCGAGTGGCTTTCGACGTGTCCGCTTTACGAAACCGGACACGGATTAATATCGCGGAAAAAGTCGTTCCCTTTGTCATCTACGAGGATGAAGGCGGGGAATTTTTCGACATCGATTTTCCAGACTGCTTCCATACCCAGCTCAGGGAAATCGAGAACCTCCACTTTCTTAATATGATTCTGCGCGAGAATCGCTGCAGGACCGCCGATGGAGCCGAGATAAAAACCGCCGTGCTTTTTACAGGAATCGGTGACCTGCTGGCTACGGTTCCCTTTCGCGATCATGACCATGCTGGCGCCGTGTGACTGAAACTGCTCGACGTAGGGATCCATTCTCCCTGCTGTGGTCGGTCCGAAGGAGCCGCTCGGCATTCCATCCGGCTTCTTGGCGGGGCCGGCGTAGTAGACCGGATACTCCTTGAAGTAGTCGGGCAGGTCTTTTCCGTCCTCGATCATTTCCCGCAGTTTCGCGTGTGCGATGTCGCGGGCTACGACGATCGTTCCGGTGAGTTCAAGTGCGGTGGTAACGGGATACTTGGAGAGCGTTTTGAGGGTTTCCTCCATCCCGGCATTCAGGTCGACCGGAACACCATGGAACTGGTGGTCTTTCCACTTCCCGGGAATGTATTGTCCGGGGTTCGTTTCGAGTTGCTCAACAAAAGCTCCGTCTTTCGTGATCTTTGCTTTCGCCTGACGGTCAGCGGAGCAACTGACTCCAAGTCCGACCGGACAGCTTGCCCCGTGCCGGGGAAGGCGGATAACGCGCACGTCGAGAGCAAAGTATTTTCCACCGAACTGGGCCCCGATGCCAACTTTGCGGGCTTCCTCGAGCAGACGCTTTTCCATTTCGACGTCACGGAATGCCTGCGCGCGATCGCTGCCTTCGGTGGGGAGCTCGTCGTAGTAGCGTGTCGAGGCAAGTTTGACCGTTTTGAGAGTTGCTTCTGCACTGGTGCCTCCGACAACAAACGCCATGTGGTAGGGAGGGCAGGCGGAGGTGCCGAGTGTTGCCATTTTCCCGACAGCCCAGTCGACGAAGGTTTTCTCATTGAGAAGTGCCTTTGTTTCCTGATAGAGAAAAGTCTTGTTGGCTGATCCGCCGCCTTTCGTGATGAAGAGCAGTTCGTAGGCGTTGCCCTCGGTGGCATAGAGCTCGATCTGGGCGGGCAGGTTGGTTTTGGTATTCACCTCATCGAACAGCGTGAGTGGCGCCATTTGTGAGTAACGCAGGTTCTCTTCCTGGTACGTTTTCCAGATGCCGGCCGCGAGAGCTTCCTCGTCGTTTGCCCCGGTCCAGACCTGCTGGCCTTTTTTCCCGACGACGATGGCTGTTCCTGTGTCCTGGCACATTGGCAAAATCCCGCGCGCGGCAATCTCCGCGTTGCGGAGCAGTGTGAGGGCTACCATGCGGTCATTCTCGGTGGCTTCCTCATCGTCGAGGATCGCGGCAACCTGCTTGAGATGAGAGGGGCGAAGCATGAAGGAAATGTCCTTCACCGCTTCGTTGGCGAGTTTGGTGAGGGTTTCGGCTGAAACTTTGAGAATTTCCTTTCCTTCGAATTCGGAAACTTCAATGCCTTCGGTCGTGACGAGCCGGTATTCGGTATTGTCAGGACCGGTTGGAAACGGTTTGTGGTAGGTGAAATCGGACATGCGGTTGTGGGATCGATCTCAGGTAGTTTGTCATTACCGTGGATGGATTGCAACCTCGCCGCTGTGTTCGCCGATGCCAAAGCTCCGCGTCCCCGCGCGGCAGGGGCCGGGGAGATGGTTCGCCTGCAAGCAGGTCCTACGCCCGTTTCCGCAGCGGTCTGGGGGCATCCGGATCGGAAATGTGGACCCATGTGTGAACGTGAGGGGCTCCACGAAAATACCAGACCATGTGGGGACCTTCGATTTTCCAGTTGTCCCAGACACCGTCTTTGCCGATGTCGTCGTCGCTGTAAAAAGAGAGGTGGAGATTCTCCATCCCACCCTTCTCGATAAGTGCGAGTGACTCTTTGCGATCCTCCTCCCGGAAGGGGAGGAGAAGGTCTTCGAGCACCCCGCGAACGCCTTCTTTCTGGTCTGCGGACATATCGGCAAAGGAGAGCCCCGGCAGGTCGTCAGCGTTGCGCTTGAGCCGGATCACTCCGGCGTGGTCGCCCGGGGATTCTTCGAGCAGCGCTTTCTCCTGCTGTTTGCCGTCGAGCATTTGATACACATCGTTGGCCCGCTTTGCCTGAAACCAGTAGGCGTTGCCTTTGTGATCGGGGCCTTCGTAAAACGAGTCGGCAGCATGGCCGTAAAAGATGGGGCCGCCGAATGCTTTGCCGGCGACGGAATTTCCATCGATGCGTCGGGTGGTGTGTCGACCGGTGAGGACGAACTCAAATTTCTCCGTACCCGGTTCGCCGAAGATGGCTATGGAACTGTCGCCGAAACCCTTTTTCCCGCTGTCGTGCACGACTTGATTGTAAACGGTTTCGGCATACTCCTCCGAGTGGGCTTTGAGAAAAATCTCTTTCACCATCTCGTTCTGATCAGCGGTCAGAAATTTTCCGATGCGTTGGTCGGTGATATGCCAGTTGTTCGAAATCTTCATCCGCCGCGGATCATCGAAG
>JAKSBG010000321.1 GCA_022361255.1 Verrucomicrobiales bacterium
CGAGCCACTTGTATCGACGATGAAGCAGAGGCGGAGGTTCGTGTCCGCTTCGAATTCCTTGATGTAGTAGCGATCTGTCCTTCCCCAGGTTCGCCAGTCGAGGCGCCGGGTGTCATCCCCGGGCACATATTTTCGATATTGCGCAAATTCCAGAGCGGAACCCCGGACGGGACTGCGGTGCCGCCCCGAAACATTCCCGAGCATGGCATGACGCGCGTTCAGGGGCAGTCCCATGAGCCGTCCGAGAACGGCAGGGTCGAGAAAGTCTCTCTGGATCGGTTCAGCCACGATTCAACAGGGTTCGGTCAGGAATGTAACCCTCTCAGGTCTGCGATCTAACCCTCTTTGCTCAGTTCCTCGACGAGGCGGGCAATGATGGAGCGGCAGGTGATTCCTTCCGACTCTGCTGTAAACGTTTTGATGACGCGGTGGCGAAGAACCGGCTCCGCGACGGCGATGATGTCCTCTTGTCTGACCATGTAGCTGCCTTGCAAAGCAGCGCGGGCGCGGGCGCCAAGAATCAGATACTGAACGGCGCGAGGGCCGGCACCCCAGCCGACGTAGGGAGTGATCCAGTCGGGGGAGTCTTCCGCTTCGGGCCGGGTTCGGCGAACGAGATCGACAGCGAAATGGTAGATGTGTTCGGGAACGGGGACGCGCCGAACGAGATCCTGGTATCGCATCACGCGCTCTCCGTCGAGAATGTGCTCCAGCTCGGGCATTGATGCGCCGGTTGTAGTCCGGGCAATCATGATTTCTTCATCACGGCTGGGATAGTCGACTCCGATCATGAACATGAACCGGTCGAGCTGCGCTTCGGGCAGGGGATAGGTTCCCTCCTGTTCGATTGGGTTCTGCGTCGCGAGACCGAAGAAAGGCTGGTCGAGCTCAAAGGTGTGGCCCGCTACGGTGACGCGGTGTTCCTGCATTGCCTCGAGCATGGCGGCCTGCGTTTTGGACGGTGCCCGGTTGATTTCGTCAGCAAGAACGATGTTGGCAAAAACGGGGCCTTTCGCGAATTCAAACTGTCTGCGTCCGCTGCCGTCATCCTGAAGAATTTCCGTTCCGATGATGTCCATCGGCATGAGGTCAGGAGTGAACTGGATGCGGGAGAAATTCAGCGACATCGTCTCTGCCAAACGGGATACGAGGAGCGTTTTTGCCAGGCCCGGAACCCCCATGATGAGCGAGTGACCACGGGCAAAGAGGCAAATCGCGATCTGCTCGATGACAGCATCCTGACCGACAATGATTTTTCCCAACTCTGACCGCAGCTGGTCGTATGAGGCACGGAGTTCATCGATGGCTGCGACATCGTCGGCCTGTAATTGATCAGTGGTTTGGGTATCGGACATGGGACGTTTCGAATCGGTTCACAAACTTTGGCGAAACGATAGGGGAGACGACGGATGGTGGAAAGGTGAAATTTGGCCCGTTACAGAGAGAAGAGTAGTTTGCAATTGCTCTCTCAATCCGGTAGACCATTCTGAGCTATGTCTCATGAACCAGGACATCATCCGGAGGACCACCAGACGAATTCGTTAAAGGATCAGATCTGGAGGGTCATTTTTCGTTCCGATACCCCCGGATCGAAGGCCTTCGATGTCATCCTGATGTGGGCGATCGGGATCAGTGTTCTCATCGTTATGCTCGAAAGCGTGGAGTCATTCAGTGACGGACACCGCCGCTTTTTCTTCATCGTAGAATGGATTTTCACCATTCTGTTTTCCATTGAGTATGCCGTCAGGATCTGGGTGGTAAGACGGAAAAGCGCCTACATTTTCAGTTTCTATGGATTGATTGACCTGATTTCCATTATTCCGACTTATTTGACGATTATCGTATCAGGGACGCACTATCTGCTAGTCCTCAGGATTTTACGTCTTCTTCGAATCTTCCGGGTTTTGAAAATGACTCGTCACATCGGAGAGGCGAATCACCTCATCAGCGCGATGAAGGCGAGCTGGGCTAAGATTTCTGTTTTCATCTTTTATGTCATCGCTGTGACGATGATTCTCGGAACTTTGATGTATATCGTCGAGGGCGAGATTGCCGGGAATGAGGGCTTTAACAATGTCCCGCAGTCCATTTACTGGGCGATCGTCACGATCTCGACGGTCGGTTACGGCGATGTCACGCCGGTAACGGTTGTTGGTAAAATGATCGCGACCGTGATCATTTTGATCGGTTACGGGATCATCGCGGTTCCGACTGGAATCGTGACAGCGGAATTGAACTACCGGTTCGCTCAGATCCGAATGGATGCGCGGGTTTGCAGTGAATGCGGTCTCGAAGGGCACGACCCGAAGGCCTTTTATTGCAAGAGTTGCGGAACAAAACTATGAGGCCTTTTCATTTCCTGCCGGCATTTCTCTTCCTCTGTTCAATCGCGATCGGGGACGAGCAGGGAGAATTGCGGATCCGGACCGACGTGGCGTATGCGAAATTCGGCGGGCGTGAAGTTCATCTCGACTGGTTCCGACCGGATGATAAAAACGTTTATCCCGGGATTTTGCTGATCCACGGAGGGGGCTGGATCGGGGGGAGTCGCAAAGCGTTCGGGACGACCGCGCAGGATCTGGCCCGGCTCGGTTATGTGGTGGCCAACATCGACTACCGGCTCGCCACTGAAGCGAAATTTCCCGGTGCGGTTCTCGATTGCAAAGCGGCCGTTCGCTGGATGCGGGCGAATGCCGAAGAGTTGGGGCTTGATCCCGATCACATAGCGGCAGTGGGTGGTTCGGCGGGTGGTCACCTCGCGGCAATGGTGGCAACGACGAGCGGAAATCCGGACTTCGCAGACGAAGCGAATCATCCGGAAGAGTCTGATGTGCTTCACGCATTGGTTATCATGGGGGCCGGAGTGGATCAGGTCGCAAGAATCAAAGAATCAAAAAACGGGAGTATCAAAAACTGCGTTATTTTCTTTGGAGGGGAATACCGTGAGGTGCCGGAAACCTACGCCCAGGGATCGCCGATCACTCATCTTTCGGAAAAAACACCGCCGGTTCTGATGCTCGACGGGGGGAACGACCGCCCCGGACAAAGATACGGGGAGTTTCGAAAAAAGCTGGACTCACTGGGCGTCAGGAATGATCTGAGAGTCATCCCGAATGCGAAGCATGGGGAATGGGGGAAACCGCAATACCGCCCGAAGTTTGTTGCGGCGATGGATGCATTCCTGCGTGATGTGATGGGTGACGATTGATAAGGTAAATGCGACGAATTCGATCATGTTTCAACAGCATTGCGGGTGCCGTTTTCTGTCTCCTTGTCCTCGCCGGATGCGGGGAAAGAGATTCCGGTGGTGAACTGGTGATGTTCTGTGCGGCGGGAATGACCGGGCCGGTGACGCGCCTTGCCGAGCAGTATAAGGAGGAAAAAGGAATTCCGGTGCGTCTGCAGTTCGGTGGTTCGGGAACCTTATTGAGTAACCTGCAACTGGCACCCGGTGACATTTTTCTGGCAGCTGATTCGAGTTACGTGGATGAGGCAAAACAGCGTGGATTGACTGGCGAAGCTTTTGTGGTCGCAGAAATGAGAGCTGGCCTGGGAGTGCGGGCAGGAAATCCGGAAAACCTGAATTCGGTGAATGATATCAGAAGAAAGGGCATCCGTGTCGCGATCGGAAATCCCGAATCTGCGGCGATCGGACGACTGACAAAAAGCGTGATGATCCGGCATGGGTTGTGGGATGGCTTTGAGCCGGTCGCCGAGTTTTCCACGGTGAGTGAACTGGCGAACGCAATCAAGCTAAGTACGGTCGATGCCGTGATACTCTGGGATGCGATTGCGCACCAGTATCCGGAAATTGATTTCGTTTCCCTGCCTGAATTTGACGACGAATGGAAAGCCGTAACGGTTGCGGTCACGCAAGGGGCAAAATCGCCGGAGAAGGCGCGGGATTTTTGTCTTTATCTCTCCGATCCGTCAACTGGCGGTATCGTTTTCCGGGAAGAAGGATACAGGGTTTCAGGGGATGCGCGGCAACAGTGACAGTCACGGGTCTTCCCGCATGAGGCTGAAGAGCGGGCATGACTTTGTTTTTCATGCCGCGTTGCTGGGTGTTTCGGGGATGTATTTGCTGCTGATTCTCGGATTGCTGGGAGCCG
>JAKSBG010000009.1 GCA_022361255.1 Verrucomicrobiales bacterium
AAGCCCGATGGCAGCATCCTCCTCGGAGGTGCCTTCGACGATGTGGACGGGGAATCCCACCAGCGTATCGCGAAAATCAAGTCCGACGGCTCCATCGACTTGACATTTTCAGTCGTGGCAAACTCAGACATCCAGGCAATGGCGGTTCAGCCGGACGGAAAAATTCTCGTCGGGGGAGTTTTTACCATTTTTGGGGGAGAAGCCATTGCGAGACTGGCCCGACTCAATGCAGACGGAACGGTCGATACGTCCTTTCAACCCGCTCCCAGCCACCCCATCGATACCATCGCGGTTCAATCCGACGGGAAAATTCTCATCGGGGGAACGTTTTCCACTGTCGGAGGCATTCCCAGAAACCGAATCGCCAGACTGAATGCCAACGGAACTGTCGATACCTCGTTCAATCCCAACTCCAACGCAAGGGTGCGGTCCATCATCCTCGACGGTGACGGCAATATTCTGGTCGGCGGTGAATTTTCAATCATCGCAGGTGCTCCCCGGAACCGAATCGCCCGGCTGAGTACGAACGGCTCTGTCGATGCCGGCTTTGATCCCAACGCGAGCGGCGGATCTGTTTTCTGTCTGGATATCGAACCGGACCAGTCGATATGGGTCGGCGGCACGTTTACCATGATAGGAGGAGAAGCGCGGGAAAGGGTCGCTCGACTCGATAAAGACGGGAATGCCGATTCATTCGATCGGGGAGCAGGCGACGGCACCGTCCACACGATTCTGCATCTGCTCGACGGAACTACCGTGATCGGAGGCTCTTTCTCAGAATTTGACGGAGTGCTCCGCGACGGGCTTGCCCGCATTGATCGGGATGATCTTGTCGTATCCGATTTCCCGGAGGCGGAAGGCACCGTGCATCATCTTGCTCTGGACGGCGCCGGAAGAGTTCTCGCAGGAGGCAGTTTTGCAACCGCAGGCGGAGTCTCGATCGACAATTTCGCGCGCATCACGAGAGAAGGGGTCGTTGACACCACTCTCGAAGTGACAGCGAACGGCGCTGTTTCGTCAATCATCGTCCAGCCGGATGGGAAATTTGTTCTCGGGGGATCGTTTACCAGCACTGCGCTGACAACAAGAAACCGCATCGCCCGCTTTCATGCCGACGGCTCTCTCGACACAAGTTTCGATCCCAATGCCGGCGGCGGAGTCACGACGCTCGCGCTCCAGCCGGATGGCAAAATCCTGATGGGGGGTGCTTTCAACAACATTGCAGGCGTCGTTTCCGGCCCCATGAACCGCAAAAAACTCGCCCGGCTCAATGCGGACGGCACGGTCGACCTGAGCTTCGACGCGGGCGAGATTGAAGGAACAATTTTCGCAATTCTTGTTCAGGAAGACGGGAAAATTCTGGTGGGAGGATCTTTCACAAAAATGGGCGGTGCCCCGCGGGACCACCTCGTGCGGCTGAATTCGGATGGATCAATTGACAACACGTTTACAGGGACAACCAATGGTGTCGTTCGCACTCTCGCACTGGATCAGGAAGGAAATATTCTCGCAGGGGGAGAATTTTCCACCGCCTCCGGCACTCATTCCCGCGCGGGCATCGCGAAATTTCTTCCGGATGGATCAGTCGATACCAGCTTTGATCCCGGCGTCGCCACCCTGCCATCGGGAATCGCACATGTGTATGCCCTCTATGTCCTGCCTGATGGAAAGATTCTGGTCGGGGGACTCTTCACTCACGTCGCGGGCGAACCGACCGGAATCCTGGCACGCCTCCATTCCGACGGAACGATCGATTCCACATTTAATGCCGATATGGACGCGGGGATGAGTAGCAATGATTTCGTGACCTGCATCGCAGTCCAGGCCAACGGGAAGATCATCGTAGGCGGGGAATACGACGAAACAGTGGGAGGAGTCTCCAAAGAAAACTTCGTGCGGCTCCATTCAGACGGAACACTCGATACCTCGATCGACATCAGTGTCAATGCAGTCGTCAATGCCCTCGCTCTCGACCGGAACGGTAAAATCATCGTCGGGGGCAGCTACACGACGCTGGGTGGAGAATCGCGAATCCGGTTGGCGAGACTCAGCAACGAAGCTTCTTTCTCCGTCCTGACCCCCGCCGGAGCAGGGACGAGACTGGAATGGTTCCGCGGAGGTTCTGCTTCGGAAGTCAGTGATGTCAGCTTTTCGCTTTCCGAAGACAACGGCATGACCTGGCAGCCTCTTGATCCCCCTTCGAGGGATGGCGAAGGAAAATGGGTTCTCGATGATCTCCTCCTCGCAGCAGACACCAAGTTTCTCGTTCGGGCTACCACTCGAAATACAAACAATCCGGGGTACAACGGAGGCGAGGCACATGATCAGGAAATAACGGAGTTTTTCCTGACAGATGCTTTCGTGGACCGACTCCCGCAAATTGCTGCAACAGAATCACAGATCAGGGCACTCCTTAAAAAGATCAAACGCGAGAAGAAGAAGCTCAAGCGGGCGAAGAAAAAGTTTAAGCGTGCCAGGACTCCCAGGAATCGCAAGAAGGTGAAGAAAATCAAAAAGAAGCTCCGCAAACGCAAGAGCCAGCTGCGCTCCCGACGGGCTACTCTTGCCGCATTAAATCGAGTCTAATCGTCGGAAAGCACCCGCAGCGAAATCCCTTTCAAGCGCCAGCGCCCCGGAGTTTCCGATCCAAGGTGCGGGGCGCTCGAAAGAATAAGCGTCTCCCCCGTCCTGACGACACCAATGTCACTGAGAACGCCGGACTGATCTTTCTCGTCGATATCCCCGTCGATGCAATAGATCGCGTTGGGGGCATTGTCGCCAATTCGGTAGAAACCGCCGCATTGTCCGTTCCCTGCGACGATCTCCACGTTTTCGACAACGACGTTTTTGTCGAATGTCAGGGTCAAAACCTCGCCATCATCGACCTGTCTGGTTTTCCCGGTGGAAATCCCCATGCCGCGCGGATTAAAATGCGGCTGACCTCCGGAAAGATCGACACGGACCGAAACCGTTTCGAGTTCCGCCGAAACTGCCGTCTCGCGAATCGTGACCGAAGGCTGCTCCCCCTCTTTTGCTGAGAAATCATACTGCTCGCGTTTCCCCCATTTCGCGGCAGCGAGACGATGGCCGCCCACGTTGCGATGGAGCAGAGCGTGACGGGAAAGCTCACGGATCAGGGGCTGCAAATCCGTCTCGGCGATTCGGTTCACTTTTTCGATAGGGTCAGTCTCCAGCTCATAGAGTTCCACGGGATTTGCTTTTCCCGACCTGAGGAGCGACGCATCAAAAAAGATCTTCCAGTTGCCCGGAACTTTTTCTCCGTTCACCACCGGGTCATCCATCCGGAAGGCGGCCACAGCGGGGTCATCCTTTGCCTCTTTGTGGTCATGAGCAAAAACGGGGGGACGCTGCCCGACCGTTTCTCCGCGCCATGCGTCGAGCACACTGAAACTGTCCTCCGCCCCCTTCTCACCGGCGAGCGGATCCGGAAGATCGCTCCCGATCAGTTCCGCAAAGGTGGCGAACATGTCTGTGAGGCAGAGAAGGCTTTCGTTGGTTTCCCCCGGTGTTCCCGAGTCCCCGTCACCGATCCCACCGGCACCCCACGACACCAAAAACGGAACGCGGTGCCCTCCCTCGTAGGTCGAACCTTTGTGGCTGCGAAACGGCCCCGTCGCGACGTCGCTGTTTTTTTCCGCTCCGTTGTCGGAGGTGAAAACAACCACGGTGGTCTCAATCAATTTCTTCCCGGGATGCCTCGGATCTTCATTGTTCTCCAGCCAGTCGAGAAAACGACCGAGAATGAGATCGTTTTCGTAGATGAAGTCATGGCGCAGGTCCATCGGCTCGCCCGCCTTCGTTCTCGCGGCGCCCCGGCTCGGTTTGTCCCCGATCATTTCGTCCGGCGTGTAGGGGGAGTGATTCGAGGGGGAAGGATAGTAGAGAAAAAACGGTTTCTCCGCATTGGCTTCCCCGCTGAGATGGGAGGAAAGGTAGTCCATCGCGAGGTCCGAGTGACGCCCTCCCAGCCGCGAGAGGATGTAGGCGTTCCCCCCTTCTGAAACAAGCTCCTTGCCGTTACCGGTCGCACTGACCAGATCGCTCCCGTGAATGTGCCCGGGACCGACCGTCTGAGCGGGACCGTTTTTCTTCCTTCCTTTTCCCGAGGGATCAGGACCGGATGTCCCGTGCGAACGGGATGTCACCCTGACAAAATCAAACCCGTGGTCCGCCGGTCCGTCGAAGAGTGGCTTTGTCAGGTCCGCGTCCTCCCAGCCCGCCGCCGGTTTGCCATCCGGATTCCGGTAGCGAAGGCCGACATGCCACTTGCCGACCACGGCAGTTCCGTAGCCTTCATCGTGAAACATCGTCGCCAGCGTGGGACGATCCCGCTCAATCATGGGGTCGCCCTGGCTGCCGAACAAAACCCAGTGCTTGAGCCTGTTCCGCCAGGGATAGCGTCCGGTCAGCAAACCGTAACGGGTCGGCGAGCAACGCGAGGAGGGAGTGTGCGCATCGGTGAACCGAACACCCATCCGCGCGAGGCGCTCCATATTCGGAGTATGAACCTGAACGTCATCGGCATTGCCGGTGAAATCCTGGTAGGCGCTCGTGTCCCCCATCCCCATGTCGTCCGCCATCATGAAAATGACGTTGGGCTTTTCTACCGCGATAAGATTCCCGGCTAGGAAACCCATAAACATCAAACCAAATAATCTCATTTTTGTCAGGTCGATTCACACAATCACATCCTCTTCCATCGTCTGCCCATCCAGTTCTCCTGCAGACTTCAGGAGGGCAGCTAAAGCGACGCCGATAGTAACCGGACCCGTCCGCCCGAGGAACATCGTGACAATCACAATCCACTTCGCAGGTGCTCCGAGATCTCCGGTAATTCCACGTGAAATCCCCACTGTTCCCAAAGCTGATGCTTGCTCAAAAAGCAGGTCTTCATAGACGATGCCAGGTTCACAAACGAGGAGCAGGAAGCCACCCACTGTGAAGCAAATCACGTAAAGAACGATAGCTGCGAATGCAGCCAGCAATCGCCCCTGTGGAATCGCTTTACCGAAAAGCATCACATCACTGCGATTCCGCAATGAACTGATCAGAACCGCGAATCCCGCCGACCATGTCGTTGATTTCAATCCACCTCCCGTCCCGCAGGGGGAAGCTCCCAAAATCATTAACATCGTTACCAACAAAACAACAGCAGGGCTGAGCGCGCTGATTGCGTGGGTGTTGAAACCAACCGTGGTGAGAGATGTCATTGACTGAAACCACGAAGCGAGAATTCGCTCCTCTGCTCCAAGTTCGCGAATTGACGGTTCGAACAAATAGAGACCCAGAGCTCCGAAGAGAGTCATTCCGAATGTAGAAACAAGAATGATCTTGGAGGTCAGCGTAAAACTCTTTTTCTTTCGACGAACGAAATCGAAAAGGTCGTTTACCACGAGAAACCCGATTGCCCCGGAGAGGCTCAACAAGCTTATCACGATATTGATTCCTAGATGCCCGCGGAATCCCTCAAGACTGTCGCCGAACAGAGAAAATCCTGCAGTACAAAAGGCTGATACGGAATGAAATACTCCGCTCCAAAGTGGGTTCTCAACATCTTCGGCATCCCTGAAATACCACCAGAGTAATATGGCTCCTGCCGCTTCCAATGCCACCGTGTAAATGACGATCCTTCTCACGAAGGTCGGAAGATGAAAGGAAGCAGGCAGGCCGAAGACACTTCGTCCCAGTCGCACCCGGGTAGGAGACAGATTGCTACGTGATGCCAGAAGCAGGAACGATCCGATCGTCATATATCCAAGCCCACCCGCTTGAATACCAATCAGGATAACCAGTTCACCGAAGAAATTGTATGTGTCCGAAGTGCTAACAGTTGCGAGCCCGGTTGTACTGACTGCCGATACTGCGATAAACAAGTGATTTAAAAAACCGGGGCTTTCCCCTGTATAGGTGAAAGGCAAACAAAGAAGCATCCATACGATCAGAATGTAGAAAAGATAACCCACTACCAGCGCCCCTGGAGCCGGTAGATGGGTCAGAATTCTGTTCAATCGGCGGAAGAATCTCAAAATCGCAATCAGTCAAAGATCGGATAAAAGGTATTGAAAGCCGCTTCCCCGAATTCGGCCGGGTCGTTGAAACGACGATCCCGATTCATCGAATCAATCGCGAGCATATCGCTATCAGAAAGCTCGAAGTCGAAGATCTCGATATTCTCTTTCAAATGAGACGCTGTCTGCGTTTTCGGAATGGCTACCGTCCCCCGTTGAACCGCCCAGCGAAGCGCGATTTGCCCAACCGACTTTCCATAGCCTTCGGCAATTTTCTGAATGTCAGGATCGTCGAAAAGTCGCTCGCTGTCCTCGGCCATGTCGAGGCCGACGTAGGAACTCGCTCCAAAAGGAGAAAACGCCGTCGTGACGATTTCATTCTCCTGACAGAAACGCAAAAGATTCTGCTGGGTGAGGTAGGGGTGCATTTCCACCTGGTTTACAGCCGGATGAATCCGCGCATAGGAGAGCAGATCGCGAATCGACGCGGTGCCGAGATTGCAGACACCGATATTTTTCACGAGACCGGCGTCGACGAGCTCCTCCATCGCCCCCCAGGTGTCGGCGTAGGGAACTTTGACATGCTTCATGGCCGGGTTCTCCGCTTCCGGATCAAAGAACCAACCCGGCGGATAACGTTCCTCAATCGGGACATACGCGAGCGTGACAGGAAAGTGGATCAAATACAGATCGAGAACATCGAGGCCCAGATCGGAGAGAGACTTTTCACAGGCCATGCGAACGTGATCCGGATGGTGAAAGGTGTTCCAGAGCTTCGACGTGATCCAGAGATCGTCGCGCGAAGTGCCGGCATCGACGGCTTTTTTCAACCCCTCCCCGACAGCGGTTTCGTTTCCGTAGTCACAGGCACAGTCGAAGTGTCGGTATCCCGCCGCTACCGCTTCCGGAATGAGAGTGGGAAGAACTTCGTCCGGAATCTTCCACGTCCCCAAACCGATGGAGGGAAACTGGTCGCCGCTTTTCAGTGCAAATTGAGTAAGAGAGTCGCTCATGGGGAAAGCGATAGCGGGATGGAGAGAAAATCGCAAGTCCGGCTTTGCGACGGGACCGGCCCAAACCGTTCAGGTTTCAGAAATGACGAGGTGACATCGCTGGACACCTCGTTGATTGACTCCCGCTGCCCTGACCGTTACTTTCGCGCTATGAGAACTCTACTTTTCGCGACCGCGCTTCTTCTTTCTTTCACTACTCTCGCTCTCGCAAACCCGCCGGCCATGCTCGCCCGGCAGGCCGCAGAGATCGCTCAGGCAGATCTGGAATCGCGGGGGCTCCAGGGAACGGTCTTTATCGAGCAGATCAACTACAAGAAGGGCGGTGGTATCAGTGGTGATCCCGCCTACTGGGAAATCCTCTGGAACAAGCCGTTTCCGGCGCAAACCAAAGGCCGGGATGAAATCGGTCTGCGGATCACGATGGACGGGAATTACAAGCGCTCGGTGAAGTAGGCGCGCCCTTCCGCCGGTCTCAATAGGTCCGTCGCAGGATTTTGAACGTTTCCTCTGACACCCGCAGGAGCTGCTTGTGGAGGTGATCTCTCTCGTTCGGGCAGAGATGCCCGTCGCGTTTGTAGATTTCCTCAAAGTGTTCCAGGTTTCTCGCCTGTACCCGGAGCCGGGAAACGAGGCCGGCATTCAATCCGTTGCATTCGCAACCCCAGGCGATCAGCTCGCCCAGCCAAACCTGGTAGCCATTGATCAGGGGGGTCTTTTCCGAGTAGGAAATCTCCGATTCTTTCCGCGAGTTCGCATCAAGTTCCCGGACAAAATGCAGCAGGTTTCTCAGCATTTCTTTCCCAAATTCCGGATCCGGATTTCGCTGCGCCTGCCAGAGGTGAGTGCGCTCCAACAGCTGCCGATGCACCGAGAGGAGATCCTGACCGTAAGCATCATCGATCCGCTCTTCGACGATGGCGTCGCGCACCGCACAGTAGAAAACGGAAAAGGCTTTTTCGAAAACCGGCGGTAGCCCCTCGCCGTTCATTCTCCGCTCGAATACGAGGAGCTCTTCCTGAATCCGGCTCAGCTTGACGAGGTCTTTCTGTGGAGGAACAGGGATGTAAGTGACCCGCCCGAGGAGGTCATGCAGCGTGTTCCGCTGCGTCTGCCCTGCCAACGCATCAAAATCGGCCCGGGAAACGGAAATACTGACGACAAACAGAGCGACGAAGAGAAAAATGCGGATGCTGCGTTTCATGAGAATCAGAGTGTTTCTCTCTATTCTGATTCTCAATTATCATAATTGCAATCTTTTTCGTAAAAGCTTCGCTACCATTAGCGAATAACATGAGCCGATAGTCAACAGTCCTGAAACAGTCGATCGACCGCTTCCTCCGGGACCTCATCCGGCTCGTCTCCCGGTCTTTCGCGCTTCCTCATTTACCTCCGCGCAGATTGCAGCACCGATGAAAAAACCGCAGCTCAGGTAATAGATCCAGAGCAGAAACACCACCAGTGAACTTGCGACTCCGTAGGCTGAGGCGACCGGACTGCGGGTGATGTAATATTGAAACAGCGCCCGTCCCGCCAGAAACGCGAGGAGGAGAAAAATCCCGGAAGCAGCCAAAGCCCGGGGGTTCGGTCGTTTTCGAGAGGAGATCGCAAAAAGCCCCACACTGCCCAGCGAAAGGACCACTGCATTCAGTCCACTGAGCGCCCCTTTTGTCCCGATGTTCCATTCGCGAATCAAGGGCGCTGCCAGCGATGAGCCGATAAAAAGCCCGCAGATCAACGCTCCCGCAAGAATCGCAAAAAGCAGCGCAAAGAGCCGGCCGAAAAGATTTCTCCGCAGCAATCCACCCAATGTCTCCGGCTTTCGGTCGAAAAGGTTCCGGGTTCCGTTGATGAGTCTGACGAAGACAAGAGAAACCGCCCAGATCAAAATGAATCCGGACAACAGATTCGACCACCAGGCACCTTCGGCGAACAATTTCATCTGAACCACAGAGACGAGGGATTCCGCCGCCTCGCCCGGAACCATATCCGACAGCCAGTTAATTGCTGCGATCCTCGCCTTTTCCGGCCCCAGTGTTTTCGAGGAAACAACGACACCGAAAACGAGAAGAGGAGCCATCGCGAAAATCGCGTAGAAAGACACCGCAGCCGCCTGTCCGGGACCGTCATGATTAAACCACCGGCGCAGAGCCCGGCCGAGTTGCTTCATCGCCATAACTCAGCCATACCCCGAAACAGGCCCAAAATCATCGACTACTCTGCTTTTCTCACCGGAGCCTCTCTCGCGATACGTGACTGAAAGTCACCCAGCCCGTCCCAGTAGGTCGGTTTCGATAGATCAACTTCCGTCACGACTACCGACTCCCACTCATTCGCCGTTTCGATGCGGTCCCCTTCCCGATCCCAGATGGCGGATTTCATCCAGTTGTATTCGTGATTGGTATAGGTCGAAGAAACCAGAAAAACACCGTTCTCCGCGCACCTCGCCGCAGCAAGCATGGGGTTTCCACCCCAGATCGGCAGGGCAATGACCTCCGCTCCGTTCATCGCGAGCTCGCGTGCGACTTCGGGGAAAAACACGTCGTAGCAGATCATCAGGCCGACCTTTCCGAAACGGGTTTCGAAAACCGGATACTCGTCGCCCGGAGCAATCCCCCGCGCAATCTCCTCACGCGGCAATGTGACCTTGCGGTATTTCCCGACAACCTTTCCGTCAGGTCCTACCAAAACCGCAACATTGTAGACAAGGTCGCCCGATTTCTCGGGAAGTCCCGCGACGATGTAGCAATCGTGTTGCTTTGCGAGGCTGCCGAAATATTCCGTCGTCGGCCCGGGAACCGCCTCAGCGACGGAAGCATAGTCGTGTGTCACCCCCTTGCAGGTGAGCAGCTCGGGAAGAACAATCAGGTCGGCTCCCCGGGCCGCCGCATCATCGATCAACGGACGCAACAGCTCCCGGTTTTCGGCAACGGTCCGTCCGCTTCCCGACAGCTGCGTATGGACTGCCGCCAGCGTGACCTTTCTCGGCGCCGGCGCATCGGCCTTTTCAAAAGTCACATCCTTCCACACGACTTTTCCTCCCGGCGCCCAACGCAGATGGAGTTGCACGACGGCGTAGGTCGCATCCTCCGGGACCGGATAGGTATCCGACACCATCACTCCGCCATCAGCACCTACTCCTCCATCTCCCGGATAGTCCGGCTGCGCCGCAGTCGTCTCCGCCCCCCGATAGGCAGGATTGGTCGGATGCGGACTTTTCACCCGCCGCCCGTTTTCCCCGTACCACTCGATGCGAACGACGCAGGACCGCCGCTCGTGTTCCACATCCGTCGCGAACCGCTCCGCCGAGAAACGCACCCAGCTTCCCCCCTCAACCGGGAACTGTTTTTCCCAGAAACCGTTCAGCCCTTCTTCGTCAGGACTTTTCAGAATCAGGCTGCCGTCACCTTCGACGGAGCCTTCCACGGCAAGCTCCGGCCGCGGACTCTTCAGGCTCCAGTCAGCGGAAAAGACAGGAAGACCGATCGCGAAGAATGCGGCAGCGAGAAGGAATCGGAAGGCCATGAGAAAACCCTACCCAATCTGAGCCCGCCCGACGATGACGAGATCGCGGGAACAGGAGAGGGCAACAGATAACCGGATTAGAGCGACTGCAAATGCTTCAAGCTCTGCTGGATGCTCGCGACCGGATCGGGCGACTGATCCTGCTCGACGTGACAATGCACGACCCCGGCATCGGCCGCCGCCTCGATGATCGGCTCCATCGGAATCATCCCGTTTCCGAGCTCCTTGAATGCCTCATTCGGAAGTTTTCCGTAGTTCGGCACTTTTGTTCCTTTCTCCAAATCCTTGAGATGCAGCTGCGAAACTCTTCCCTCGAGCCTCCGGATCAGTTCCGCCGGATCTTTTCCGCCGACCTTGATCCAGAATACATCCACTTCAAAGTGCATCTCGGGCACGAATTCCTTCATGAAAATATCGAAGCCGGAGTATCCTCCCTCCAGCGGCTCAAACTCGAAGGCGTGGTTGTGATAGGACAACTGGATCCCCGCCGATTTTGCCTCGAGCGCCGCGACATTCATCCGTTCCGCCAGAGTCAGGTAGCCATCCCCGTCCTTGCGGTTGTGACCGTGAACGTAGGGAATCACGAGGTGGGAAAGCCCGGCGTCTTTTGCCTTTTCAAGAATGTCGGTGAATTTCGGAACGCCTTCCTTCTCCGGGTCTGTAACCGACTCCCACGCGAAATGGGAGGAATTCACGGCCATGCCGTTGTCCTTCGCCGCGGCGATCAATTCCCCCGCGTCAGGAAACCCATACGGCTCGACCTGCTGATAACCGGCCTCCGCCACGGCCTTGATCGTTCCCGAAAGATCTTCTTTGATCTGATTCCGCAAGGTGTAGAGCTGAATGCCGATATTTTTCCGGTAGGGATTGTTCGCATCCAACGCGAAAGCCGGAATCCCGATGGCCGAAGCCAGAGTGGTCTGAAGAAAGTGACGTCGTTTCATAGTGCGGATTTTGTAGATCCGGCGGCGGAAAATGTCGATCTTTGAATTTGCTGGATTTACCGGCCTCGCATATCAAATGAGGGCAGGAGACCGCTCGCCAATCAAAACTCCCAAGTCATAGGACGAAGCCTTTTCCGCTTATAATAACTTGAAATATAGTGCCCTTTGTAAGCTAAATCTGAACCTCTACTTCGCTGAACAAAAGAGGATCTTCAAAGTAATCATAAGAGCTTCCTAAAAACACATGTTGAGAAGCTGGCGCTTCTTAGGTCATTCTTCCGTCGCCCCCTGAATCACTCTCACCCATTCTTCAGAACCATGTCTCGACTATTTTTTATGAATCGTGATTTCGACGGGATGTGCTTGAAGATTGGTGACTTGATCGAACATCGAAGCGTTCGACTACTTTTCGAAGACTCATGGTACTGGCTTCACTATGAATTTTTTCCGTGTCGCGATTCAATCTGCTCCGAAAAATCTTCAGTAGTTCGAACGCATCTTTTAAACTTGGCTGCTCATCTCTACAGGGGCTTTGACGAACTATCGGAAATTTTCCCGTTGAATGGTGAGAGTTTGCAGAAAACAATTTCGGAATTAGTTGAGATTGCCCAATACGCGGAAAACTTCCCCATTTGTCTGTGGATAAGTGGAGATGACAGTTCAAAGGAAAAACTGATTTCAGCATGCAGCATGCTCCCTTCCGTCGAGCAGACTGAATTCCTGATGTCGCTACCACACTCCAAAAGGCGAGAGCGCGAACGACTATCTTATGCTCACGATGAACCATGTGTCGCTCTGAAGCGTTATAGGAGTGAACTGGCCGAATTTAACAGGCGCACAAAGCATAAATTGAAAAATGCCCAACGTAGTTCTGCAAAAAGAGCTGAAGAGTAATTCAACAATGGGGAGAATCAGCCTCTCCACGTAGCTACGGTTGGAAAATCCGACCAATCCAATCGATACCCTGTTTCTTCCCGAACCAAACAGTGTTGAGTGAAATACTAAACAGGGTTCTGTTTGTGTAGCGATTTTAGGAAAATGGTATTCCACGTGATGCCAAGATCTCACAGCCCTCAGAAAATGTCGTATGATCAATTTCTTCCTGGCATCATTGGGCAAACTCCATGTCACTCAATTTTCCAGATGAAATGGCTGATTCCTTTCCCTACCCGCCTAATGATCTCGATCCGGGCATCTTTCCCAAATTGAAAGGCCCGATTGGTCTCATTTACCTTTCAATCCTACCAGTGGCAATATTTCCAAAGTTTGGCTGGATTGCCATTTTACCCGCGTTGGCAATTTTCGGTCCACGAGTGTGGGAAACGTATAAGAGCCGATGGCGGGACGCTACAATTCGATTTCTCGATTCAGAAGATCAAATCGTTGTGAGTAAGGAAGAACAGGTGTTGAAAATAGTGGATAGGGAAACGTTAGAAAGACTCATTATTGAGGAGGAGAAAGTCATTATATTTCATCGAGATCGCGGCGTTCCCGCCAGATGGCAAATTGATCGGGTTTGGTATGGCGAGGACGACTGGGAGAAACTCGTGGAAAGGTTTAGCAAATACAAAATGGAAAACAACCCGCTCCCCTAATTCTCCCAAGTAGTTGTTTTCCGGCACACAAAAAAAAGCGCCGTCCGGTAACCGGGCGACGCTTTCTTTGATGGGGAGTTGAGAGTGTTTATGCAGTCGCTGCGGCTGCGTCGAGCATGGCTTCGATGTTGGCTTTGCTCTGAACGCCGCGCTTCGTGGTGACGACTTCACCCTTGTGGAATACCATCAGGGTCGGCACGGATGTGATCTGGAATTTCTGCGCGATGTCGCGGGCTTCATCAATGTCGACTTTGGCGACGACGGCCTGACCGTCTTTCGCTTCGGCGACCTGATCGACGATGGGTGAGAGCATTTTGCAAGGTCCACACCATGTCGCATGAAAATCCACGAGCACGGGGAGGTCGGTATTCTGAACGGTTTCTTCAAAATTGGAGGAGGTAAGTTCGATTGGTTTCATAAGAAATACTGTGTTGTCACCCTATACAGACAGATTTGTCTGCTATTCCTTACAATCCTTCCTCTTTTTTTCCGAAATCGATCCGGTTCCCCCTGCCCTATTCCGGCAGAGGCACTTGAACGGGATGCTTCAAATAGGCGATGAGATCCCGGACCTGCTCTCCGGTAAACGGCAGTAGCAATCCCTCGGGCATCATCGAGGCAGTAGAAACTTCGCGCCTCGCAATTTGGGATTTTTCGACCACCTCCTCTGCTGCGAGTTGTCGCAATGTCAGGGTCTTTTCACTTTCCGCCGCAACGACTCCACTGAGGAGACGGCCGTCTTTCAGCTCGATCAGGCTCATCTGGTAGTCAGCAGAAACTACCGCGCCGGGGTCGAGAATGTTTTCCAGCAAATACCCGAGATCCGAGCGCCCCGAACCGGTCAGGTCAGGGCCGATTTTTCCGCCTTCGCCATACATCATGTGGCAGGCTCCGCAAATGGCCGCGTAGAGCTGACGTCCTTTGCCAAGGTCGGCCTGCTCCAGTTTTTCCGGAGTGAGTTTTTCCGTCCATTCTTCGATCAATTTGCGTTTGTCGTCTGATGAGCTGCGGATTTCGCCCCACACGGCACTGAGCTTTTTCGAAAGACCTTCCTCCTCAAAGGCGAGAATTTGACGGGCCTGAAACGCAGACAAGTCGGTCCTCGGAATGCGCCCGGCTTTCATTTCATCAAGCATCGAAGACGCCCACTCCGGACGGCTGACGAGCGCCCCCATCACGGAAGGTTTTTCCGCCGGATAAAAGCGCCGGTATTGTTTCGCGAGCGACTTGCCGAGGACGGGGTCGTCGAAAAGAACGAGTCCTTTCACGGCAACCACATTGATGATCCGTTCCCCGAGCAGAGACTCGCAGATGTCGCGGAGATCGTCGGGTTTGTTTTCGATGAGAGTTTCGAGAGCCGCCTTGCGCATCGCCATATCCGCGTCCTTGTCGAGCGCCGTTTTTTTGATCTGATCGAGCGCACGGCCGTCACCGAACAGCAGACTGAGGTCCTGTATCAGTTTCCCGGTTTTTTCTCCCCCGCCGCCTGCGGCAACAACCTTGTCCCAGGTTTTCGGCTTCGGGGCTTTGCGCCACCCCTGGAGTCCTTCGTCCACCCCGCTCAAGATAGAGACCTGAATGGATGGGGCCGTCGCAGCCGCATGGGAAAGCAGGGCATCGAGCGGCTCAGGCTTTGCTTCGATCTGAGCAGCAAGACTCCGCGCGATCCAGCGAAGCAAATCAGGCCACTCCGTGATCGCAGCGATTCTTACAAGAGCTTCCGGTTGGGCCCCGGCGAGAGGGCTGATGCCATACCACACCATCTCCGGCAGGTTGTGATCGTCAGCATCTTCGGCGCGGGCAGCGAGGGCTTTTCCCAGCGCAGCACGTTGAGATAGCGGAAGACGCTGCAGAGCTGAAGCCAGAGCAAGGCGAACGAGACCGGAGTCATCTTTTTCGGCACGGACAAGGAATGCAGTAAACTGCTCTTCCGGAAGCGGATTGGGCAGGTTCGACGGGCGCGGTCCCACGATCGTGTCGAGTGGTTGCTCATCGACGAGAAGGCGAATCGTCCACGTGCGAATGGCCTCATCGGCATCGGTGATGAGATTACTCCAGTTCGGCAAACTCCCGCCGCCAGCGGTCAGCAACCACAGCGCCCGTAGCCTGCGGGCAGTCGGCTCCTCCGTGGAAGCTGCAGTGGAAAGGAGGGTAGGCCGCCACTTCCGGTGCTCGCCGGGTGACAATCCCCGCGCCCATATCTGCCGGTCGAACCACGGATCAGAGCTGTCCATTCCGGAGAGATGCATGGGAAGAAACTCATCCACTTTGTTCCGGACTGCGTTTTCCTTCTCGCCGTAATCCACCCGGTAAATCCGGCCACTCGTCCGGTGCACACCGGTATGCTCGTGGCACTCTCCGGTGTCGCTCCAGTCCAGAAGGTAGACCGCACCATCCGGGCCGGGCTGGATATCGATGCCGCGAAACCATTCGTCCCCCATCAGGAAAACATCCGGTTCGTGCCGCCCCACGAATCCGCTTCCCTCCCGATCGAGCCGCTCCACGTTCGTACGCCGACCGTGCATATTCAGAGTGAACAGCCGGTCGTGAAATCTTTCGGGCCAGCGGTCGTCCTGATAAATCATCATGCCGATGTGAGCGTGGCCGCCTCCAAATTCGTTGGCCGCGCCGTCCCGTGACTCGGACCATTTTCCTCCCCTGTCGTAATGATAGTGATCGGCGTGCGTGTCGATCCGCTCATACACATAAGGATTCGGATCCGCTCCGAAGCTCTCGGTAAAATGCGCTCCGGTGATCCCGTGCCAGAGGTGTCCGTTCACCGTATTGATGAAGAAAAGCTCGCCGTTGCGATCCCAGTCATGCCCCCAGGGATTTGTCGTTCCATGTGTGAGCATTTCGAAGACCTCGCGCTCGGGATGATATCGCCAGACACCTCCTTTGATAGGGATACGCTCTTCATCGGAAGTCCCCGGTATACCCACTTTTCCGGGGCAGGAATGGCCGACGCGTCCGTAGAGCCATCCGTCCGGCCCCCAGCGCAAGCCGTTCGCGAAGTTGTGATAATTGCTTTGCGCGACAGTGAACCCGTCGAGTTTCACAACGGGTTCGGAGTCGGGAACATCGTCGCCATCTTCATCCGGGATAAAGAGCAGCTGCGGGGGACACATCAGCCAGACCCCGCCCCGCCCGACTTCAACACTGGTGAGCATTTGCACTTTGTCAGTGAAAACCGCCCTCTCGTCCGCGATCCCATCATTGTCGGTGTCGGAAAGAATCAGAACCCGGTCGCGAAGACTCATGTCAAAGCGCGTCGTCCGCTCGGCGTAGGTGTAATTTTCCGCCACCCACATGCGCCCTTTCTGATCCCATGCCATGGCGATCGGGTTCTGCACCTCCGGTTCGGCGGCGTAGAGGTTTACCGAAAACCCATCGGGGAGATCGAACAGTTTCACCGCTTCCTCCGGGCTCGGTGGATTCGCGGTTTTGTCAGGCTCGCTGTTGTAAGCTTCGGGGAAGTCGTCTGCCGGCAGGAGCGCCGTGCCGGATGCAAGGAGGAGCCAAAGAACTGAAAATCGGGTCATAGCTGTCACCCGCTTACTGTAACGATCTCACACCAACGGGCGAGACGGATTCCCGCCATTTCTGCCATTTTCCGGGCGGGGGATTTGTGAGAAAACTTTGTCATGAAGAATGCGTGGTTTTTGTTTCCTCTTCTCTCTCTGATCGGGGCTTCCTGTTCGGCTCCACCGGAAGAATCTGCTTCCGGGAAAAATGCCGGGGAGCCGATCGTAATGGAGGGAACCGTCCTGTTCCTGGGGGATTCCATCACTCATGCCGGGCACTTCGTATCCGATCTGGATGCAGTTCTTCAATCGAAGGGAATCGACGCGGAACTCATCAATCTCGGTCTCCCCAGCGAGACCTGCACCGGCCTTTCAGAACCGGACCACCCCTTTCCCCGCCCCAATGTTCACGACCGCATCGACAATGCGCTGCAGATCACCCGGCCGGATCTCGTTTTCGCCTGCTACGGGATGAACGACGGGATCTACCATCCCTTCAGCGAAGAACGGTTCCAGGCTTACCGGGAAGGGATCCGCGCCATCATCGAGAAAGTTCACGCCTCAGGTGCCAAGCTCGTTCTGATGACTCCTCCGCCCTTCGATCCCGAGCCACTGCGGGCCAAAGGAAAACTGAAACCCGCCGGAGCCGGGAAATACGCCTGGTTCGAAATTTACGAGAACTACGACACCGAGGTGCTGGCTCCCTATTCGGAGTGGATTCTGCAGCAGAGCGACCGGGTCGAGGGAGTCATCGACCTGCGAACTCCCGTTCTCGAAGCGGTAACGGAAAAGAGAAAAACCGAACCGGACTACACGCTCTCCCATGACGGCGTCCACATCAATGCCGACGGCCACACTCTTGTTTCCAAAGCAATCCTCACCTTTCTTGGAATTGATGGAAGTGCTGTCGATGAACTCGATCCTGCGCTGCACGATTTGGTCGAGAAACGGCAGAAAATTCTTCACGACGCGTGGCTTAGTCACGTCGGCCACACCCGCCCCCAAACACGCCCCGGCCTTCCTCTCGAAACGGCCCGCCTCGCCGCTTCGCTGGTGGGAAAGGAAAACCCGATTTCGCTTTTCAACGGAGTGGACCTGAAAAACTGGGACGGGGACGAGGCCATCTGGTCGGTGGAGGAGGGTGTCATCGTCGGGAGGAACGAAGACGTCGTTCCGTCCAGCACCTACCTGTTCACGAAGAACAGCTACCGCAATTTCCGGATCATTTTCGATGTCAAGCAGACGGTATCGGACGAGCACTCCACGATGCACTCCGCTGTCGCAGCCCTCGGCGAACGCTTTACCGACAAAGGGGACAACCCGTTTGGGTTCAGGGGACCGCTCCTGATGTTCTGTCACGACTGGGGAATCTGGGATGCGCATCGTCGCAACCGGATCGAACCCGCTGGACAGAAAGGTGGTCTGCAAATCGAAGCCGAAAAGAAAGGCGACTGGAACCGCATCGAGATTCTCGTGATCGGAAACCGCATCCGGTTCGTGGCCAACGGCACGCTTGTCTTTGACTTCACCGACGAGCCTGACATGCTGCAAAAATCACCCATCGGTCTCCAGATTCATTCCAACAAGCGCCCACAGGAATTTCGGTTCCGCGGACTGCTTCTTTGCGAAAATCCCACTGACGCCCTCGTTACCGTGAATTCGGCCGAGTGATCACTTCGACAGAAGAAACGCGGTGAATAACGCGTCGGCAGTCAGCTTCGCATTCTCCGACGCGACCATTCCCAGAAAGTGGTCTGTTTCGGGACCGGAACCTTTCTCCCGCCATTCATCGGAAAGGTGAGAGTGAACAAAGCCGTCACCGTCGGTGTAAATCGCTTTCGCATATTCCCGGCTCGCGAAAAGGCGTTCGGTGAATTCTTTCGACGCAGTTTCGGGAGTATCGCCCAGAGATTTCGGGCGGTAGCCGGATAAGTCCGCCTTCATGCCCTGCCCCCCGACTGACCAGAAGAGTGAGGTATTGATTGCGTTTCCGTTGCGGCTGCCATCTTCAGCTTGAAGTCCGTGCGCGGCGAGACCGGTCTCGAAATGCTCCCGCTCCTCCTTGTAGCCGTCCCAGACGTGAAACGGGGAAACTCGGTCCTGAATCGCATGTGCAAAGGCTCCGAAATATTCCGCAGCAATCACGTCTTCCCCTTTGCGGAAAGCGCGGGAAATATTCTCGAAATACCATTTCGATCCTTTCCGGGCAAATTCGCGATTCAGCTGTTCGGTCTGGAGGGTGAAATAGTGATAGGTTTTCGGTCGCGGCCCCTCCCACTTGAGGCGGTCCGGTCCGGCATAGGTGATCGGAGGAAGAAATTTTCCGTTTTTCTCCGCGTAGACGAACCCGGTGATGCGAACGCGTTCTTCAAGATCCCCCTCATCCCGTGAAGGACCGTCAACCCAGTCGGGGTGGCTGCAGAATTTGTTTTCTACATACCAGCGGACCGATGCCTCTTCTTTGTGATGCGGATTGATGTGCAACACCTCCCAGCGCTTCAGCAGGTCATCCGGCTGAACCGACAGGGCGGCAGATGTGATCGTTCGGTGCCCGACTCCCCAGGGGAGCGCCTGACTTGTCGCAAAGATAACGAACAGGATGGCCACTGTCGTTTTCTTTGCGAACCGCCTCATCTGGATTCTGCCAGCAAGTTATGCTTTTCGCGCGAGCCCATCCATTTCTCCGGTGCTTGTCGCGAAATGTTCGAACTCAAGACCGGCCTGATGAATCGCACTGAGATACAGATTCGGAAGCGGATAGTTTTCTTTCTGATTAAAAGCGAGGTGCTGACCGTGCTTGAAACCTCCTCCACCGAACAGAACAGGCATGTTCTTGTTGTCGTGTGAGGAAGCGTTTCCGAGATTCGAAGTCAGCAGAACCATCGTGTCGTCGAGCAAAGTCGTTCCGCTCTGGTCCACTCCTTTGAGCCGTCGCAGAAAGTCACCCCAGGTATCCACCATGGCCTGCTCGACTTTTGCCAGTTGATCGAGTTTTTCCTCATCCCGACCGTGGTGACTGAGTCCGTGGTAGCTTTGATCCACACCCTCGATTGCATTCACCGTGTTGTGGGTGCAGTGCAGGGTGACAAAGCGCGTCGAGTCCGTCTGAAGCGCAAGAAATACGACATCGAGCATGGCCCGTTTCAAATCAGCCGCATTGTTGCGATCACCGGCATCCACCTTGGTTTTCACTTTCGGCTTGGGGCGGTTGATCCAGGCGGCATCGGCCTCGAGTCGCTGTTCCAGCTCGCGAACACTCGTAAACCAGGCGTCCAGTTTTTCGCGATCACCGGCACCGACTTCCCGCTGCAGGGATTTTGCCTCCGCCCCGACAATGTCCATGACGCTTTGACCGCCACGGACCAATTCGGCTTCACGCTTCTTCGATTCCGGAGAATCGTCGGTGAAGAGTTGAGCAAAAAGCTTACGCGGGTCGTTCTGAGCGGGAACCATCGCGCCGTTCTCGGTGTAGCAGGGGCTGCGCTCTCCCGAAGTACTGAGCACGAGTGACGGAAACCGGGTTTCATGCCCGAGATGTTTCGCCATCAGTTGGTCGATAGAAATCGTGTTCCGGGTCGTACCTCCGCGACCGTTGGGACAGGCGGAGAAAATGGAACTTTCAGCGGTGTGTCCACCGGTAACGCGTGGGTGCGAAGAACCGGACACGACCGTAAATTCATCGCGGATGTCCTGAAGGGATTTGAGATAGGGCGACGGCTTGTAATTTCTCCCCTCTCCTTCGGGAACCAGATACGGATTGTGGAGCCCGAGAGAAAGGCTGATTCCGACCCATCGCTTCGGTGCTTTAGGAGCGGACGCCGCAAAGGCGGGACTCATCGCGTCGAGCATGGGAAGTCCCAGGGCGATTCCCGCTCCGCGAAGAACGGCGCGACGGGAAAGGTGAGCTCCAGTATTGATGTGAACGTTTTTCATATCGTTATTTCATTCGAAAGATCGGACTGTCTATGGATGCGCGCAAGAGAGATCGGAGTCCGTAATCACTTCCTTTTGCAGAAGCGACAATTTCCTCTACGACCGGCTCATCGCTGAACCGAATCTCCGCTCCGGTTCCGTAGGAGAGAAGTTGTTTCACGAACGATTCCGCCAGCATCTCCGGCCTGCCGGCATAAATATTTTTCCACTGGCTGATGCCGGCAAATTTCTTCCCGTCCGGGGTAACTCCGGAAGGATCCACCTTAGCTGACTTCTTGGAAGTTCCGTAGGCTCTCCTCCATTTGCCCACCGGATCAAAATTCTCGAGAGCGAAACCGGCGGGATCAATTTTCGCGTGGCAGGAAGCGCAGGACTCGTCCGAGCTGTGTTTCGCAAGCTGATCCCTTATGCTTGTCGCTCCGCGAATGTCAGGTTCAACAGCGGGGACGTTGGGGGGAGGAGGCGGAGTTTCCAGGCCGAGAATCCTCTCATTGACCCAGACACCGCGAAGAATGGGGGAAGTGACCGATCCGTCAGCCGTTACTTTCAATACCGAGCCCTGAGTCACCAGCCCTCCCCTCGCCGTTTCAGGCAAAGTGACTTTCTGCAATCCTTTTCCCGGAATGATGTCTACATCCATCTGCCCGTAGTGAGTGCTCAGGCGGGAGTTCAGCATCGCAAAATCGGAAGAAATCAGGTTTCTCGCACTCAGGTCGCTCTGTATCAGTTCACGGATGAATGCCCGTGTTTCATCGACCATTGATTCCTGAAGAACAGGATCGAATTCTTTGAATCTGCGCGGATCCGGAGTGGTGAAATCGATCTCTTTTAAATTTAACCACTGGTCGGTAAAGCTCTCGACAAAGCGGTTCGACTTTTGATCAGCCAGCATTCGATCGACCTGTTTTTGCAGCACTTCGGATTTGCCGAGCTGCCCGTTTTTCGCGAGTTTCAGAAGTTCTTCATCCGGAAGACTGTTCCAGAGAAAGTAACTCAATCGAGAGGCGAGGGCGTATCCATCCAATTGCCCCGGCGGCTCAACGAATCCAAGAAACCGGGGTGAACAAAGAACCGCACGATATCCCACCTGGAGCGACGTTTCGAAGGACTTCGATTTCTCCCATTTTGCGAGAGCCAGGTCAGCGTATGGCTTCACCAGGTCATCGGTCACAGGACGACGGAATGCGCGCTCCGCAAACCGCGCGACAAGCTTCCGGATTGCTGCTTTTTTGTCATCGATGACCGGCTTCCCCTTCTCAAATTTTACCCCGGGGTAAAGAATCTTCCGGACTTCGCCTGCGGAAGCGTAGGGGTAAATTCTCTCCATGGTAATCGATTCAAAGGAGATTCCGGCGAAACCGTCTTTTGCCAGATTTCGCCCCTTGAACGAAACATTTCCACCAGTCGCACCTGTCGGAGCAGGCCGGTCAGTCCCCTCATTTGGCTCGAGTTCCAGCATGTGACCTTCCTCCATCCACGCATCGAAACTTTGCGTGCGCGCTTTATCGATGGCTTCGATACTTCCCACATAGTGGAGAATGGGCTCGTTCGAGTAGCAGGCTCCGGAACGGATCGATCCCCAGACAGCTCCATCCTTCCCTCTGTTGATCCCCTTGAAATTTTTCACTGTGATCCGATACCAGCCCGACTCCGGAACGGTCGTGGCCGGCATGCGCCCGGAGAACTGCAGATTGATCCGCCACGCGATCGTCTTTCCGTCGCGCGCCTCCGGCCCGCGATAATTCCCCGGTGTCTTTCGCGTCAGCTCTTTCGCCCGATAGGTTTTCCGGAACGATTTGTCTCCTCTGCGGGCTCGTTCGAAGGCCTCGGAAAGCGCCTCATTCGCAGCGAGAAGATACTTGTCGAGATGGAAATGACTGAGCTGCTGATTCTCTGCAACGGTTTCGAATTCGTGACCTGCGTCGTCAGCCGGCAGCAGGCGGGCAAGCGGAATGTCAATGCCCAGCATGTCATGCAGGGTCTGCTCATACTGATCCCTCGTCAGACGTCTCCCGTGAACCCGGCCAAACTCCTTTACGTAGGCCCGGTCTGTCGCAAGGAGAGGTTTCCGAATTGTCGCGAGAAAATCCGCCACTTCCGCCGTCTCTGGTCGAGGCTTTTTTTCCGGCGGCATCTCCCCGTTTTTGACACGCTCATACACATGATCCCATGCCGCAAAATCGGAGGGGTTTTTCAAATCAAATCCGACTGACATGAGGTCGAGATCCCCTTCTGCAGTGAGATCGTCATGGCATTCATAGCAATGGTTCTCGAGAAAAGATTCGAGATTGTTCCTGACAGCGTCGTCTGCACGGCAAAAGTTCGCCGCACAGAATACCGTGAAACCAAGGATCGGGAATTTCAGTTGTTGAGTCGCAAACATTATCTGGAGACAAAAGAACCACCTCTTTTGTGTAACGAAACCGATTCTTATTCAGTTGCAAATAGCGGGAACACCGTAGAAGCGCCCCCGTTTCCCGGAAACTGCAGCCGTTTCCCCCGCACTCGAACCGATTCCGGCAATGGCCGGCATCTGCGGACCAATTGGCTCAGTCCGGTTCCACGAGGCTCCGGAACAATGAGAGAAGGAGTTCTCTGCCCGGCACCGGCAATGAAAAGAAACTTACCGTCGAGACCAGGCAAACCATCGATCCATCCAACGCTTCACCGTCGGCGTCAGACGCGTTCGATTGTAGGCATCCCCCACTTTGCGAATTGCCTCGCCGACCGTCGGATACGGATGAATCACATCTTTCAATTTTCCCAGCCCGATTCCCTGAGTCATGGCCAGGGTGATTTCTCCGATCATGTCTCCTGCATTCGGCCCAACCACCGTGGCACCGACAATTCGGTCACTGCCCTTTTTTACATGAATTTTCACGAAGCCCTTTGTCTCTCCGGATAAGATCGCGCGGTCCACACCTTCGAGATCCTGCCTGAAAGTATCAATTTCAAGCCCGCTCTCCCCGGCTTCAGCGGGTGTCACGCCGACGTGACCCACTTCCGGTTCCGAATAGGTCGCCCACGGGATCACCAGATCGCCCGCCTTTCCCCGACCATGAAAGAGAGCATTGCCGATTACGGTTCGCGCCAGAAAATCGGCAGCGTGAGTAAACTGGTATTTCGAGCAGACATCGCCGGCGGCGAAAATGCCTTTTACGGTCGTCTCCAACCGCTCGTTCACGGAAACGCCCTCCTTGGAAAA
>JAKSBG010000008.1 GCA_022361255.1 Verrucomicrobiales bacterium
ATGTATTGCTACTCCACCCTCATGATGCAGCAGGTTGGCGATGCCATCGAAAACGGAGGGGAAACCTTCGATCCGGCAAAAGCCCAATCGACAGCGGAACAGCTGTGTGAAACATCCGGCGATGCCGACGAATTTGCCCGCTCACTTCTACGGGAAACAGCTTACGGATTTGCCCGCGGAACAGCTGAAAATGTCGTTGCCGGGGAATTCGCATCCCGCTTCACGGACCGTTACGGTATCAAAACAGGAAGTGCCGCTGACTCCGTTGTCTCCGCTGCGTCCAGCGCCGGTGTCGGATTCACGGATCCGACAGCGGGGACATTCGAAGAGTTGAAAAAAGTATTCTCACCGGAGGGAACCCCTTCCGCCGTCACAACTCCTTCCCTTCAAAACGCAGTCGAGAAAGCGATTTTCCCGTAAACGCCTCGTGACCCAACCCTGTTGGATCACAGGCCCGACCCTGTTGGATCAACGAATCTACCCTGTTGATTTCTTTTTCAGGACTCCCCGTGCATAGCATCCGGAAGATTCGCGTCTACCTCAACAACTGCCTGCCGCCATGAAAAGCTCTTTCTTTTTTACTGCCCTTCTCGCACTTCTCTCTCCATGCCTTTTCGCTGAAGAGCTCGAAGTTGGCCCGGAGTCCGCCGGTTGGGGATCGCTCTATGATCCCCCTTTCAAAAAGCCACAGGAAATCCCCACATCGAATCCGGACCGGAAAAAACTCTTCGATATGCTGCGGCCCAAACTGGAGAAGCACGCAAAGCAGCCCATCCTGTTTCAGGGAGGCCTCTACGCCTACCGAAACTGGGCTCTCTTTCAGGGTGACACGGTCGATGTAAACGGAGACGTCATCACCTTTCCCGACGACGGAAATTCCGATACCGTCGCGCTTTGGCTGAACACGGCCGAAGGTTGGAAACTCGTCGACTACGAGTCCGGCCATACTGATGTGTTCTACATGATCTGGATCGAAAAATACGGGATGCCCCGAAAACTTCTTTTTCGCGGAGAGTAGCCGCTACTCCCGAATCACGATCCAGTCGATCCCTTTAAACCAGCGGTGGTGGGGATCGACCACGACTCGCTGTAAGCCGGCGACCTTCCCGTTTTCATACCGGACAAAGAGCGCCCACTCCCACAACCCCACCGTTTTACTGACAATGTGCTGGTCCTCCTGTGACGGGTTGAACCGGTTTTCCACAATAACGCCGGGAATCAGCCTGCGCACCTCCTCCGCAGTCATCCCCCTCTCGATTTCCCCCCACTCTTTCGGCAGCAGTCCCGAGACCAGCGCCGTGGTC
>JAKSBG010000007.1 GCA_022361255.1 Verrucomicrobiales bacterium
CCTCGTCGGTCAATCGATCGGGGCGTACGGAACAAGTACAGCCGATCAACTGCGTCAACACTTTGTTGACAACAACTTCAACATCCGCGAGTTGGCCAGCCAAATCATGGTGGTCGCGTCGCCGATTGGGCGACCTGCCGCCAACGATCGCGCCGACATCAGCAAATAAACGAACGAAAACGGTTCCGCGCCCCATCGAATTGGTGCCGCTGGGCAAGTACCATGAACATGACGAATTCCACATCGGAGCCCTTTAATGTCCGGCGTTAATTCCCGACGCGAATTCCTTCGCGACACCGGCCTGAGTGCCGCGGCGATGCCGTTTGCACTGAACCTGCCAAGCCTCCACTTCAAGAATCAAACGCAGCGAAAACAGAGACTGATCGTGATGTTCAGTCCAAACGGGATCGTTCCCAATTCCTTTTGGCCTGACCAAGAGGGCACCGAAATGACGTCCAATCGCAAGGCCGCGATTGTCGGCGGCGGGGTCATCGGCGGTGGCTGGGCGGCCCGCTTCCTGCTCAACGGCTGGGACGTCTGCGTTTGCGACCCGGCCCCGGACGCGCAGCGCAAGATTGGCGAGGTGGTCGATCAGGCCCGCCGCAGCCTGCCGGCGCTCTATGACCGGGCCTTGCCGGCGGAAGGTGACCTGACTTTTGCGCCGACCATCGCCGAAGCCGTCGCCGGCGCCGACTGGATCCAGGAGAGCGTTCCCGAGCGCCTCGACATAAAGCACACCGTGCTGGCCGAGATTGCGGAGGCTGCGGCGGACGAAGCAATCATCGGCTCCTCGACATCGGGCTTCAAGCCATCCGATCTCAATGTCGGCGGCCACGGAGCGGGGGGCGCCCGCGTCATCGTCGCCCATCCCTTCGTGCCGGTCTATCTGTTGCCGCTCGTCGAACTGGTCGGCGATCCGGCCCGCTGCGCCCGGGCGGCGGAGCTCGTGCGCGCTCTCGGCATGTATCCGCTGACACTGCGCAAGGAGATCGACGCGCATATCGCCGACCGCTTTCTGGAGGCCGTCTGGCGTGAGGCGCTGTGGCTCGTCAAGGACGGCATCGCAACGACCGAGGAAATCGACGAGGCGATCCGCATGGGCTTCGGCCTGCGCTGGGCGCATATGGGCCTGTTCGAAACCTATCGCATCGCCGGCGGCGAGGCCGGCATGGAGCACTTCCTGGCGCAATTCGGCCCGGCGCTGAAATGGCCCTGGACCAAGCTGATGGACG
>JAKSBG010000069.1 GCA_022361255.1 Verrucomicrobiales bacterium
ACCGAAGAGCCCGACCTCTTCGAATGGAGAAACATGGTCGACCGGATTGTGAATCCGACCCACACGGTGAAAATCGCCGTCGTCGGTAAATACATCGATCTGATGGATGCCTACAAATCCATCTATGAGTCCCTCACTCACGCCGGTGCAGCGAACGATGCCCATGTAGACATCGTCCGCGTCGATTCCAGCGATATCACCAAACAGGGAGCCGAAGAAATCCTTTGCGACGTATCCGCCATTCTTATTCCCGGTGGATTCGGAGATCGCGGAATCGAAGGAAAAATATCCGCGGCCCGCTACGCCCGGGAAAACAACATCCCCTACTTCGGCATCTGCCTCGGCATGCAGATCGCAACCATCGAATTTGCCCGGAATGCCTGCGGTCTCGAAGGAGCGCACAGCACCGAATTTGATCCCAAAACACCGCACCCCGTCATTCACCTGCTCGAAGATCAGAAAGATGTCGAAAACAAAGGTGCCACCATGCGTCTCGGAACCTGGGAGGCACACCTGAGCGAAGGCAGCCGCTCTGCAGAACTCTACGGATCAAACGTCGTCAACGAGCGTCACCGCCACCGCTACGAATTCAATCAGAACTACAAGGCGGATTTTGAAGCCAAAGGTCTGAAACTGGTGGGAACCTCACCTGATGAAACTCTCGGGGAAATCGTGGAAATCCCCGACCACCCGTTCTATATCGCAGTTCAGTTTCACCCTGAATTCCAGAGCAAGCCGACCGCAGCCCACCCGCTTTTCAAAGGCTTCGTCGCAGCTGCCCTGGAGAACAGAAAGGGGTAAATCCACGCTCAAAGCTACGGAGAAACCTTCTCTCCCTGATCCTGAAATTGCTTTCCGAAGTTCAGCACCCCGAAAGAGAGCGGACACTCACCACCCATCAAAAATCGAAGACACGGCATCCCCGATAAAGTCTACGAAATCAAAACTGGTGAACGCGGCATCGATCCCTTCGAGAACAGGATTGCGATCAGGTTTCAAATCCGAAATGGACCAATTGCCCTTTCTTGAGCGATCGGAATTCTGATCCGTTATCTTTTCCCATTCACCCCTGTCCAACCAGACAGCATTCGAATCTGGGCAATAATCAATCTCCACGCCGCGGTAAAGAAAAACGAGCATGCGACCACCCGTAACCGGGGAAACCAACTTCGCATCCTCCTCAACGGGAATGCGACTGCGCTCCCCCGGGCGCAACGCTCTGAAACTCAGTCCGGGAACTTCTTTCTGGTTCAGTCCGACGAAAACGCCACCACATTCCCGGCAGGCATGCAACTCAACATTCCGAATGGAATGAATTGCCAATGAGGCACTATCGCGCGGGCATTTCATTCCTCTTTTTCCACGCACAGGGAGGCACCTCACGCCACCAGCCCACTTCGCTCCAGCAGCGCATTCAAATCCGGATCGCGGCCCATGAAGTCGCGGAACAACTCTCCGGCTTCCTGCGAGTTACCGCGGCTGAGAATTTTTGCCCGGAACTCGTACCCGACATCGGAACTGAGCACGCCCGC
>JAKSBG010000314.1 GCA_022361255.1 Verrucomicrobiales bacterium
CCGACCTGGATGATCGCTACCGAGTTGTCTTTCGCAGACTCGAGTGTCTTCCGAATCAGCGGAACCGCCAATTCCGGCTCCTGGGAAACCCCGATGTCATGCGGATATCGGAATGCGTCTCCCTCTTTTTCTTTCACCAGTTTCAGGAATTTGCTCTCCCGGTGGGGAAGATTCTCCCCCACCCCGATCGGAATATCCGGGCGACCGTAGAAGGTATTCACCGCATCGACAAACGGAGCTGCGAGCGGATTCTCTTTTGAAATCGTGACCGCAAGAATCTCGCACTGTCCCCGGTCGGCAAGACTGTGCAGCATTGCCAGCGCGAGAACGTCATCAACGTCACCGGTGATGTCGGTGTCGAAGATCACAGGGACCGGTTCTGCGCGAACGAACAGCGCCAGAGAAAGAACGGATAGAATGAGTAAACAGGGTTTCATGAACGATTCAACAGGGTTGGGTGTGCGATTCAACAGGGTTGGGTGCTATGTCAGGGGCGATCCTCCCGGATCACGCTAGGTTCTCCGACAGCACCCGGGCGACTATGCCCGTCGCGGAGGATTTTCTCAAATTCGGCAGTGAGCTCGGCGACGAGGCCCGGCTTTTTGGAGTAGTGGCTCACCCATTCCCGCACTTCGTTCTCGAGATGGAAGAGTTGGCCCTCCGGCCGGTTCGGGTCATGAGTCTTGCGATACCGTGCACCACCACCGTGCTGCCCCATGATGAGCTTCCACGGTCCGCGCCGAATCGCCATCATCTCGCGATAGGAATCCATGATCAACGATTCACGTTTCGGTGTGGTCTGATCCTGCTCAAGAAGCGCGCCCAGAAAACTGAAACTGTCCTCCGCAGCATCGGATGGCAGTTCATTCTCAAAAAACTCCGCGAAGGTCGCGAAGGTATCCGTCAGCGCGATCATCGTAGAGTCCGTGGTCGCCTTCGGAATCCGCCCCGGCCAGCGTGCGAGAAACGGGACCCGGACTCCGCCCTCGTACACGGTCGTTTTTTGCCCGCGCAGCGGCCCGTTGATGCGATGCCCCTCGATCTCGGGATAGTCGATTGGCCGGTATTGGAGAACGCCCCCGTTGTCGCTCGTGAAAATGACGAGGGTATCTTCCGAAAACCCGTTCCGGTCGAGCGCGTTGAGAACTTCACCGATCGACCAATCGAATTCATTAAGGAAATCACCATACGCACCAATCTCGCTCGTTCCGTCGAAGCGGGGCGCGGGGATGAGTGGGCCATGCACGTTGCGATGGGCAAAGTAGAGAAAAAACGGCTCGTCGCTTTCGTAGTCATCGAGCCAGTCGACAGCCCGCTGCGTCAGTCGGTCGGATAATTCCTCGTGGGTGTAGCGGGTTGCCTCCCCACCCTCCTGCCCGAGCGCAGCCGCAAGACCGGATCGCGGACGGTGCAGATAATCGAGTTCAAATCCGGGACGCTTGTCCGGGGTAATCAAAAGCGGATCGTCAGGATCAAGTCCAATCACGCGATGATTCTCTGCGATGTAGTGAGGGAACTGGCTGACGTGAGGAAATCCCCAGAAATAGTCGAAACCCACTTCGAGGGGTCCCGGCTTGAGATCACGGTTGTAGTCCGGGCCGAGAATGTCGTCCCAGCCTTCCATCCCCGGTTTGCCGAAACCGAGATGCCATTTCCCGATGCAAGCCGTCGAATAGCCCTGCTTTTTGAAAAGATCTGCGAGAGTGAAACGATCCGGATCAATCAACAGCGGATCATTCGCCCACACTGTCGACCCACCTAACCAGGTCCGCCACGCATAACGCCCCGTAAGAAGGTTGTAACGGGTCGGCGTGCAAACCGAGCTGGGAGAATAGGCTTCTGTAAACTTTCGTCCTTCCTCAGCAAGCCGGTCGATGTTCGGCGTATTCACTTTCGTTGCACCGTAGCAGCCGAGGTCACCATACCCCAGGTCATCCGCGAGTATGAAGAGCACGTTGGGTCTCTCTGCAGCCACCGCACTGAGAGAAACAATGGTCAGAAAAAAGAAAATTCGGAGCATCAGTCAATAATCCTACTCATTCTACGCCTTTGCTCAAACGATTGCGCAAACTATTCTGTCACTTATTCGTGGTATTGGGATAGCTCACCCGAATCGCCGCCGAAAATCAAAAACCACGATCTTTATTCGCCGTTTACCCAGCCCGGGCCTCGTTATTTCCTCATCCTGACTTGAATCAAACGACCGCGAAACTAGGATAGGGGCGGGCAGATTAACGGCTGGAAGATCCCGGTATGCCTGCCTTTTCCGCATGAGCTCCCCCTATCCCGGACATCTCAGCAAAACCGTCACTCTGAATAACGGAGTTGATGTCGTGCTCCGTCCCATCCGCGCAGAAGACGCGGGAATCGAACAGGAGTTCGTAAGGCATCTATCGGACGAATCCCGCTATTTCCGCTTCATGCATGCCTTGAAAGAATTAAGTCCGGGAATGCTGACGAGACTGACCGAAATCGACTATGACCGGGAAATGGCATTCATTGCGACCCGAAATGAGGATGGGCATGAAATCGAAATTGGCGTAGCCAGGTATATCATTGAGGGAGAAAGCGGGAACTGCGAGTTCGCTGTCGTCGTCGACGATGAATGGCAGGGACAGGGAGTGGCCACCGCTCTGATGCAGACGCTGATGGAAGTGGCGAAAGCAAGAGGCCTGACCAAAATGACGGGTGAGGTTCTTTCCGGCAACAAGCAAATGCTGTCGCTGATGGAACGGCTCGAGTTCACGGTCATGAAGCATCCGGAGGACTCCTCTCTCCGCCTCGTTCACCGCCCCCTCTGATCATGCCTACCGCTTTTCTTTCCCACCCCGACTGTCTTGGTCATCTCGCAGGCCCGGAATCCGGGAGTCACCCGGACAGACCGGAGCGATTGAACGCAATCCGCGACCGCCTCATTTCGCAGCAACTGTTCGATTTCGTCCGGGAGATTGAAGCTCCGGCAGCGACCCGGCAACACCTCGAGAGAGTTCACGATGGGGCCTATCTCGACGACCTTTTCGCCCGGGCCGGCGAAAAGGGACTCCGAAAAATCGACGAAGACACCTTCATGGATGAAGGAACTCTCGGTGCGGCGCTTCACGCTGCCGGTGCAGTCGTTCACGCAACTGACCTCGTCCTTTCAGGAGAGGTCGCCAACGCCTACTGCAACATTCGTCCACCGGGCCACCACGCGACACGGGACACCGCGATGGGATTCTGTTTCATCAACAACATCGCAGCGGGAGTCGCGCACGCGCTTGCCATTCACCATCTCGAGCGGGTTGCGGTGATCGATTTTGATGCCCACCACGGAAACGGAACCGAATCGATATTCCGCAACGACTCAAGGGTTCTCACCTGCTCGATCTACGAAAGGAATCTCTACCCTGATTCTCTCCACTCGGTCGGAGGTCCCGGAACAGCAAACATTTCACTCGAACCCGGCTCTGGCGGTGCAGAGCTGCGCGAAGCGGTCGAACAGATCTGGACTCCTGCGATGCAGGATTTTCAGCCCGAAATGATTTTCGTCTCGGCAGGGTTCGATGCGCACGCAGATGACCTCATGAGCGACCTCCATTGGTCAGACGCCGACTACCTGTGGCTTTCGCAATACATCGTCGCGACGGCAAAAGACTTCTCCGACAGAAGACTGGTTTCCGCGCTCGAGGGCGGATACGACATCGCTATTTTACGAAGGTGCTGCACTGCCTTCATTCAGACACTTCTCGGCATGTAACCAAGCCAAACAACGGCAATTACTCCGATCCCTTCTCCCCTGCTGCGACGCTGCGTTTCTGCGGCGATGGCAACATGCAGCCACTCTGATCGTGGGACCGGTCGGGATCGAACCGACGACCGAGCCATTATGAGTGGCCTGCTCTAACCCCTGAGCTACAGTCCCCAATCAGAGCTGGGAAGCTAAACGGGAATAAATGATTTTCAACACTGTGAAATCACTTTGTGCATCAGGTGGATTGGAAAAATCTTTGAATAAGCGTAACCCTGTTGGCAGGGAGGCATTTTCATCCATCACTCCCGGTCCCGCTTCACGCGTTGTGTATTCCCAGCCGGATTGAATGCTCATCACGGGCCGGATCGACTGATGATCTCACGCGCTACTTCGAAGCCCGACTTCAGAGCTCCGGCCACCCTGCCTTTGCCGACGAAGGCATCACCGGCGAAATAGAGTCCGCTCCCGGTCGCTGTTTCCGGCGGATAAATCTTTCCCCCCGGTTGGGGATGCGCAAATTTCCACCACTGCACGTCACTCCAACCGGGTCTAGGAAGATCGTTGTCAAAAAGAACACTGACCTGCCGGAGGACCTGTTCTGCGATTTCTGTTCTCTCCCATCCCTCGCGCTCCGAACTCCAATGTGGTGACATTTGCACGACATACAGCGATTCTCCAGCCGGGACGTGTCCGGTTTTGAAGCCTTCGTTGCTGATCCAGGCAACGGCATGCGCTCGATCTTCATTGATGAGGGCATACGCGTTTTTCGGAAGATGTTGCTGTTCGCTGAAATTCAAGACTACCGAATACTGGGAATAATAGCGAACGCCGTCGAAGGAGTCTCGCAGATCCGTCTGCAGTTTCTCATCAAAGTCACTCGCTTCCAGCATTGGTATGGCCTGGGCGAGAGGCGTCGATACGAGGACGGCGCCATACTCTCCGTACCGTCTTCCTTTCTCCCCCATCAGGATCCAGCCAGCGTGCCCCGGTCGCTTTCCCAATCCCGTGATCCGTTCGCCATGGACAATGTCCAGGTCGAAGCGCTCGCGCATTTTCTTTCCCAGCGTACTGATTCCGTCGCGATAGGAATATTTGGCCCTTCCGTCGCGAGTTTCGTCAGGCACTCCCACGGTGCCGGAGGAATCAAAAGGCAGAATGGCTCCGTCGATTTCGACAAGTCCTTCGGAACTCAGTTCTTCAAAGATCCAGTGATGTACTTCTGTTTCTTCGACCGTGAAGTAGTTGGCCCCGTGATCGTAGCGGCAGCCTTCCCGGGTCCGCGAGGCAGCCCTGCCACTGACACCCCGGCTTTTCTCAAAAATCCTGACGCGAAATCCGGCGCGGCTCAAGAGGCAGGCTGCGCTTAAACCGGAAACGCCTGCGCCGATCACGGCAATCGTTTTCTCCAAATCGTTCATTACGAGCCATTGATACGCGAGGCGTCTAGTTTATGTCTCATTTTATTTAGACAAAAGTGAAACCAAATATCACGTCGCCGCGTTTTCATTAACAAGGTTCGGCTCATCTACGCCTAAGCCTCTGAACAAAAAAAAACAAACAACGAAAAAATGAAAACTACCTTATCTCTTCTCCTGATCGCAGCAGTCGCCACAACGGTGAGCCTTTCGAGCCGCGCTGCTGACAACAAAGACATCGTCGATATCGCCGCTGGTAATGATGACTTCTCCACTCTCGTCGCAGCTGTGAAAGCGGCCGGACTTGTCGACACGCTCAAAGGCGACGGGCCTTTCACCGTGTTCGCACCGACCAACGAGGCGTTTGCCAAACTTCCGGAGGGCACTGTCGAGTCGTTGCTTAAACCGGAGAACAAAGACAAGCTCGTATCAATTCTCACCTACCACGTCGTGCCCGCCAAAGTGATGGCTAAAGACGTCGCCGCCGGTGAAGTCGCAACGGTAAACGGCCAGAAAGCAGAAGTCAGCGTTGCTGACGGGAAAGTCGCCATCGACGGCGCCAAGGTCACCGCAACCGACATCGTCGGAAGCAACGGCGTGATTCACGTCATCGACACCGTGATCCTTCCTTCCGAGTAGGACGGGTTCCCCATCCCCAGGGGAAATCATCTTCCCTCCTAATCCGGCGTTTGTTCCGGGTGCATTCAGGCCCGTCGCGAGAGCGGCGGGCCTGTCTTGTTTGGTGATGACGCTGACACGGGCAACAAGCCTGATGCACCATCTCTTCGGTGTGTCGGATCAGGTACACACGATTGCGGCCAGTCCACGACTTTGCGCCGATGAGCCTGTTCTTTTATTCTGCCGAAGACTTTCCGCATTTTCCGCATGAATCGAATACTCATTACGACCTCTACCCTCGCCGCCGGTCTCCTTTTCTTCTTCCATCCAGGCGCCACCGCAGAGGAGAAATCCCACTTCAAAGCCGGAGCCGCCGTGGCCGATATTTCGCCGGACGTTTTTCCCTTCCAGCTTCGTTCCGGGCCCTCCAAATACGTTCACGATCCGATTTCGGTGCGGGCCCTTGCTTTCGAAAACGGAGCCGACAACCGGGCGCTCATCGCCATCATTGATGCGATCGGGATCGGCCGGGAAATGGCGGACGAAGCGAAAGCGGTCGTCGCGGAGAAAACCGGTTGGGATCCGGAATCGATCCTGATCGCTGCGACCCATGCACACACCACCCCGAAAGGCGGCGACACCTCTCCGGGGCGCATCGCCTATGAAAAGAAACGGAGAGAAGGGCTGGCTGAGGCCATGCTGAAAGCGATTGAGTCGCTCGAACCCGCCAAGGTCGGATTCGGCTCCGATGAGGAACCGTCTGAAGTCCGCAACCGTCGGAATTTCTACGAGGAAGGCACGTCCTCGACGCGAAACCCGTGGGGTGGCTACGACAAAGTGCGGATGAATGGCGGCACGAAGGGCATTATCAAGCCGGCCGGTCCGATTGATCCGGAGGTCTGCGTGGTCGATGTCCGAACCGGGCGGGGCAACCAACCGCTCGGGCTGCTCGCCAATTACGCGCTTCATTACGTCGGCGGCATTCCCTCGGTGACCGAGAAGGATGGAAAAGTGCGAGGAATGGCATCTGCAGACTACTTCGGGGAATTCGCCCGGGTCATGCCCTACCGCATGAGCAGCCGTCCGCCGGAGGGCTTCGTCGCGATGATGTCCAACGGCGCCAGTGGCGACATCAACAACATTCCCTTCGGCATCGAGCGCGCGCCCCGCGCCCCCTTCGAACAGTGCCGGATCGTCGCCAACAAGACCGCCGACGCCGCCTGGCGTGCGATTCGGAAGATCGAGTCCTACGATTCTTCCCCGGTGATCGCGACCCGCCAGCGCGAAGTGACGCTGACCTATCGCAAACCCACCGAAGCCGAGGTGGAGAAAGCCCTCAAACTGCTCGAACTCACCCGCGAGGAACGCGAGGCGATCCACAAGAAAACCACCAACTACGCCCGGCACACGATTCGATTCGCCGAGCCGGAAAGTCCGGGAACCGAGGACGTCATCGTCCAGGCCTTCCGCATCGGCGACCAGGCCATCGTCTCGATGCCCTTCGAGGTGCTCGTGGAGATCGGACTGGAGATCAAGGAAAAGAGTCCCGCCCCGCGCACCTTCCTCATCGAGCTGGCCAACGGCAGCTACGGCTATCTCCCTCCGCCGAACCAGGTCGAGCTGGGCGGCTACGAAACCTGGCTCGGAACGTCCCGGTTTGAAAAGCATTCGTCGGATGTGCTGGTGAAGGAACTACTGGAGATGCTCAGGGACCTTTGGGGGCAGGGATGAGAGTCTTACAACATTGAGGATCGCTTTCCGTTCTGACAGCCGCTGTTTCCGAACGATTACCTTCATATGAGAGCCACGCTGGTGCTGCCTTTCCTGTTTCATTTTCTTTTGCCGGAGGTTTCTCCCGGAGAAGTAATGCCGGCCCGTCCCGGTCGACATCTGCTGTTTGATGATCGACTCATTGATCCAGCGCACACGAAGAATGTCCAAACCGTCCTGACAAAGCCATCTCAAATCAAGCGGGTGCTGAAACCGGAAGCGGAATGGGAGGCCCTGGGCTTCATTTTTTACAGCACGGTGATCGATCATGAAGGAACCGCTATGTTGTACTACGGCTGCTACGACGCGAACAAAGGCAAGCATCTTTGCCTCGCCACAAGTCGTGACGGTCTCGATTGGGAGCGCCCCGGGCTCGGGCTGACGGAGTTTGGCGGCAATAAAGAGAACAACATTTTTCCCCTCGAAGCGGTGGAAGCGGGGGTCTTTCTCGATCCTTCGGCTCCTCCTGAAAAACGGTTTCGCCTTCTCCACAACCGGCATTGGCCCGATCCCGAAAAAGCGGGTGTTTACCTTTCGAGTTCGGAGGATGGCATCCACTGGATACAAAACGAAACCTGTCTTTTCCCGCGTGTTCCCGACAGTCAGCCTTCGGCTTTTTTCGATCCGCAGAATCAGAAGTATCAGATTTTTCTTCGTTCCTGGACGAAGGACCGGAAGCGCGCGGTCTCACGTGCAGTGGTCGGGAATCTGGAGAAACCGTGGCCATTTGACGAGTCCGTTGAACCCCTCGCATTCTGGGGGCCGGAGAAAGTAGCCACGCCAAGCCGTGAATTTCCCGTCGTGATGGAGCCGGACAATCAGGACGCGGATAACATTCATCTCTATACGAACTGCGTGACCCGGTATCCCCTGGCCGACAGTGTCTACTTTGCATTCCCCGCCGCCTACTTTCATTTTAGAGGGGCGGCTCTGGAGGAGCGCGCCCTCGATGGAAATGACGGAACTTTCGATGTTCAACTCGCTGTCAGCCGCGACGGAGCCTCCTGGCATCGCTTTCGCGAACCGTGGGTTGAGCCCGGCTACCGCGATGGCACCACACTTCAACTGGTGAGCATGTCCACCGGCATGATTCAGCGGGGGCGTGAGCTGCATCAGTTTTTTGTCGGCTGGCCCTACACCCACAATCGTCCCGTGGAATGGGATCGCGATCCGGACAGTCGCGCCGAATGGATGGAAAAAGATCTCGGCGGGATCTACCGGGCGACTACGAGGATCGATGGATTCGTCGCACGATCGGCCGGCAATAAAGAAGGGAGTTTGAAAACAAGACTTCTGGGCTTCAAAAGGCAAACCGGGCTTCAGTTGAACATCGCCACGAGTGGCACCGGGTATGCCAGTTGCGCGCTGATTTCTGAAGAGGGCAAATACCTGAGTGGTTTTGGCCACGCTGATTGTGAATTGATCCGTGCCGACGAAATTGCCTTTCCCGTCCGCTGGAAAAATGGAGCCACAATCCCGCCGGGGAACTACCGAATCGAAATGCGGCTTCGGAGCGCCAGGATCTGGGCGATTGAGTTTACGGAATAGCGCGGTGCGCGCTTCATGAGGCTTTGTCGAATGCACTCAGGTATTCACGATGTAGAAAAACACGAGCGGGAGGCTGCTGACTGATTCTTGCCTTTCCTTTTCATGACCTTTTTACTTCGATCTCTCATCATGAACCGATATCGACTCCCTCAGATTGCGTCTGCGTTTCTTTTAACTGTCTTTGGTCCGGTCAACCTGACGCCACTCGCGGCCGACGAAGCTTCTGCCCCCAACCTCATCCTGATGATGGGCGACGACCATGGCTGGGAGGAAACGGGCTTCAACGGCCATCCCTACCTGAAGACACCGGTGCTCGACGAGATGGCCGCCGCCGGACTGCGGATGGATCGCTTCTACGCCGCGCATTCCTCGTGTTCTCCGACCCGTGGAAGCTTCGTGACCGGACGTCATCCGAATCGCTACGGCACTTTCGCCCCCGGTTGGTCCCAACGCCCCGAAGAGACCACCATCGCCGATCTGCTTGGCGAAAATGGCTACCATTGCGGGCACTTTGGGAAGTGGCATCTCGGTCCGGTAAAAAAGGCCTCGCCGACAAGCCCCGGAAATATGGGGTTTCACGACTTCGTTTCACACGACAATTTCTTCGAGCTCGATCCCTCGATGTCTCGCCAGGGAGGTCCGCCCGAGGTGATCGAAGGCGAGAGCTCCGCGATCGTCATCGACGAAACGATCCGCTTCATCGGTGAGGCGCGGGAGCAGGAGAAGCCCTTTCTCGCGGTGGTATGGTTCGGCTCTCCTCATGAACCCTACCAGGCCCTTCCCGATGACCTCGCCCTCTACGACAATCTTCCGGAAGAACTGCAGGATCGCCAGGTCAAACTGACCTCGAACGAAACCGGCCTCCAGACCAAGCGCCCTTTGCGCGAGGTGCTACGCGAACGCTACGCCGAGATCACGGCAATGGACCGCGCAATCGGCACGTTACGGACCTATCTCGAGTCCGAGGGCCTGCGCGACAACACCCTGCTGTTCTACTGCGGCGACAACGGAACGCCCCGAAGCGGCGTGCTTGATGAGTATTCCCCCCTTCGCGGCCTCAAGGGGCAACTCTACGAGGGCGGCATCCGTGTGCCCGGCGTGATCGAGTGGCCCGCCCGCATCCCCGAGCCACGAACGACTTCGATTCCCGCCGTCACCAGCGACCTGTTGCCCACCGCCTGCGCTCTCGCCGGGATCGCCCTGCCGGACCGCCCCCTCGATGGCATCGGACTCGTGGACTTGATCGACGGAACGATGGAGTCGCGTCCCGAACCAATCGGCTTTTGGGCTTTCGCCAACGCCGGCCGCGGCAAGAAGCCCTACATTGATGCCGAATTGCAGAAGGGAACGACCCCACTGGTCAAACTGAGCGGCGGGACTCCAACGCGTAATTTTCGCAACCTCCACCATCCTTCGATCACCGAGGAGGACTACTCGGGCGAACGAGCGTGGATCGACGAAAACATGAAGCTGTATGTCAGCAAGAACGGCGAGGTGGCGCTTTTTGACGTGGAAGCCGACTCCGCCGAGACAGAGAACCTGGCGAACCAGCAGCCGGAAGCGGTCG
>JAKSBG010000006.1 GCA_022361255.1 Verrucomicrobiales bacterium
AGGTGCTCTTTGGGTTCATCATATTGGCTCACGATCGCCGTCGCATAGTGCACTTCAACAGCGCATCAAGAACATGGGAATTGAAGAGGTCAAAATCGCGCCCAGGTCGCCTTGTCAAAACCCTTATGTTTCATACTACACCTCTTTGGTCCGATTCGTTATAAATGGGTTCCAGCCCGTTGCCGCTGGGCCCTCTGCCAGGCATATTTGACGGGTCGATCCGCCCCCAGCGGTTCATACAAACACTCGCCTTTATCATTGTAGACATGCGCCTGTAAACGCCCAGCCTGACGCCAAAGCTTGAGAGTGGTGATATCGATATCAAGCTCTTTGGCGATTTCTTGCGGGGTGAGTTTACCTGCCTGCCGTAGCCGATCATATCGGTTTTTAAGACCATATCGCCGCCGTATCTTTGCTACGATTCTCGCGGTGAATGCTTGTCCGCTTCCTGACTTCACCCCCTGAGTGTTGAGCTGGTGGGCAACCTGCCGATCTGTCAGCTCGTTTAACAAGGAATCGATCATGTCGATGACGGATTGTGGGGTCTGGCGCAGCTGCCAGGCCGACAGAGGCCGAGGGAGCTTCAGGGTGTGGGTTGCCCCGCCTTTGAACCGTATGTGGACTGTGAGAGGAGTCTCCTTGAGCAACGTGACATCTTCAAGAAGTAACCGGACCAATCGCTTGCGGTCGCGATGAGAGGTCCTGGGGTCCTGCCAGAGTTTGGGCACATCACTGGCCAAGGCCCGAATGGCCTGTTCGGTCGATTCCCCGAGAACCTGGCTGTCCTGCTGGCGATGGCGCTCGTAGTCTCGCTGAGCCTCTTGAAGCATCCGCAATTTTTCATTCCAAGTGGCTTCTAATGTCGCCGCCACGAAGCGATTGTCGGGGTCGACGCGGAGGAAGTAGCGCTGAGCTAAATCGGCCTCATAGCGGGCGCGCTCAACCTGCTGCCAGCGCAGTGCATCCGCTTCGGCGAGCCGGTTCTGGACCTCACGTTGCACGGCTAGCGTCACCTCAATCTGGACCGGGCTTAGAGTCTCAAGCAACAGGCGTCCCACCGCCTGGTCAATCGCCGCACCGGGAATGAATTGGCAAATGGCTTGTGCGGTTTCAATGCCGCGGCGCTGACAGACATACTGCGGGGTCAACTGTCTACCCACTTGGGTATAGCGCACCGTCATGCGATCACCGCAGCGGCCACACAGGACGAGACCTTGAAGCAAGGCGGGACCTTCTCCAGGAGCGCTCTGGCGATCCGCTCCGCGCGCCTGGGCATTGTCCAGTAAGATGCGTTGATTGGTCTCAAACGTCTCCCAGGAGATGTAACCGGGATGGTTCTCAGTCAGGAGCACCTGCCACTGATCTCGAGGCAAGTGTTGAATTCGCACGCGCCCGTCGAGCGTGGGGCGGGTCCGGGTGCGGCCAAAGACGAAGGCCCCGGCATAGCGGGGATTATGTAGCACTTGCAGAACCCGGCCGTGACCGAGGACTCCCCAGACCACCTCCCCCTTGCGCACGCCATGGCGCAAGCGCCGAGGAAAATGAAGACCGTGGCGGCGAAACCATCTGACGATGGCTCCAGCTGATCCGGTGCGCGCAAAGGTCTCGAACACCAGTCGAATTGCCTTCTGGACCTGTTGATCCGGATCAAGAATGGGTCGATCATGTGCATCATAGACTAAGCCCACCGGCAGGGGCAGCTTCAGCTCCCCTCGCCGTGCCTTGTGGCGCGCACCGCCCTGGAGGCGCGCTCGCAGGATATGGAGCTCTGCCTCTGAAAGCGTCCCCTTCATGCCCAACAGAAGTCTGTCATTAAAATGAGCGGGATCATACAACCCCTCTTCATCTAGAATCAGAGTTTCGCTCAGGGCACAGAGTTCGAGCAACCGATGCCAGTCCATGGAGTTGCGAGCCAAGCGCGACACTTCCAAGCCCATCACAATACCGGCGCGACCTAAGCTCACATCAGTGATGAGTTGCTGGAAGCCATCGCGGTCGCGTTCAGCGCCGGACTTGCCCAGGTCACTATCAATGACTCGGAGTTGTTCAGTTGACCATCCCAACGCCACCGCTTGATTGCGCAAGTTGTACTGGCGCTGGGTGTTTTCGGTATTTTCCAGCACTTGGCGTAAGGTGGACTGC
>JAKSBG010000005.1 GCA_022361255.1 Verrucomicrobiales bacterium
ATCGGAACACCGATCGGAAACCTCGGCGACATTTCTTTTCGTGCCGTGGAGTGCCTGCGGGGCGCTGACGTGATTGCCTGTGAGGACACCCGTCATTCCTCGCGATTGCTTGCTCATCTCGAGATTTCGGGGAAAGAACTCGTGGCACTCCACGATCACAATGAGCAGGAACGCGCCGGAACGCTTGTCGAGCGGGCGGCCTGCGGCGAGCAAATTGTGTTTTTGTCAGATGCCGGCACCCCGACCATTTCTGATCCGGGCTACCGGCTCGTCAATGCCTGTGTCGAAGCGGAGGTCCCCGTGGAGGTGATTCCCGGGCCATCCGCAGTCATCACGGCGCTCGCCGGATCCGGCCTGCCGACGGACGCCTTCTATTTTGGAGGGTTTCTGCCGGTGAAGTCCGGAAGGAAGCAGCGGGAGCTGGAGGCTGCGCTCGAACGCGTAGAGACTTCGATTTTCTTTGAGTCCCCCCACCGCATCGGGAAAACCCTGACTTTGCTTGCCGGTTTGGATCCGAATCGGGAATCCTGCGTCGCTCGCGAGCTGACGAAAAAATTCGAGACCTTTCATCGGGGCACTTCCGGCGAACTCGCATCAGAGTTTGCTGACAAAAAGGTGAAAGGCGAAATCACGTTTTTGATTCGCGGAGCGGGAAAGAAAAAGGCTTCACGGCGAAATGCCGGGGAATGGAGCCCGGGAAAGAAAAGTTGAAGGCGGAGCCTCGCGACCCCGCCCTCATTCATCTCTTCACCAATTGTCCAGGGAGTTGGACCGGGAAATTTCCATATTCACCTTTCTAGTGGGATCCGCTCTTTTTCTCCGGATACACGGGCTGAGCGGGAGCAACCTGGCGCCCGGGAAAAGACGCGAGAATGCGTCTGCGATGCTTGCGCGAAGGACGAACGCGCGGCTTGCGACCTTCGTCGTATCGTTGCTGAAAAAGTTCCGGGGTGATCAGGGGCAGCCCACGGGAAAAAGCCGTATAAAGTACGGGAAAAACCATCGTCGTGTTTGTGTGTATGCAGTGTGTTTTCGCAAACCGACCGTATAAAAGGGTTTCTCAAGCCCTCTTTGCTCATCCCTGAGGATCGCAACAGCCGGTTTTGCTGTATGGAAAACAAACATATTATATAAAAACCATAAATACAATAATTTAGTGAATGTTTTTCTTCCCGCAAACTTTGGTATCTGGATATGCGAGTCGAATCGGGTTCTCCGTGACCGGTGCATCCGGCTGACTGCTTTCCCGATTTCTTCGCTTTGGGACATAATCCGCCGGCGTTGGGTGTTGAAAAGATTTCAGTTTGCACGGAGTCCCCTGCTGCTAGACTTCGCTTTCTCATGTCTTTTCCCAGCCCGCAATCCCTGCAGGATCGTCTCAAGCAGCCTGTGTCGTCCATCACCGCCTACGATTACCCGACGGCCCGTCTCTGTGACGAGGCCGGGGTCCAGCTCATCCTGGTCGGGGATTCTCTGGGCATGATGGTCGCGGGAATGGAGGACACGACCGGAGTGACACTGGACCAGATGGTTTATCATACGGAAATCGTCAGGCGTGGAGTCAAAAACGCCGTTCTCGTTTCGGATCTTCCGATCCATACCTATCGAACACCCGGGGAGGCGGTAGAAAGCGCGAAACGCCTTATGGCTGCGGGAGCGGATGCCGTTAAGCTCGAAGGCGGCTTCGGGCAGTTGGAGAAAATCGAGGCCCTGGGAGCAAGCGGCATCGCATGCTGTGCCCACCTCGGAATGCTGCCGCAGAGAGTTCGGGAGGAAGGCGGCTACAAGAAAAAAGGCAAGCAGAGTGAAGAAGCTGAGACCCTGGTTGCCGCTGCCGTAGCGCTCGAGAAAGCAGGAGCGTTTGCGATTGTCCTCGAGAGCATGGTCGCGGAGGTCGCAGCTGAGATCACAAAAGAGCTTTCCATTCCCACGATTGGAATCGGCGCCGGAAATCGTTGCGACGGGCAAATTCGCGTTCTTCACGACGTGATCGGCGCCTACCCGTGGTTTGTTCCTCCGTTCGCCAAAGTATATGGTGATGTCGCGGGAACCATTCGGAGTTCCGTAGAGCAGTATATCGGGGAGATTGAGGTAGAATCCTGATCCGGTATTTCTCCCGCGAATTCCCCCTTTACCTGACTTGCGCGAGCGGAAACTTTCGAGTACGAGTCCCTCATGTTCCGGTCATTTGCCAGCTCACTGCTCACCTTCTTCGCAGTCCTGCTCTTCGCGTTCACGGTCCTCTTTTTGTGGAGCGGCAGTGAGGGCATCAAATTCAATCGGGCCGAAATGGACGGCGACCGCTCGACCATCGGCATTCTCGAAGAGCGCCGCCGCCAGATGGAGCGTCAGAGGGAGATGGTGGATACCACGACGACGGATGACGAACCTGAGCCAGTCGACGCCAATTCCGGCGATGGTCCTCCTGTTGTCGTTTGGATCAGCATTCCGGGATTTCGGGGCGACTACATCGAAAAGTCAGAGACCCCTTTCTTCGACCAGCTCACCAGCGACGGAGCATCGACAAACAAGATGCGCCCCAGCTTTCCGTGCCTGACTTTCCCTGCGCACACCACCATGGCGACCGGGAGACTCCCTGCGGAGCACGGAATCGTAGCCGATAAAATCCGAACCGGCCCCGGTGAAGTGGTCGACAACCCGACGGATCCCTCCCTTCTCCTCGCTGAGCCAATCTGGACAACCGCAACGCGCCAGGGCATCAAAACGGTGGTGCTGGACTGGCCACTTTCACAGAATCAAACCGGGGAAAACGCAGCGGCTCATTTCGGAACCGAATTCAATCCGGACGTTTCCGATGAAGACCGCCTCAATACGGCACTCGAAGCCTGGCGCGCCGCCTCGGGAGGTGCTGCCGAAGCCCCGGCGGCAGCGGATGGCGAAGAAGGCGGAGATGCCGGAGGTGGCGACAAAGTTCGCCTCGTCATGCTGCGGCTTACCGACGTTCTCAAGGCCGGCCTCGAAAACGGCCCGCGTGAAGATGGCACCTACGAAGCGGTCGCAAAGACTGACGCTGCCCTGGCGAAATTTCACGAAACTGTTCAGGCGGAATGGGCTACCCTCGCTCCCCCGGCTGCGAACCTGATCTATTTTATCACGACCGATCACGGCCTCGCCGAGCTGGACAAGAACGTCAACATCGCCCACCTCCTCGGTGATGAAATGATGAAAAACGCCGACATCGTTGCTCATGATGCAATTGCGAACCTCTACTTCAAGGACCTCCCTGAGTCTGAAGGGGAGAAAAAACTGTTCATCGACAATTTCGACGGAGAGCTGGCCAAGCGGATCTATTTCCGGACCTACAAGAAGGAGGAATTGCCCGCCGAGTGGAACTACGCCGGGGATAGAACCGGTGACCGGGTTCTCGTGCTCAAAACCGGTTATGCTTTCGCTGACGAGAAAGCTGCCGAGCCGGTCTATGATCCAACGGAGGGGCCGGGCTACTTTGGTGGTTACGGCTATCCGGTTGGAGAATCGATTCGAATGTCCGGACAATTCATCATGGCAGGCTATCCGAATGCACCCGCTACCGGCAGCCTCGATGAAATCGGCCAGCTATCCTTTCACGCAACCGTTTGCAAGCTGCTCGGCATCCAACCGGCAGAAGGAGCCGTCACGGATACGCTCCCGGTGGACTGAGGCCTTTCGCCATACCCTGTTAACAGGATGAGCCAACCCTGTTGGGTGGTCGACTCAACCCTGTTGATTC
>JAKSBG010000279.1 GCA_022361255.1 Verrucomicrobiales bacterium
CAGGTTTTTTCTCTCTCCAAACTGCGGAAGATCACCGAAAACGGCGTTCGTTTCCAGAGTCACATCGATGGGCGACCGCTCGAACTTACGCCCGAGTCTGTTCTCGACATCCAGCGCTCCATCGGCAGCGACATCTGTATGATTCTCGATGAGTGCCCGCCCTATCCCTGCGAACGGGATTACGCCGCAAACTCGCTCGCACTCACCCAGCGCTGGGCCGAACGCGCGCGCGACTGGATCGAAAAACATCGCCCGCCCGGGCAGAACTTTTTCGGCATTGTCCAGGGCGGATGCTATCCGGAACTGAGAGAAAAAGCGGCCCGCGATCTTGTATCACTCGATTTCGACGGATACGCGATCGGGGGACTCTCGGTCGGTGAACCTGTGCCGGAAATGATGAAAGCTGCCGACGTTGCCGCGCCCATCCTCCCGGACAACAAACCCCGCTACGCCATGGGACTGGGCCAGCCCGACCAGTTGCTCGAACTCATCAGTCGCGGAATCGACATGTTCGACTGCGTTCTCCCCACCCGGGTTGCCCGGAACGGCACTGCCTACACCCCGGACGGGACAATCAATTTGAAGAATGCGCAGTGGGAAAAGTCACCGGTTCCGCTCGCCGAACCCGGAAAAACCCACCCGCTTTGCGAAGGATTTTCACGGGGCTACATCCGTCACCTCATCAAAAACGACGAAATTCTCGGGTTGCGGCTCCTTACTTTGCACAACGTGACCTTTTATCTCCACTTGATGAAAGAGGCCCGTCGTGCTATAGACGCCGACTCGTTTGCCGTTTTTAAGGCAGATTTTATCCGCCGGTACCGTGGCGAAAAAATCGACGCCTGAACGCCAGGCGTCTTTTTGTGTCTCAATCACTTCGAAAATACCCATTTCATGACCTTTCTTTCCATCCTCGCAGAAGGCGCAGCACCGACTGGCGGAGCCACAGGTGGCTTCGGAATGCTCGTCCCCATGGTTCTCATCATGGTGATGTTTTATTTCATCCTTATCCGCCCGCAGCGAAAGCAGCAACAGAAGCAGGAAGAAATGCGAAAAAGCCTCGGAAAAGGGGATAAAGTGGTTTCCATCGGCGGCATTCACGGCCTCGTCACCGGCATGACCGACCGCACCGTTTCGGTTAAAGTGGCAGACGGCCTCAGCATCAAATTCGACCGCAGTGCCATCGCATCCGTCGAGCCCAAAGGCGGCTCCCGTGATGAACCCGGCGAAGAGGAAGCTCCCGAAAAGGACAAAGTGGAAGAAAACTGATCGACCACCGGTTCCGCAAGGACTCAACCCTGTTAACTCCCCGACCTAACCCTGTTACGTCTCCCATCCAACCCTGTTACGTCAGGGCATTTTGACCCATTTTCCTCATGCAAGAGCAAGACGACAAGGCCGAAAAAGTAACCGAAGCAACACCCGCAGCGGACTCCCCGAAAGCGGAAGCCCCGGTTGAAGCAACCGCATCAGAATCCGCCTCCGGCGTCGTGAAGCCCGAAGCGGCAAAAACGGACGGGGCACCTGTCATCCAGGATGCAGCCACTCCTTCCCAACCGGATCCGGAAGCCGTCAAAGAAGTGACCAGTCTGCTCGAAGCGGCCGAAAAGTCCACTGATGCTACAGCCGAGGTGACAGCCACGACCGGTGAAGTCGCTGAATCAGTTACCGATGCAGCCGCAGAAGCAGTCAATATTGGCGTCAGTTCACAGATGGTTTTCCTCCTGGGACTCGGGCTGCTCGCTCTTTTCATCTACTATTTCGCCACCGAAACAGCCAAGCGGAAACGTATCGTCGGAAGCTTTCTCGCCGTCGCCGTTACCGGTCTCTGTGTCTGGCTCGCCTCCGCCATGCCGATGAAGCAGGGCATCGAGCTGCAGGGTGGTGTTTCCATGAAAATCCGCATCGTTCCAAATGAGGAACAGGAAGTCACGCCCAGCATGCAACAGCAGGCGATCGACGTGCTGGAAAAACGTCTCAATGATCTCGGGACCGGCGAAGTGCTGCTCGCTCCTGAGGGCGAGGACGGTATCTTCCTGCAAATGCCCGGTGTCGGTGAAGAGGTCCTCAAAGAGATCGAGGTTCAGCTCGCCAAAGTGGCCCGACTCGAGTTTTCCATTCTCCATCCCGAAAGCCGCTTCATGGCGCAGCGCG
>JAKSBG010000422.1 GCA_022361255.1 Verrucomicrobiales bacterium
CCACACAATCTGTATCGCGGCGAAGACCGTTACCGCTGGCTCGACCGGAAAGCGAATTTGATCGGATGCACCTTGTTCTCCTTAATTGTGGCATCGCATCAGCAGCAGCTGAAGTGGCTCGCCTCCCTGCCCGAAGTCGATGCTGACCGCATCGCCTTCTACGGACTGAGCTACGGCGGGGAGACGGCAGTCCGCGTCCCTGCAGTTCTTCCCGATTACTGTCTTTCCATCTGCTCCGGCGATTTTAATCAATGGACGAGAAAGGTCGCCGACCCGCATTTCCCCCATACCTTCATGCACACCGGGGAATGGGAAATGCCTTATTGGAATATGGGCAACACCTTTGACTACGGGGACCTCGCCGGCCTCATTTTTCCCCGGCCCTTTTTCGTGGAGCGTGGACATCATGACCTGGTCGCACGGGACGAGTGGGTCGCCTTCGAATATGCACGGGTGCGGCGTCTCTACACCGTATTTGGAAAAAAGGATCTTACCGGCATCGAATATTTTTCCGGCGGCCACTCTATCAACGGCCGGGGGAGTTTTGATTTCCTGCACCGGCATCTGGACTGGCCAAAGCAATAACCAAATCATGCGCGCCCTTGGGCAATACGCGCGAAGCATGTTCACGGCGTCAAAGATAGAATAGCCCTCACTATTCTTTTTGACTCCATGCAGCAACGTGATTTCCATCTCCGGAGAATGGAGCAGTTTCTCCGACACGCTCGAGGCTCCGGGAGGCCGGGCGGAGGCGATTCCCCGCGACCTTCGCTCACCATTTCCCGCCAGTGTGGAACCCGCTGCAGCGAAATCAGCCGGGGGCTCGTCGAGTATCTCAGCGAGATTGACGAATCAGCCACGCATGGCTGGGCCTACTTCGGGCAGGCACTGATCGGAAAACTGATCGAGGAACAGAAACTCCTTTGCTCGAAGCCTCACTTCCGCATCGACAGCCTGAAGTTCCCTGTCTCCGAACGCCTTGTCGATTGCCTCGGTAAAACGAATTCACCCGAGACACTTTTCGATCGGTGTTCGGAGATGATTCGGAAACTTTGTCACTCGGGAAACGCGGTCGTTGCGGGACGCGCAGGAAACTTCGTCACCGCAGATCTTCCTAACACGTTTCACGTTCGGCTTATCGGCTCCCCCGAGTCACGAATTGCCTACACTCGCAATCGATACCGCTACAGTGATGAGGAAGCACGCCATGTGGTTAAGCAGGTTGATGAATCACGCAGCAAATTTGTGAAGCGCCACGCCGACGCAGATATTTCAGACTCATCGTCCTATCACATGGTCATCAACACCGACCAGATTTCCAACGACAAGCTGATTCGCATTATTGGGGACTCCCTGATCGAATGGGCCGCCGAACCCAACCTGTCCTCATCCATCACTCCGTTTCCGCAGGCTCACTGACGTCCATCTCTTCTATGCACGCTTCCCGTTTCGCAGCCGCCATACTGGCAGCCCTTCACTTTCCCGTCCTCGCACAAGAGCCCGCGACTGGCGTTCCCCCGGAAAAACTAACCTTCGAAAAAGACATCAAACCGATCCTCAGGGAAAAATGTCTGCATTGCCACAACAGGAAAACGCTTCCCGACAAACCGGGTTTCGAAAACGCAAAACGAGCTTTTGTGAAAACGCCCGGCGGGCTCTCCGTAATTGTCCCGGGCGACCCGGAAAAAAGTCTGATGATTACCGCGATCTCTCTAAACAGCATGCATGAGGGATCGATGCCAATGGTGGGAGAAAGACCGACCGCGGAAGAGATTTCTTTGCTCAAACGCTGGATCAAAGAAGGCGCAAACTGGCCGAAGGGACGAAAAGGAAAGATCAAACCGCCTTTCCACGCCAGGGAGTGATCCCCATCGCTTCGGGCAGCTTTTTTCCCCGCGGGATCCTTGTGCCCCCGATTTCCCACAAGGGAAAAGAAAGAAGAAAGGAACTCTAGGCAACTGCTGCGGAAGAAGGCAGCTTTGTTTTCCTGGCGAGAGATTCCCGGTATCTCGTAGGAGATTCCCCCACATACTTGAGAAAGCTCCGGTTGAACTGGGAAATCGACTGAAAGCCAACGTCAAAGGCCACTTCCGTGATACGGCTGCGCGGATTGGAAAGCTGGCGCTTGGCCCACTCGATACGGCGGCGGTTGACATATTCGGTGAGGGTCATTCCGGCGGCCTGCTTGAAGACCTTGCAAAAATAGAACGGACTGACACCGACATGCCCCGCAACATCCTCGAGCGAGATGCGGTCTTCGAGATGAGCATTCACATAGCGCTTTGCTTTCACCACCACTTCCGGCTCGGCATTCGATTCCTCGGTCACAAGGCGGTTCAGCAAGTCTGAAAGCTGCAAGGCGAAAGCAGCGAGGAGAGTCACCAGCCCCTGATATTTCGAAAGCTCCATTTTCTCCGCTTCCCGCCAGTGCCGCGTGAGTTTTCTCTTCGTTTCCGTATCGATCCCCATTTCTGCGAAGGTGCTGCGCAGCTCTGCAGGGATCGCATTTCCCGTTTCGGACGTTCGTACTTCACCGACGCTGAGATAGGCGTAGCAACGGTTTCCGGAACGAACCGGTATCATCGTCTCGCGCAATCCCGCAAAACAGGTTGCGGTTTCTGCTCTCACTGTTGCTGCTGCCATCAGCTGACTGCGTGTCTTGCTGCAACCATCGCAGCCACCACCGCAATTGTTAATTGCCTCACAAAATGCTGAAAAGTGGCAGGACTGCTTTTGGTCCGGCTCCACGTCGGCATTGATCAGGCGAACCGGCAAACCGGTAGCTGCTTGAAATGCCTCGCGGTAGGTCTGAAAAAAAGGAGATTGTTCGAGTTTACGGTAGATTCTCTCGTCAGCGGTGAACTCAGAAGTGTGCGTATCAGTTCGGTCTTGCATGAGAGGAAGCTATCTGTCACTGCCCGAATATGAAATTCGCTCCCTTTCCGACCGGCGATTAGTGGATCGCCGGATGGGTCTTACGAAATTTGCGTACACAGAATTTCCGCTCAGGAACGGCCCTCAACCCAGCGAATCGCCTCGTAAGTGAGTTCCGCAGCATCGCGGAATCCAAGCTTGTCTTTGATGTGGGTGCGATGCGCATCAACGGTTCGAATGCTGATGCTCATCATGCCGGCAATTTCCCGCGAAGTTTTGCCTGATCCAATTTCACGAAACACTTCCAGCTCACGATCACTCAGCGCAGAAACAGGATCGCCACTTCTCCCGCCTGCCATTACTTCCATCATTTTTGCCGTCATTTCGGGGCTCAAAAACACGCCTCCTCCCAGGACCTGCCGTACTGCCTCCTCCAGGGATTCCGGTGCGCGGTCTTTCATCATGTATCCCCGACCGCCGGCACGGAGAACGCGCTCCGCATACACTTCCTCATCATGCGAGGAGATGACCAGGCACTTCAAGCCGGAATCGAGAGAGCGCAGATCTTTAATCAATTCCAACCCGCTGCGGTCGGGAAGCGACACATCGATGATGGCGAGGTCAACCCTGTCGAGAGACTCAAACAATTCAATCGCGTCGGCCGACGAGCCAGCCTCTCCGACCACTTCCACATCGTCCATTGATTGTACCAGCTGGCCCAGTCCCATACGCATGATCGGATGGTCATCCACGATGATTACTGCTGCGGGTGTTTCAGATTTCATGGGATGGAAAAGAAAGCTTACACGACAGAGTGGAACCTTCCCCGGGCACGGCATCAACCGTGAAATCAGCTCCGATTATTTCCGCTCTTCTTTGCATCGTCAGGAGCCCCATTCCATCGGAAACCTGACCGGGAGACATGCCTTTTCCGTCATCCGATATCTCAATGACAAGTCCTTCCGGAGAACCCGATACGGTGATCCGGATTTCATCGGCATCACTGTGCTTGATCGCATTTGAGACGGCTTCCTGAGCGATACGATAGAGCTGAACGGACACTGCCTGATCGAATTGATCGATCCACTCCCTGCCCGAGAGGGAAACTTCACACTCCACTCCGAACAATTCGTTTTTTCGAACCACCATATCCTCCAGTGCGCTGGCGAGTCCCCGGGTTTCCAGCACCGTTGGCACGAGTCCTTTCGCAATTTCTCTCGCCTTTGTTCCCGCCTGCGAAATCATTCCCGAGACCTGCTGCAACATTCGAACGGTCTCCGGATTCTCCTTTCCCACAGTTTGCTCCAGTACTTTGGTCAGGCAGCCGATCCCGGAAAGCTGTGAGCATAGATCGTCATGCAAATCCTGGCCGATTCGCCTCTGCTCATTTTCGCTGATTCTGACAATCTCAGCCTGGCTTCGCTTCAATTCCGCAGAGTATTTTTGCAATTTCTCCTCCGCTTCTTTGCGCTCGGTAATGTCGACAATAGAGGAAAGAATCAGGATTTCGCCATCTACCGGCAGAGGGGTTAGGGCAATTTCAACCTTGATTTCGATACCATCTTTTCGAACCGCTGATAAATCCCGTCCATGCCCCATAGCCCTCGGTTGGGGGTTTCGCTGAAATCCCTCCCTGAGCTTTGGGTGCTCCGTCCGCAAGTTATCAGGAACGAGATTCTCAATTCGAAGCTGTAGAAACTCATCCCTGCTGTAACCAAACAACTCTTCCGCCGCCCGGTTTACCATAACAATGTCTCCGGACGTATTTGAAACGACGATTCCTGTGGGAGAAGACTCGACAACCAGACGGAAACGCTCTTCTTCCGCACCAGCGTCAAAACGGGCTCGAAGATCATTCACCATCCGCTTCAACATTTCGGGATCGTCCGGAAGTTTTTCCATCGCAAAGTTTCCTGTCAATTGTTTCCCCGACCTCGCCTCTCCGGCAAGCAGAACGTGGGAACAAATCAAAACACGCTCACGTTTTACCAATAATTGCAGTGCAAAAGGAATGAGAAATCTCTATGGTAACGCCATGAAGGTAAAACGCATTCTCGTACCGCTGGATTCCTCCTCCTTTAGCGATTCTGCCGCGAGAACCGCGTGTATGCTGGCTGAAAAACACGATGCAACGGTCGCCGGGGTGGCCGTTCTCGATTCGCCGGAGATCCGTTCGAGTATCATCCCTGCAGTGGGCCCCTACTACCCGATGATGCTGGATGCTGTCCGCGAAAAACTTCATCACGCCGATCAGGTTTTGCATGAGAGCATGGAGCGTTTTGCCGGAATTTGCGCAGAAGCCGGAGTCGAACACAGAGAGACCGAATACGAGGGGATTCCCGCACAAAAGCTTCTCGAGTCCTCTATCTTTCACGACGTCATCGTCACCGGACTCGAAACTCATTTCCACTTCGAAACACGGGGTGGCGAGGGAGAATCCATCGACAAACTGCTCAAGCATACCGCAACACCTGTGCTCGCAGTTCCCGAAACGGGCCTTACGAAGCTGGAAAATGTCGTCATCACTTTCGACGGCAGTTTTGGAGCCTCACGCGCTTTGCGCGACTTTCTGATCCTGGCAGAGCCGTTCCAGCCTGACATTACCGTAATCACAGCCGGGCTGGAGCGGGAAAAATCTGATTTTCTTCTCGGGAATGCAGGCAAGCTTCTGCGCGCCCACGGCTTTTCGTCCGTCGAACTGGTTGCCAAAGAGGAGGAAATTGAAGATGCCATTCCGGAAAGCCTGCTCCGCACTACCGATCTGATTGTTGCAGGAATTCACTCCAAACACCGGATCAAAGACATTTTTGTCGGTAGCTTCACCTCAAAACTCATTGCGAGCGGGAACATTCCCCTCTTTCTCTCCCACTGACAGAGGGGACGGAAGAAGCGGGGAAAGTCGCAGGGTTTGAAGTCGCTATTTCCCTTCAGCCGCCCACTTCTTCATCAGCGCGATATTTCGCTCGAGCGTTTTCCTGTCGTTCTCGAGTTCCGGTTTGTTTTGAAACTTCTTGAAATACTCAGCCATGTCGCTGTCGTACATGGCAGGATCCTCTCCGCTCCGTCCGTGGTCATTCGTTTCTATCATCCAGGCATCAAGCTTTGCGCGTAGCTTTTTGAGCTTGGCGGAATAAGCGGGGTCACCAGCCAGGTTCTCAACCTGCCAGGGATCGTTTTTGACATCGTAGAGCTCCTCCACGGGCCGGGATTCCCGGAATAGCAATTTCTGCGTCTCGTTGAGCTTCCCCGCATCGTTCCACTCCCGCAATGCAGTGAGAATGGATTTTGCATCCTTGTATCGGCTTGGCTGTAAATACGGACGTTCGGGAAGGAAATTCCGGATGTAGAGATAATCCTTCGTCCTCACCGAGCGGATATGATCGACCGTTTCATCGCAACGATCCCGCGCCGAAAAAGCAGCCTCACGAGGTTCGTAGTTCTCGGAAAGAATATCTCGTGCCTGCATCCAATCCGGCACTTCTATCCCGGCAGCAGCGAGCGAGAGCGCGGCGATATCGATATGCTCAACGACATCATCCCTCACCGTTCCCGCCTCGATTCCGGGGCCGGCAATCACGAGCGGAACGTGCGTTCCCTCCTGATACAAAAACTGCTTTCCCCGGGCGTGACTGATCCCGTGATCGGTCATGAAAAGGACGATCGTATTCTCGAGCACCCCTTCCTTCTCCAAACGCGCGACAACTTCGCCGACCATGTGATCCGTCATCCTGACAGAATCTAAATACGCGGCCCAGTCCCGGATGATATCGGGATGACTGGGATAGTAGGGCGGCAGTTTTACCTTCCCGTCGGGAGTACGGCTACCAAACGTTTCTTCGGCCTGCTTTTGGATTTTTTCCCAACCCTCCGCATCCTTTCCTCTCAGCTTTCCGCCCGGAGTCTGGATCTGAGCAAAAAACGGCTGACCATCTTTTCTCTCCGCCCAATCCGCACCATCATAGACCGATTTATCCCACTCAAAATTGTAGTCCGTTTTCCCGAGCCGCCCCTTCCGTCCCGGCCAACCGGTGATGGAAGTGTGGTAACCCGCCTCCTGAAACAACTGTGGAACCAGCTTCACATACTCCGGAAGATGAATCTTTTTCTCACCGCGCCCGGACCGGTGATTCTGGGCCCCGATACTGGTTTGATACATTCCCGTGATAAAAGCGGACCGACAGGTCGAGCAGACCGGAGCGGTGACGTGGGCGTCAGTAAATTTCACTCCGCGATCCGCGAGGGCATCGACGTTTGGAGTCTCAATCGCCGTCTCCCCGTAGCAGGAAAAATTCGCGGACATATCATCGGGAACGATCCAGACAATGTTCGGCCGGTCATTTGCAGCAGCGAATGACATCACGCCTGAAAGCATAAGCCAAAGGAAAGGGAATCGAAAATTCTTCATGCGGCACTATGGAAAGAACGATCCAGCAAAAGCAATGCATTTCCGAACCATTCGCGTGATTTCAGCGGCGCAAATCCACTATTGCGACCTTGATCCGATTTCCCCACCGTAGCTCCCGACAACCATGAAAATAAAATTCATTCTTATCCCGATCATCTGTTTGAGCACTGCACTCAGCGCCACCGCAAAAGACGAAGCAAAGCCACTCGCGCTCACACCGGTGCCGCATCCGGGCAAAGAAAAATCTCACGAGTCTTTCAATGAGATTTCCAAAAAAGGCGAAGCCTCCGTCGTGTTCCTCGGCGACTCAATCACCGCCGGATGGAATGGTCGGGGAAAAGAGGTCTGGGAAAAAACCTGGGCACCGATCGGCGCAGTAAATTTCGGAATTGGCGGCGATCGAACCGAACACATTCTGTGGCGTCTCGAGAACGGCAACTACGATGGATTAAAGCCGGAGCTTACCGTCCTCATGATCGGAACCAATAATACCGGACACAGCGGCCGCGAAGTCGCCGAACACGGAGGCGTGGTCTACAACAGCTCCGCAGAGGAAACGGCAGAGGGCGTCAAAGCCATCATCGGGAAACTGCAGAAAAAGCAGCCGCAAATGAAAATCCTTCTTCTCGCGATCTTCCCGAGAGGTGCCGATTCCTCCGATGAAAAGCGGAAAAAGAATGAAGTGACCAACCAGATCATTTCGAAACTTCACGACGGGGAAAAAGTCTGGTTCCTCGACATCAACGACAAATTTCTCGAAGAAGACGGAACTCTTTCCAAAGAAATTATGCCTGACCTGCTTCACCCGAATCAAAAAGGCTACGAAATCTGGGCTGAAGCGATCGAGCCGAAGGTAAAGGAGCTGCTCGACAAGTAGCGCTCCGGTTTTCGTATTCGCTCACCGGTTTCCCCGAAATATTACGGGGAAATGTATGCCGTAATTTCGGGAGTCGACCTTCCGTCGTTTATCCCTCATACTCAGGGGATGAGGGTTCGAATTGCGCTGCTCGCGGCACTCTGTACAGCAATCTCCGGCGGTTTCGCCGGGGCAGTCGATTTTGAGAAAGATGTCTTCCCCATTCTCGAGTCGAACTGCCTCGATTGCCACGACCGCGATACGCTGAAAGGCGGGATCGGGCTCGATTCCTTCTATCACGCCACCCTTCCCACCGATGCAGGCGAAGACCTTTTCGTTGCGGGAAAGCCGGAGGATTCCGTGCTTCTTCACGTAGTGGAGGAAAGCGACCCGGAAAAGCGTATGCCCCCCAAGGGTGATCCTCTGACCGGGGCGGAAATCTCCACGATACGGAAATGGATCGAAGAAGGTGCGATCTGGCCGGACGACGGTTGGCGCCCACCTGTTCACTGGTCCTTTGTCGCGCCAACCCGCCCACAGGTTCCGGCAGCTGCTCCGGCACTCACCGCGGACCGCAACCCGAATGAGATCGACCGGTTCATCGTCCGTAAGCTGACGGAACAGAAGCTCGCTCTGAATCCGGAAACCGAACCTGCCCGTCTCATTCGGCGGGCCTATCTCGATATCACCGGGCTGCCCCCGACTCCGGAGCAAACCGCTGTGTTTCTCAGCGATCCTTCCTTTTCCCACTACACACGGATCGTCGACGAGCTGCTTGCTTCTCCCGCCTTCGGCGAGAAATGGGCCGTGCCGTGGCTGGATCTTGCCCGCTACGCGGATTCCGAGGGCTACCAGCGCGATGCGCCCCGTAACATGTGGCCGTGGCGCGACTGGGTCATCGGTGCACTGAACGATGACATGCCATTCGACCGGTTCAGTATCGAGCAATTGGCCGGCGATCTTCTTCCCGACGCAACGGAATCCCAAATCGTCGCAACCGGATTTCACCGCAACGCTCCAATGAATCTCGAGGCCGGAACCGACCCGAAGGAGGATCACTACAAGCGCAACGTGGACCGGCTCAACACCACCGCGACAATCTGGCTGGGCCTCACGGTCGGCTGTGCGCAGTGCCACAACCACAAATACGATCCCCTCTCCGCCCGGGAATACTACGAACTCTACGCCTTTTTCAATAACGGGCCGATGGAGTCCAAACAGCAGG
>JAKSBG010000210.1 GCA_022361255.1 Verrucomicrobiales bacterium
CGGCGGGGAGATTTACCTTGTTGATCAGTGTCTCATATTTTTTTCCGTCATTGCTGCGGTAAAAGCGCACAATCCTCTGTGTGCGCTCCCGGTCGGTCCGGTAGCCCATCGAGTAGACATTGCCTTTGTGCCACCGGGCCCGCCACAGCCAGAACCCGGGATCGCCGATCGGGTGCTCTTTGCTCCACGTTTTCCCGCCGTCTTCGGAAAACCACGAGAAGGAATGATACCGGATTTCTTTCTCCGCCTGCATTCCCGCACCGTTCAGCATCAGGTTTCCTTCAGGAGTGACCGAAAGTTTCGCATCGCGCAAATCTTCCACGGGATGGGATACGAGGGCGAGTGATTCCCATTCTTCACCGTCTTTCGAAGTAATGACGCGAAGCGATCCATCCGGTGAGACGTGGGCACTTCCCTCCCGGAAGACGCAGAGCCACTTTCCTTCGTGAAAAACCAGATCAGTGAAAGCATTGTGAGCTGCCTCGTCCCAAATGCGTGTTACGGAGACGAGCTCCGGTTCCGACCCCGCAAGAGATCCACAGAGCAGGGCGAGGCAGAGCGGTAGAAGCGATTTCATGAGGGAAACCTTTCGCAAAGTGTCGTTTCAGTCGATTTCAGACTGTCCGGAATCGCGTGAAATCCGGTTGACCCAAATGCGGTTCGGGCGTATCAATCCGGCCCGCCAGTTAGTGGGAAACTATTTTTACTTCCAAAGGAGATTTGTCATGCCTCTGAAAATTCGTAAAACCAACAACCAGTGCCAGACCCGTCCGAAGAAAAGCGGAGCGGCAAAAAACCGTCGCCGCCTTGAGCAGCGCCGCCGCCTTGTAGCCCTCGGGATGGATGAAGCCGAAGTGGCAAAGCTGACGTCCCGCGAAGTGCTCACTCTTCTGAAGCACCCCAAAAAGGTCGAAGCCAAATACAGCTAGCCTTCCGGAAAAGATTTTTTCCTTTCAAAAACCGCGCCGGTTTCCGCCCGCGCGGTTTTTTTGTGTCCAGGTGGTCTGATCCGGGGGCGGGAAGGGAAACATTACGAAACTGTCATCGTGGCGTTCGTGGTTCGTTCATGCGCGGGAGGAATGGTGTCGTCGAAAGAAAAACCGGCCCGGAGAAAGCCGGTATTACCGAAAACCTGAACCCGAATCAGAACACCATGAAAATCCAAACCTCCCTCCTGTTCCTCATTGTTGGAGCAGGAACGACATCGACTTTGCCGGCAGAGCAACCGGAACGTCGAACCGCCGGAATTCCCCGCTCGATGGAGCGGCGGGATCATCGCCCCGCACCGCCGCGCCCGGTCGCACCCGCAGGTGACGAACAGATCATGCTCGATTTTCCGCTCGAGACCCGAACGGTAGATGGAGCGGGAAACAATCTCGCGAATCCTCTCTGGGGTTCTGCGGAAACGACCGTACTGCGCCTCGCTGCGATTGCCTATGAGGACGGCGTGGAAACACCCGCCGGGCAGGACCGTGCCAGCGCGCGGGAGATCAGCAACGCCCTTTTTGCCCAGAGCGGTGACCTGGCCAATGACTATGGCGCGACGGATTATCTCTGGCAGTTTGGGCAGTTTCTCGATCATGACATCATTGAAACGCCAACGGTCGATCCGGCGGAGGCGTTTGATATCATCATTCCGGCGGGTGACCCTTTCTTTGACCCGACCGGGAGCGGAGTCATGACGATGGGGTTGAACCGTTCACTCTACGAGGAGGTGAACGGTGTTCGCGAGCAGGTCAATGCGATCACTGCTTTCATTGACGCGTCGAATGTCTACGGCTCCGATGACGCGCGTTCTTTTGCGCTACGCACTCTCGACGGGACGGGGAAGCTGAAGACCAGCGATGGCGATTTCCTGCCCTTTAACGAGGACGGACTCGCGAACGCCGGTGGACCCGGTTCGAATCTTTTTCTCGCCGGCGATGTGAGGGCCAATGAACAGGTTGGTCTCGCGTGCATGCACACCTTGTTTGTTCGCGAGCACAACTACTGGGCGGAAACACTTGCCGCGGCCGATCCAACTCTCGGCGATGAAGAGCTCTACCAGATGGCCCGCATCATTGTTGCCGGGGAGATGCAGGCGATCACCTATCGCGAGTTTCTTCCCGTGCTTCTCGGACGTCGGGGCCTTCCTCATTATACCGGTTACAAATCTGCGGTGAATCCGTCCATCAGCAACGAATTCGGAGCGGCCGCCTATCGCGTCGGACATACCATGCTGTCCCCGACTTTGCTTCGCATTGATGAAAACGGCAGCGAAATTGCAGCGGGACACCTTTCCCTCGCCGGAGCGTTCTTTCGTCCTGATGAGGTCGTGACGAATGGAATCGATCCGGTTCTCCGCGGCCTTGCCGCCCAGTCGTCTCAGACTATTGATGCCAAGGTGATTGATGCCATCCGGAATTTCCTTTTCGGCCCTCCGGGGGCGGGAGGTTTCGATCTTGCCTCGTTGAATATCCAGCGTGGTCGGGACCACGGCATTGCGGGCTACAATCAAATCCGCGTCGACTTCGGTCTGGCGGCCAGGAATGACTTTACCGAAATCAGCGATGATCCGGAAGTGGTCGCCGGCCTTGCCTCTGTCTATAACGACGTGGACGAAATTGACGCCTGGGTCGGAATGCTCGCGGAAACCCACCTCGAAGGAGCCATGGTTGGTGAGACGGTTGCAACCGTTCTTGGCGACCAGTTTCGCCGTCTTCGTGACGGAGACCGCTTTTACTACAAAACCTATCTCCCGGCGCCGCTCATCGAGCTGGTCGAGCGCCAGACACTTTCGAAAATTATCCGCCGTAACACCGGGATCGGCGATGAGCTACCGGACAATGTTTTCGTTCCCGGTGCGCCGGTCACCCGGGAATGGGTTCGCCCGGTCGTGCAGGAGAAAAAGAAAAACAACCGGCTCAGCCGAAGTGACCGCCGGTAACGGATCCGGTTTCCCGAACCCAACCCTGTTGGATTCACCATCTGACAGGGTTGGGTTTGTCTTTGTAATCCGTTGGCTGCCGGGCGAATCGGTTCCCTCGGCATGACAAAGCTTCCTCTTGTCTTCTGACGTTCAATCTCATGAATTTTTAATGAAAGCCTGTTGCCACAGCTTGCGTGCTTCTCTGCGCATACAATTGATTTGCTCCGGAGCAGGCGCGATATCAATCCGGTTGCGGTGTGATGATCCCGGCTCCAGAGCGAAGATGAAGTTGTTGCGTTTGTCCGGACCGGGAGTGGAAGAAACCTTTTCTCTACGCGGTGGTTGTATCAAAAGATGAAACGCACCATTCTGAAACTTTTTGTCTCGCTTCTCATTCTGTTGGGTGGAATTCTTTTGGCAAGGGAGTCCAACGCGGTCACAACTCACCTGCTTGAGTCGAAAGATGAATCCCGCGACCGCGAAATCCCCCTGAAGGTTTACCTCCCTGCCGCCCAATCAGTATCGCCCGTTATCTTGTTTTCTCATGGTTTGGGAGGTTCGCGGATGAATAACCCCTACCTCGGGAATCACTGGGCCGGTCAGGGGTATGTTGTCGTCTTTATGCAGCACGCGGGAAGTGATGAGGAGGTGTGGAAGTCAGTTCCAGTAAGAGAACGGCTCTCTGCGATGAAGAAAGCGGCGGGAGTTCAAGCGGCACTGGACCGGTATGCGGACGTTCCTTTCGTGATTGATCAATTGGAGAAATGGAATTCTCAGGAAGGGCACGTGTTGCATGGTCGGCTCAATCTGGAGAAGATAGGGATGAGCGGCCACAGTTTCGGGGCGCATACGACTCAGGCGATGATGGGGCAGAAGTATCCCGGAGGTCGAACAGTCGGGGATGATAGGATTGATGCGTTCGTAGCGATGAGCCCTTCCACACACAGGCGAATGGCGCCGGAGGAGTCATTTGGTCATATCAAGGCTCCGGTAATGCTCATGACGGGAACGAAAGATGCGAGCGTGATCACACCGGACACCACTCCGGAAAAGCGGATGGCGGTCTATGCGGCGATGCCGGGGGAGACAAATACCACCTGGTGTTGAAGGACGCAGAGCACCATGCGTTTGGCGATTCCGAGCGAAGAAACGCGACGCGAATGGATCATCATCATGACGCGATTCTCGTGCTCTCGACCCGATTCTGGGATGCCTATCTGAAAGGGGATTCAGAAGCAAAATCCGAACTCCAATCCGCCGCAATTCGTGTGAAAGCAAAACTCGTCGATGGTGACGTGTGGGAGTGGAAGTGAGAATCGTTGCTGCAGGCGGGGCGGATCCAAACGTGATGGTGTGAATTGATTTGGATAAAGAAGCGAAGATCGTGGGAGCATGAAATTCGTCCTGACCGTTGCTCTCCTTGTCTCGACACTTTCACTTTCGGGAGCGGACTGGCCGAACTGGCGTGGACCGAATTATGACGGGAAATCAGCGGAGAAGATTCCGGAAGATTTGCCCGCTGAGCTGCCCGTTCTCTGGAGGGCAGAGGTGGGAACCGGGTTTTCCTCGTTTTCCGTTGTGAACGGGCGTGTTTTTACGATGGGAAACACGAGTGACCGGGACAGCGTCTGGTGCCTCGATGCGAAAACAGGAGAAGTCATCTGGCAGCACGAGTATGATTGTGAACTTGACCCGCTCTACTACGAAGGTGGGCCCGGAGCGACTCCCACGGTGGAGAGCGGATGTGTTTTCACCCTGAGTAAAAAGGGGCACGCCCTGTGTCTCGATGAGAAAACGGGCGAAGTGCTCTGGTCGCGTAACCTTGTGAAAGATCACGCGCTCAAATTGCCGGAATGGAGCTTTGCCGGGTCGCCGTTCATCGACGGGGAGCGCGTTTTCCTCTCCGCAGGGCGGCAAGGGATTGCGCTTTCGCGTGAGACGGGCAAAACGCTTTGGCTGCATGATCAAGAAACTGCGGGATATGCGACTTTTGTTCCCTACCCAAGCCGCAAAGCACCGCAGCAATTTCTCTACTTTTCGGCAAAATCGGTGATGGGCCTTTCCCCGGACGATGGAAAAATGCTTTGGGAGCATCCCTCGAAATCGAGTCGCGATGTCAATGCGGCCGACCCCGTTATCGTTGGGCGCGGTGTCGTCATTTCCTCAAGCTCCGGAACCGAGCGACTACGACTCCGTGAGAATGGCGAAAATCCGGAGGTGGTCTGGAAGCAGCACGATTTGAAATGGTATTTCAATCCGGGGGTGCTGCTTGATGGCCATTTGTATTCCCTACACGGAACAACGCATCGTCCGACGGAACTCACCTGCACCGATGTTGAGACCGGGGAAACGGTATGGTCAGAGGAGGGTTTCGGGAGTGGCGGGTTGATCGCTGCGGGAGATCATGTCGTCGTTTTCGATCTGGGAACGCTCACGATCTTCCCGGCCGATCCGGCGGGGTTTCGTCCGGTTCATCAGCAAAAGATTCTCGAAGGGAAATGCTGGACCGCACCCGTTCTCGCTGACGGTGTGATCTATTGTCGCAATGCAGAGGGAGGCGTTGCGGCGGTCTCTCTTCCGTAGTCGTCCCCATTCAGGCTGCCGACCACGCTCGCGAGCCACTCCTCCATTTCTGCTCGCATTTCCGCGACAATTTCGGGGTGATCGTCGGAGACATCATTTTTTTCCCGGGGGTCTGTCGCGAGATTGAAGAGTTCCCATTTTACCTTTTGCCCTTCCATCATGGAAAAACGATGCAGCTTCCAGTCGCTGGAAATCCACGCGGAATGACCGGGGTAAACGCCTTCGGGAAAATATTCGCGCCGCACCTTTTCAACGCGCTTTGTGACCCGCCGCACTTTTTTGTCGCTCCAGTTTTCAAAGGTCGGAAGAACCTTGCTGACCGGGCCGGCGGGGTTGGTGAAATGTCCGGGAATGTTTGCATTCCAGAATCCCAGCGGTGTCGGGCGGAGATTCACATTGCCTTCAATCAGCGGGGTGAGGCTGATGCCGTCGAGAACCGGCAGAGAAGAATCTGCAATACCGGCGAGATCGAGGATTGTCGGCAGAATGTCTACGGTGGAGCAGCGAACCGGCGTGTTCTTCGGGGCCTTGATCACGGCAGGCCACTCCAGAATGGCGGGCACCCGCAGACCACCCTCGTAGACATTGTGCTTTCCTCCCCGGGCGCCGCCGGAGCTGCCCACTTTTTTCAAGGCACCGTTGTCGCTCGTAAACCAGAGAACCGTATTCTCCCGGATCCCGATTTCGTCCAGCCCGCTGCGGAGTCTCCCAAAGGCGCGGTCGATGCCGGTTACCTCTCCCAGAAATTCCCGCATTTTCTTCGGTTGATCAGGGTACAGCGCCGCATCTTCCGGAGCAGCACGATGCGGATAGTGGGGGGAGCCGAACCAGACTACAGCGAAAACTGGCCGGTCGCCGCCCGCTGTTTCAGCGATCCATTCGAGGGCGGCGTCAACGGCGATTTCACTGCTTTCCCCTTCGATTCTGACCTCCTTACCCTCATCGCTCATGACCGGATTGTTGTCGTAAAAATTCGGAGCACTGAACCAGCGGTCGAATCCGTTTTTACCCGGATTGACGGGGCTGTCAGCCCGGACTGAGCCGAGGTGCCACTTGCCGAAGTGCCCGGTTGCATACCCGGCCTGATTCAAAATCTCGGCGATTGTCACTTCCTGAGGCCGGATGGCATGTCCCCAACTGAAAACCCCCATCCGGTTCGGATGCCGACCTGTGAGGACACTGGCGCGTGTCGGGGAGCAGGAAGGCGCGGCGGCGTAAAAATTATCAAATCGGAGTCCCGCTGCGGCCGCCGCGTCCAGGTTCGGAGTCTTCAGGACGGGGTGTCCGTTATAACCTACATCTCCCCAACCCTGATCGTCGGACATAACTAGAATGACGTGAGGACGCTTCGCTGCCCCCTTCGTTTCGGCATGGGAATGACCGAAAGGAATCAGAAGAAATACCGTCAAACAGACGATCCATGGACAGGGGGAACTCACGGGGGAAAAATGAGATGGGGAGCGATACTCTTTTCCTTCTGGCGAGGAAAGCAAGCGGAATGGCAGTTCGTTCGAGGGAACATGTTTTTGCAATTTTCTTGCGTTTACAAATGCGCGAAATTACCGCAAATTACTTGCAACACTCCTTCACGAAGCCATGAAATTTCCATCTATCCTTTTCCTTTTTGCTGCCGTTATCTCCTTTGCCGGAAGCACGGCCGCGGCAACTGAAAAGCCCCTTATTTTTGTGCCGGTGGAGCCTTATGAGTGGCTCTTCGAACGAATCGGTGGCGAACACATTGAAGTTCACGCCATTGTCGGCCCCGGGGAAGATGCGCACGACTATTCACCCTCTCCGCGGGAACTGGCTAAAATTGCGAAAGCGAATTTGCTTTTCTCCGGCGAGCTGGGTTTCGAGGGGAATTTCTTTGTGAAAGTCGGCGATGGGAAGAATGCTCCGAAGGCGATCAATCTTCTCGAAGGTCTCGAACTGCTCGAGGGAACCTGTGAAGAATGCCACGACAGCGGGCACGACCATTCCGAAGGGGATGCAGCTGCGAAGGACGGGCACGATGATCACGAGCATCACGGTCACAATCACGATGATCTCAAAGATCCCCACGTCTGGCTTTCTCCGGCAATGCTGAAAAAGCAGGCTGACGCCGTCGTGAAAGTTCTCAAAGAATTCACCCCTGCGGAAGCGAGCGCCGAAATCGAGAAAAATGCGAAACAACTCCATGCCGATCTCGATGCGGTGGACAAGGAACTGAAGGACTCCCTCGCTTCTCACAAGGGTAAAACCTTCTACGTCTATCACGGAGCGTTCGCCTACTTTGCCGCCGACTACGGACTGGAGCAGAAGGCGATTGAAGTGAGCGGGCGCAAGCCAACTCCGAAACAACTCGCCGCGATTGCGAAGCAGGCCAAAGAGGACAAGGTCGACGTGATTTTTGTTCAGCCGCAGTTCGATCAGTCCAGCGCCGAATCCCTCGCCGAAACCATCGGTGGAACAGTGAAAGAACTCGACCCGCTTGAAAAGGACGTGATCGCAAATCTTCGCGCTATTGGCGGCACGCTCGCAACAAGTGTGAAATGATTCTGCGGGGCATTGCCGGCAGGTTCCGGCACACCAAACCCTGTTGAATTGGAGACCTAACAGGGTTAGATCTGTCAGCTAACCCTGTTGAACTGTCTGTTGTCCAGCGAACCCCCCATTGTCGTAGCGTGTCGTGATCTTTCCTTTCGATATGGGAAGCCGCTGGTTCTCGATGATGTTTGCTTCCAGGTTGAGGAGGGCGAATCACTTTGCGTGATCGGGCCCAACGGGGGAGGGAAGTCGACTTTGATGAAGTTACTTCTCGGCCTGCTCGAGCCGGTTTCCGGCGAGATCCAGGTATTGGGGAAAACACCGGTGAAGGCGCGCTGCGAAATCGGGTATGTGCCTCAGGCAATCCGTTTTGATCCGCTCTTTCCGATCAGTGCGTTGGATATCGTGCTGATGGGGCGGCTCGATCGCCTCGGTGTGGGGCTGTTTTCCGGGAAATGCAAAAACGCGGCGCGGGCGGCTCTCGATGAAGTAGGGCTCGCCGACCTTGCGAACCGTCCGTTTTCGGATTTGTCCGGCGGGCAGCGACAGCGTGTTCTCATTGCGCGGGCCCTGGCTTGTGACCCGAAGCTGCTTTTGCTCGACGAGCCGACGGCGAACATTGATCTCTCGGTGGAGGAGGCTCTTCTCGAAACGCTGGAAAAACTGCGCGAGCGAATGACGATTCTCCTGGTGACGCACGATCTCGATCTCGTTTCCCGGATCGGCGATTCTGTTCTCTGCGTGAACCATCGAATCCACCGGCATTCGTTGCCCTTGTCCGGAGAAACAATCCGGGAAATCTACAGCGGAGCGCGGCGTCTTGAACACGACCGACGCACCCGACACAGCCAGGGAGATCATTCCGCCTGCGAACATGAGTGAGTTTTTCGAAGCCGTTCAGACAATTCCCCTGATCCGCTACGCATTGCTCGCGGGGTTGGTTTCCAGTCTCATTTTCGGAGTGGTCGGCTCTTTTGTCGTAACCCGTCGGATCGGATACATTGCCGCAGCAATAGCGCACGGGATGCTGGGGGGTATTGGAGCTGCGATCTACTTCGGGCGAACCTACGACATTCCGTGGCTCACGCCGACCTTTGGTGCGGTAGTCTCCTCGCTGCTTTTTGCCGGTATCATTGGATGGGTCAGTTTGCGGTCGCGGGATCGCGAGGACACGATTATCGGGGCGATCTGGGCCTTTGGAATGGCGGCCGGGGTTCTCTTCATCCAGTATACGCCGGGGAAAAATGTGAACCTCGAGAGTTTTCTCCTCGGAAATATTCTCCTGACATCGAAGAGCGATGTCATTGCCACGGTGACACTGGGCGTGATCGTTTTGACCCTGGTTGCGTTGTTTTATCACAAGCTGGTCGCGGTCTGTTTCGACGAGGAATTTGCGAGGTTACGCGGGGTCTCCTCCCATATCTATTTTCTCCTGCTGCTGATCATTACCGCACTGAGTATGGTTTTGTTAGTGCGGGTCGCCGGAATCGTTCTGTCTCTCGCCCTTCTCGTGTTGCCTGCCGCGACTGCGTCGCGATTTTTCCGCAGACTCTGGTTGATCATTCTCGTATCCATCGTGCTTTCCCTGATCTACAACACAGGCGGTCTCATGTTGAGTTTCCAGCTCGATACTCTCACCGGACCGTTCATCGTCATTGTGGCATCCGTTGTCTACGGGCTGACGTTTCTGGTGAAACGGAAGGGAATGTAGGATCCGGTCACGTCATCCGGTAGTGCGCACCACGGCCCTTTCCGCACAGTCGCACGTGTCCGGCGGTGATGAGTTCTTTGAACTTCACCTTCACTGTATTGCGGTTGGCGCCGAGTTCGAGGGAGGCCTCGGCAACGGTGAGTGTTTTGCGTGTTTGCAGCAGATCGAGCATTTTCTCCGCAAGGGGGGAAAACTCGATGGTGGCGAAGCGACGGAGCGAGAGCAATTGATCAGGAGGCGGGGCGTTTCCTGCATCCCAACCACCCCGGAAGGCATCAATCCGCGAGATGCTATGCAGCATCTCGTTGGTGGGAGTGATCACCGGCGGATACGGGATTTTCATCCCTTAGCATATCCATTTTTATCTGCTAATATCCAAATGAGCGCGGGTTCAGCGTTTTTCCTTCAATTTCCGATCGAGGACAAACGGCGCGAAGGGAACGAGGGCGCAGAGAAAAACGAGCACACACCAACCGAAAGAAAGCTTTTTTCGGATCAGGGCGAGAAGCAGGAACCAACAAAGTGCGAGAAACAGAAAACCATGCAGCGAACCGACAATGCGCACGGCCAGGGGCATGTCAGCCATATATTTCAACGGCATCGCGATACCGAGGAGGATTAGATAGGAGATACCGTCGAGCAGAGAGGAAAGGCGGAGCCGGTCGATGAGGGAAGAGCGAAGTTGAAAGGACATAAAGCGGGAAACTATTACGCTATATTCCACCAGCGGGAAACGCCCGGTTGTCCCTGCCGGCCGGTTTTCAGCATTCCCGTCGGAGCTCTTTCGAAGAGAGCGCGCCTTCCCTCGCCAGCAGGATTCGTTTTCTATCCGTTCCCCACCGGTAGCCCGTGACGATACCTGTTTCGCGAATGACCCGGTGGCAGGGGATGAGATAGCCGATCGGATTTTTCCCGCAGGCGCTTCCGACAGCGCGCGATGCGCCTTTGCTGCCAACGGCTTCGGCGAGTTTCGAGTAGGAAGTGAGCTTGCCCTCGGGAATCTGCAGGAGGGCGCGCCAGACGAGAATCTGAAAGGGTGTTCCGCGGACAAATGCGGTCAGTCCGGCCCCGGGCTTGTCTGCTGAGAAGATTTGATCCAGTCGCGCCTGCGCTTCCGAAGGATCGTGATGAATCGTTGCATTGGGCCAGTCAGTCGAGATGCGATCGGGAATTCCGGGACCCAGTTGTTCCTCGTTGAACCCCAGGTGGCAGATTCCCCGTGCCGTCCAACCGAGGGTCGCCCTACCGAATGGAGTTTCGCCGGTGCCGTGAGAGATCGTGAGCTTGCTCCCGCCGTTACGGATTTCACCCGGAGTTGCCGCGACGAGAGTTGTCGTCAGATCATGGAGCCTGCCGGGGCCGGACAAGCCGCTTTCAATGGCAGCATCGAAAACGGTCTCGGAGTTCTGCAACCGCTCACGAGCGTGTTCCGTGGTGAGGCATTGCAGAAAATCTTTCGGGGTAATGCCCGCCCATCGCCGGAACAGCCGGTGAAAGTGCGACTCGCTCAGGTCAACGATCTTTGCGAGATCAGAGAGCGAAGGTTGCTCCCCGTGATGTTCGTCGAGATATCGAATCACCTTCGCAATGCGCGAGTAGTCGTCCATGCGAGCGATTCTACTCTCCGTGAGGGAAAGGACGACCCGATTCTTGCGGGGAAATTTTTCTCACGAAATTCCGCGCTCCGAAGCGGCGACGAAATCGATCAACAAATCCACCTCGGGTAGCCGGTTGTCCTCTTCGCGCAGCACTTCCACCGCTTCCCGGTAGTTGCGCTTTTCGCGATACAATACGCGATGAGCCTTTTTGATCGCGGCGACGCTTTCTTCGGAAAACCCGCGCCGACTGAGGCCGACGGAATTGATGGCCCGGACTTTTCCGGGGTTGCCGTCGGCAATCATGTAGGGAGGAACGTCCTGAACGATTTTCGAACAACCTCCGGTAATGGCGTGGGCTCCGATCCGGCAGAACTGATGCACAGCGGTCAGGCCGCCCATGATGGCATAGTCTCCCACGGTGACATGGCCGGCGAGGGTGCCGTTGTTGGAAAAGATGACATGATCGCCCACGATGCAGTCATGAGCGATATGGCTGTAAGCGAGAAAATTGCCGTTGCTTCCGATGATGGTTTTTGATTCCGGCGCGGTTCCACGGTTGACCGTGCAGAACTCGCGAAAGGTATTTCCGTCACCCACTTCGAGGTAGGTGGGTTCGCCCTCATATTTCAGGTCCTGCGAGCGCTGCCCGATCGAGGCGTAGGAATAGAAGGTGTTTTCCTTTCCGATCGTTGTCGGACCGTCGATGGTGACGTGGTTTTGCAGGCGCGATCCATCGCCGATTGTTACGCCGGAAAAAATCACACAGTAGGGCCCGATCTCGACGTTTTCCCCGAGCTCTGCTCCGGGATCAACGACAGCGGTGGAATGGATGTTCGTAGCCATGAGAGGTTACTACACAGAACGGGGCGGAGAGGAAAAGATTAGGGCGGAGGGAAATCAGACCATCAGCGCGAATTTCAATTCTGCTTCCGAAGTGGTCTCTCCGTTCACGACACAGCGGCATTTGGCGTAGCCGATGTTGCGGCGCACCTTGAGAATTTCCGTTTCGATAAAAAGCGTATCTCCCGGCATGACCGGTTTGCGGAATTTGACTTTATCCGCGCTCATGAAGTAGCCGATCTTGCCCTGATTCTCCGGCTGGCGCAGGAGGGTGATGCTGGACACCTGGGCCATGGCTTCGACCTGCAGCACGCCGGGCATAACCGGATGGCCGGGGAAATGCCCCTGGAAGAAAGGTTCGTTGATCGTGACCTGCTTTACGCCGGTGCATTTGAACTCGCCTTCGAATCCGACGATGCGGTCGACCATGAGGAAGGGGTAGCGATGCGGAAGGACTTTCTGCACTTCCACGTTGTCCATTACGCCTTCGCCGGTGGGGATATTGACGGAAGGAACCATCGACATCGTGGCGGCGAAAGTTTTGGAGAGCTTTTCCGCCATCTGTGTGTTCGGACCGTGTCCGGGTTTCACAGCGATGACATGTCCCATGATGCGTTTCCCGCTGAGCATGAGATCGCCGATGATGTCGAGAATCTTGTGACGGGCGAATTCCTCTTTGTGGCGGAGCGATTCTTTGCTCATGACTGAATCGCCCTTGATCACGATCGCGTTTTCAAGGCTGCCACCTTTGATGAGCCCTTTCTCGAGGAGTGGCTCGACGTCTTCGTAGAAGACGAATGTTCGCGCGTCGGCGATTTCTTTCTCGTAGATCTCGGGAGTGACCTCGGTGGAATAGAACTGCGTCATTCGACCATCCGGACCGACCTGGGTGCAGGAAATGCGGAAGCCTTTATCCGGAACGATCGTGATGAGCGATCCGTTCTTGGTTTCGAGATGGATCGGCTCGCGCACTTCGAAAACGCTGAGAATAGCGTCCTGTTCCTCGATGCCCGCTTTTTTGATGCAGTCGACGAAAGGCTTTGCGGAACCGTCACCGATGGGTGGCTCGTTCGCATCCATTTCGATGATCGCATTGTCGACGCCCATTCCCACGAGTGCGGAAATGACATGTTCCACCGTGTGCACTTTGACCGATCCTTCGGCGAGAGTGGTGGCACGTTCGACTGTCTGCACTTTGGACACGTGCGCGTCGATGAAAGGTTGGTCATCGAGGTCGATGCGGCGAAATTTGATGCCGTGATTGGCCGGTGCCGGTTTCATCGTGAGCGAAACCTGCGCGCCTGTATGAAGCGAGGTTCCCTTGATGGTGGCCGACGAGGCGAGGGTTTTTTGTTTCGGAGCCGACATGATTTTCAGAGTTCCGGATTGTAGGAAAGGGTCCAACCTCTAGCGCAAATGCGGCGATAGTCCAGCGGGAATGGCGGGGGCGGTAACCGGGAAAAAGAAAAGGATTTGGAAATAGAAAAGGAGTAGCTTTCGCGCATCGACCTGAGACTCTACACGCCCGAATTTTCCATCATCGACGAAAACGATGATTTTCTACTCGTTGATAAGCCGGCTCATCTCATGGTGCATCCTTCGGTGCCGGGGAATCCACCGACCCTGCTGGACGGACTTGAGGCGTTGCTGGTTTACGAGTTGAAAACGGGCGGACAGCTTTCTCTGATCAATCGTCTCGACCGGGAAACGAGTGGAATCGTGCTGGTGGCGAAGCACAAAAAGGCAGCGCGAACCTTGAGCAAAGCGATGGAGCGACGCGAATTCCGGAAATCCTACCACGCAATTGTCTGGGGTTGGCCGGAGGAGGATGAATTCCTGGTCGACGGCCCCTTGTTGAGAAAGGGGGATGTTGCGGAATCCCCCATCTGGGTGAAGCAGATGGTTCATCCGGATGGCAAAGAGTCCCGGACGCGCTTTCGGGTGGAACGGCGTTTTGAGAAAGCGAGTTCAAACGGTGACCGGTTTTCTCTGGTGCAATGCTTTCCGGAGACAGGTCGTATGCATCAAATTCGCGTTCATGCGCAGCATGCCGGACATTCGATCGTGGGTGATAAAATCTACGGTCCGGATGAAACCTGCTATCTCCGCTTCATCGAAACGGGCTGGACAGAGGAACTGGAGAAGACCCTTCTTCTGAACCGCCAGGCTCTCCATGCGTCGGGATTCGGTTGGGGGGATCAGGAGTGGAGCTGTGATTTGCCCAAAGATATGCAGGACTTTCCCGGAGGGTGAACAGGGTTGAGTCGATGACCCGACCCTGTTGACTCCGTGACGGAACCCTGTTGTGTTTCAGGATTCTGAAAGAATTTCGGTTCTGAAAATTCCCTCGAATTTATCGGGTGCAAATCACGGATGCCTGCTCTAGATTCCCGCCCTTTTGCGCGGGACCTGCCTGCGCGTCTATACCAGAATTCTATCATGAATATCACTGTTGAACGCCTCCCCGAGTGCAAGGCCCGTCTCTCTGCTGAGATTCCGGCTGACAAGGTCAAAGAGACACGCGATGCCATTGTCCGTGCTTACTCCCAGCAGGCCAAAGTTCCGGGGTTCCGACCCGGGAAAATCCCCACTTCTGTGATCGAAAAGCGTTTTGCCGGACCGATTGACGAGGAACTCAAAGATCGTCTCGCCCGCAGCGCCTATGCAGAAGCGAATGAAAAAGAGGACCTTGCCATCCTCGGCATCGCCCAGGTAGAGCGCGAGCAGCTGGAAGCAGACGGTTCCTACCTTCTCGCTGTTGAAGTTGTCACCGAGCCGGACGTCGAGATTGCCGACTACAAGGGGATCGAGGTCGAAGTCCAGAAAATGGAGGTGACAGAGAAAATGATCGAGGATTATCTCGTCAATACAGCGAAGCGTCAGGCGGTACCGGCCGATGTGGAGCGGGAGTCAGCGGCAGGGGATCTCATCGTGGTAAATTACACGGGATCTCTCGACGGGAAGCCGCTTGCGGATGTTCTGGAAGAAGAAGCTGGTCCGCTCGCGAAAGGGGAGGGACACTGGGTCGATATTCCGGAGGAGGGAGACGAGCCACAGGAATTCATTCCCGGCCTGTCCGCTTCTGTTACCGGATTAAAAGCCGGGGATAAAACGACTTTTGACGCGGAATATCCCGAAGATTTTCCAATCGAGGCGATTGCCGGAAAGAGCGTTTCCTACGAGGTGGAGGCTACTCAGGTAAAAGAGCGTGAAGTTCCCGAAATCAATGAGGACTTCGCCAAGGCGATCGGAGCTGAATCGGTCGAGGCGTTGAAGGAGAACGTCCGGGGGCAGTTCGAGCAGCAGCAGGAGCGGATGAAGCAGCAGATCATCGACAACCAGATCCTCGGTCATCTCAACGAGGAGATGGCATTCGATCTTCCCGAGCACATCGTTTTCAATGAAACGCAGCGCCAGGTAAACGAAATGGTGAGCCGCGGATACGAACAGGGAATGAGCGAGGGGGACATTGAGGAAAATCAGGAGGACCTCCTCAAGAACGCCGAGACGCAGGCCAAGAACAACGTGAAGACGATGTTCATTCTCGATGAAATCGCTGAGAAAGAAGGCATCTCGGTGAGTGATGATGAACTGAGTCAGCGGGTCTACATGATGGCGATGCAACAGCGGCGCCCCGTCAAGAAACTGGCCCGCGAAATGCAGCAGCAGAATGCGTTTCCAGAGATCCGGCACGACATTCTGATTTCAAAGACAATCGAATTTCTCCGTGAGAATGCCGTCGTGACAGAGGTTGATCCGCCGGAAGATGATGCGTAAGTTTCCGGAAGGACCAGTGGCCGGGGCGAATTCCCGGTCGTGACAGTCGGAACCGTTCAACCAGCACAACCCATAGAAAACTACCTGCCATGTCTCTAGACGACGTACAAGAACTTTCCCCCATGCTTCCTCCTCACCTGCAGCAGCGGATCATTGATCCGGTGAAAAATGTCAGCGTGATTGAAAAGGAAGGAAATTCGATGATCCAGTTTGATCTCATTTCCCGTCTCATGAAGGATCGCATCATCTTCATCGGTGAGGGAATCAGCGACCCGCTCGCGAATTACATCATTGCCCAGATGCTTTACCTGCAGATGCAGGATCCGAATAAGGACATCAACATTTACATCAACAGCCCCGGTGGTTCTGTCACTGCCGGTCTTGCGATCTACGACACGATGCAGTTCGTGACCTGTGATGTGAACACCTACTGCATGGGAATGGCTGCGAGCATGGGTGCGGTTCTTCTCACTGCGGGAACCAAAGGAAAGCGATACGCGCTTCCGAATGCCCACATCATGATCCACCAGGTTTCCGGTGGAGCTCAGGGAACTGCTTCCGACGTCGAGCGGACGGTTGAGTTTATGTATTCCTTGAAAAAACGCCTCAATGAGATTCTCGCGAAGCACACCGGGAAAACCGTCGAGGACATCGAGCGCGATGCGGATCGTGACAACTACATGCCGGCGGAAGCTGCCGCTGCCTACGGTCTGATCGACAAGGTGCTGGAGAAAAACTCAGCGGAGTAATTTTCCCGCGCTGTCGAAACGGCGCACCCTTTTGAGAAACGTCCGTCTCCCTCTGGAGACGGGCGTTTTTTTGTATCCTTCTATATTTTTGTGCCGGTACGGGGATTGATTCCCTGCATCACCATTTCCTCCCGCTTTCTCAACTCTGCACCGGTTGGAAATTTCGGAGCTTTCGAGGTGGAATGATCCTGTCTGATTCTATGCCGTTCGAAAAACCTGCGCCGATAGAGGAGGCTGTTTCCCGCTGCGGCGATCTTCTTGCGAAGAATGAGTCGGGTCAGGGACAGGGCAAGAACCCGGTGGGTGTGTGAGAAGGGGAACAGATCGGTGGATTCCAGGTCACCCATCTTGTTGAACAACCGGCCCCATACCGTCGGGATAATCGCGATGACATAGAATTTGCTTTCAGGAAGATGTTCGACTTTCCGGGTGACGATGTGAACGCGACGGATGCCGGGAAGATAGGCGAAGGTCTCGGCCAGCTCAGCCAGTTCCTCGTCCGACAGGTCGTGAGGATTAAATTCATCGCTGGCGGAGATTTTTCTTTCCCGCTCCCTGATGGCTTTATGAGTCTCTTCGCTGGCTGCAAAGGATTCGTATTTGGCTTCCCGATAGTCCGAATCCGATCCCATTCGCTTGTAGTAGTCCGAAAGAATTGCGAGTCCTGCCTCACGGTAGGAAACCGGGTCACGCTCGATGGCGGTTTCCAGGTGCAGTATTCCGGAGGAATCGTATTTGCGGAGCAATTGACAGCCTTTTACAAAATTCGCGTAGGGGTGGGTTTCATCGAGGCGCAGAATATATTCCGCGATGGGCAAAGCCTTGTCCTGACCATAGAATCTTTCGGTAATGAGGGCGCGTTTCCAGGCCTTCGCGACGCTGATGCGGCCATTTTCTTTCCATTCGGCGTCGAGTTCGCGCATGAGTTTCGCGAGCGGAAACGAGGTGTGATAGGTCATTACCCACTGGAGGTGGTTTACCAGAAACCAGACCCGGTCGATGAAAAGCGAGGTGCCTCGCAGTTCCTTTCCAAGGAACCGGCGAAGCGTTGACTCCGGTCGCAGCAAGTTCCATTCCCCGATGATTCGACCCGGTTCGTCCTTCGGGTCGGGAAGCTCGATTCCGATTGCTTTGATCCGGTCCGAAAGACAGGGGTGAGTGTCGTGAAACTCCGTATGATCCCCCAGCTGCCAGCGGAGTTCGTCGAGGGCGCGGTCCTTGTCGAGGTGGTCAGATTGCAGGCGGGTAAGAAGCCGGCTCACGGCCCGGTCGACAGGAATTTCATCGATGAGAGCACTGCGTGAAAGTTCCTTCCAATGGTCGTCTACGATCAGGCTTTTGCGAAGGCCGGTTCGCATGAGGCCCTGCGCGACATCTCTTGCCCCGACTGCTTTGGCGGCAATTTTATCGGCTTCGTACTCATTGTTGCGGAGGAGTACGATCATCATCGCATTGAGGCGTTCGATGTACCAGACAAACACCAGCCGGAAGACGGCCCCGCTGACGCGGTGTTTTTGGAGTCGGGTGAGCAACCCTCCCCACACACCGGCGATGCGGCTGATCCGGGTGCCGAAGCCGGAATGGTCGCGGGAGAGATGGGCCAGTTCGTGTGCGAGAACTCCTTTAAGCTGGTTTTCATTCAACGAGGCGAGCAAAGGAAGGCCGAAGCGAATGTAGTGTTTCGACGGCCCGAACAAACCGAGGGCGGGGCGACTGATCGCAGCAGCGTTGAAGTCCCAGTCGACCAGGATTTGGAACTGCTTCTTTTTCAGCCGCATCGGCTTTCTCAGGCTTTCGATCAGATCGTACAAATAGGGATGATCGCTCCGGCTGATGACAAAACCGTCCGGCAGGGGGATGCGGATGAAAAGGCTCCTGATGGTTCCGATAAGGGAAAGCGAAAGAATTCCGTATCCGCACCAGATGAATACGGGATTGATTTCGCGATTCGCCTGCAGCCAAATCAGGCCTCCGACGAGTAGAAGTTGGATCAGAAGGATGCCGAAAACGATTCCATACCCGAGAACAATCCACCAGAAGACGCGCGCCTTATACCGAAGGGGCGAGGCTTTGAACTCGTTGTCGTATTCCAGAATCCGGTCGTGATATTTTCGGAGGTTGATCTCCATGGCCGAGGATCGTAGCGGTTTGTTCGCGTAATTCCAGTTCTTCGTTTTATGGGTGTTTCGCGATAGAGAAGTTGAACCGGAGCTTCGAACCGTGCTTAACTGGCGCAGTGGAAAAACTATCTGTCATCATTCCGGCTTTGAACGAAGAGCAGCACCTTCCCGCTACCCTTGAAGCGCTGCGCAATCCACTGGTTCACGAGGTGCTCGTCGTTGATGGGGGAAGCGATGACGGGACCGTCGGTATTGCGCGGGACTCCGGTTGCGGTGTTCTCGAGGTATCGAACGGAGGGCGGGCCGTCCAGATGAACAAAGGGGCGGAAGCAGCCACCGGTTCTTTGCTTCTGTTTCTCCACGCCGATACGATTGTGCCTTCGCTGGCACTGAAAAAAATGAAAATTGCGATGTCCGGGGGGGATCGCCTCGTGGGCGGAGCGTTCGCACGACGTTTCGACACAGGCTCACCACTCCTGGCGATTACTACCCGTTTGGCCGGTTTGCGGGGGCGCCTTTTCGGAATTTTCCTCGGTGATCAGGGGATCTTCGTCAGAAAAGATGCTTTCAAACTGTTGGGGGGCTTCGACGAAGCGGTTATTCCCGGGGAAGACCTCGATTTTTCCGTACGAATGCGTGAGCTGGGAGGGACCGTCGTGATCTCCCCGCCGGTGAAGACATCCGCCCGCCGGTTTGAGAAACGGGGCCCCTGGGCGCAAACGAAGGCCGACTGGAAAGCCGGTCGCCGGATATACGAAGCAGCAAAAAAACGCTGAAGCTTTTGCCGGGCAAGGCTACTTCTTCTTTTTCTTCGCTTCGCGGTCAGCCTTGCGGCGGGCCTTTTTCGCCAATTCGAGGGCCTCCTTGTCGCCGTAGCGTTTGATGGAAAATTTCGCCGTGCGACGCTTTCCTGCAGCATCCTGCCAAGCGGCCTGCCAGTACTGGTAGGACTGCCCTTTTGTTGAAGTGGAAACCACGTGGGTCACGCCAATGACACCGGATTGCTTAATTCTGCGTTTCTTTTTCGAAGCAGATTCCTGCTTGTACTTGGGCATTTTGGAGAGAATTTTATCACGATGCTCTCGAGCTGCCTCGAGTGCTTTGCGCTTTCCGCCGGAAGCTTTGTCGGGGAAATACTTCTGGTTCGACTTACCTTTGTGGGTAATGCGAACATAATATCCGTGATTTTTTTTCTCCGGTTGATCGATCCGTGTGATTCCGTAATTCGGACGAGCAGAAGACATAAGGTGTGAGGGGTGAAACTAAAACAAGCGATTGGGAAGCAACTTGATTACCGTTTTTTCAAAATCCCGACAAGGCAAAATGGCGGATTTAGGCAAAAATTATTACTTTCTCCCTCACCGAACGAGAAAAAAGGCGCCGTTTGTGAAAAAACGGACAGATGTCGTGCCTAGCCGGCCTCGATCTGCCGAAGAGCCTCATAGGCAACAATTCCGACCGAAGTTGCCAGATTCAGGCTCCTGCCGCGCTTCTGTGGTATTGTCAGGTTCTTTCCTGCATTCGCGTCGAGCACCGAATCGGGGAGCCCCCTCGTTTCCGGGCCAAAGATCAGGTAGTCTCCTTTTTTGAATGGGGCATTCCAATAGGGAGATTCCGTCTTGGTAGTCAGGTAGTATTTCCCGGCTGCAGGAGGTGCGGCAGAGAGGCAGTCATCGAGGCTGTCCCAGACGGAGGGGTTGAGCTCATCCCAATAGTCCAGACCCGCCCGGCGAAGGGAGCGGTCATCGATCGAAAACCCAAGCGGTGTGATCAGATGGAGAGTCAGCCCGGCGGCGTGGCACAAACGCCCGATGTTTCCCGTGTTCGGGGGGATCTCAGGCTGGAAGAGAACGACGTTCAACATGGAACGCCTCCGTTCCGATTCCGTTCTTCCGGGGAATCGGGTGCTGAAAGTGGAATGTTAGGCCTCGACGGCGTCAACATTCACGCGGCGACCGTTACGGTCGAAGCGGACGCTGCCCTCGACGAGAGAGTAGATCGTGTAGTCACGACCGAGTCCAACGTTTTTGCCGGGCTGCCACTTGGTGCCGCACTGGCGGAGAATGATGTTGCCGGGGATGACGTGCTCACCACCGAATTTCTTCACGCCGCGACGCTTGCTGTTGCTGTCGCGTCCGTTCTTAACACTTCCCTGTCCTTTCTTATGAGCCATGACTGTATCGGGGTAAAAAATGAGTTTCGATTGCGCTCCTTAGACGGAGGTAATTTCGAGGCGGGTCATGTGACGACGATGCCCTTTGGTTTTGTGATGGCCTTTACGACGCTTGAACTTGAAAGCAACGACCTTCTTGGCGCGAAATTGATCAACGACCTTTGCGGTCACCTTGGCACCGTCAATGAAAGGGGCTCCGACAGAGATGTCATCTCCGGCACCGGAAGCGAGAACTTCCTCGAAAGTCACGGTGTCGCCAACTTCGGCGTCGATTTTCTCAACGTCGATTTTGTCACCTTGTTCCACGCGGTACTGTTTTCCGCCGGTTTTGAAGATTGCGTAGGCCATCGTTTGTATCCCTGGGTTGGAGGGCGGGGAATCTTCCACTGGTAAGCCCGATCAGCAAGCGTTTTTTTAAAATGAATGCGGAGGGGAATTTGACCGCGTTTGCCGAATCAATCCGCCTCGAGATCCGGGTTCCGGAGAATGAGGAAGCCCTCGGGGTCGATTTCCGCTTCGCGGGGGCCGGGAGTCCATTCTTTGGCGCTTTCAGGACCACGGGCGGGGTCTCCGACGGGTTCGAAGCGGAGGAATATCTGTCCGTCATCGAGCTTTGCCGCAATTCCGGGCAGCAGTCGACCCACGGATTTCGGCAATCTGCCAATCTGGACCGCATGGCGGGGTCGCTCTTCAATGTCGGGGTCCGTCCGGCTCATCGAGACAACGCGGCCGTCGAAATCCCAGGCGCGGGCGAGGGGGATTTCGAGCGTTTCCTCCCAGTCTTCCAGATTCCATTGGTTGGCCCGGCCAAAGATGATGCCATAGCGGATGGAGCTGATACTCAGTGGTTGGTCGATTCCGGAGAAGAATTTTGCCGTGCCGATCACTACCGACGCACTTTGCTCGAGGATGGCGCGCTCCATCGTATCAAAGTCCTCCTGGAGAGAAAAGGACCGGGAAACGACCCTTCCTTTCGAGAAAGCGGGCGACCAGCATCCTGTCGTTAATCCTCCGGGGGATGAGAGGGGCTGTTCTGAGAATACAATCTCGTCCTGCTGGATGAAATGAGCGGCACTCACCTGGAGAGCGTTCCGGTGAAGTTGATCCGCGTTCAGCATCAGTGGATCATCCCCGGGGCGTCGTACCAGCCCGACCGCTTCCCGGTTTTTCTGCCGATCCTTCAAGTCGAGACGCCAACTGGTCAGCCAGGCTGGTTCGAGGTAGGCGCGGAGCCGCTCCATCAGCATGATGCCGGGACCGGATCCGGTGACGACAGATTTCATATCGATGAAGGTTCCGTCGTCTCCGTGCCAGAAATCCATGAGGTGCGACATGAAGGCCCGCGATGTGATCACCGTACGAATCCCGAGTGGTGCGATAGCGCGGGCAACAGCTTCGGTTTCCCGCTGGTCGATTGTGAATGGCAGGTTGACCGGGACTTTTCCTGCAAGGGTGAGCCCGTAGTTGATAACGACAGTCATGGGGCCCGGGGGGAGCAGAATGCCGACACGACCGGTATCGGATTTGTCCGGCGAGTCATTCATCCAGCGGCGTGCCATCGCGGTTGCCAGCCCGAGAGTGTAGGCACGTGACCAGACTCGCGGACCCGTCTTTGCATATTCGATGAGAAATGGCTGTCTCCGCTTTCGCTTCAGCCCGCGAATGAGCGCTTTCTCGATTGGTTTGTCGAGATCCCGGCGTAGCGAGAATGCTTCGATTGATGCCTCCTGCACGCCTTGTTTTACCGACTCCGGAGTGGCTTCTTTTGCGGGAATCGGTCGGCCGAAAGCAACCTGAAGCGGACAGGTCCATCCGTTCGGGCGTTTCCCGAAATACTTGCCGCGTTCAAAGGAGAAAATGGAGCTCCACAGGCCGTCCATGTAAACCGGCACAACCGGGCAGTCTGCTTTGCGCGCGATCAGTTGGAAGCCTTTTTTGAATTCGCCCAGAACGCCGAGCCGGGTCAGGCCTCCCTCGGGAAAGAGGCAGACGACATCACCCTCGTTCAGCGCGGAGACCGTTCGCGAGATCGCCTCCTTCGCATTTTGCGGCCGAATGGGGATGGCGCCGAACAGCTTCAGAAACCAGCCGATTGCCTTCACGTTTTTCACGTAGTGTTCCAGGACGACGAAGCGCACCGGGCGGGGCGAAGTCAGATAGATGATGAAAGAGTCGAGGTAACTGACGTGGTTGCTCAACAGTAAAACTCCGCCCTCTCGCGGTACAAAGCCGACACCGGTTCGGCGTACCCGGTAGAGCAGTTGAACCACAGGCAGCAGGGTTGCCCGGAAGAACCATTGCGCGAGAAACTTCATTCAGCGGAGGAAGGCTCGTTTCGTACCAACTTGGGAAGAAGTATGGCAGCGACCACGAGAAGAGGGGAAAATACAAGCACCTGCTGATCAGGTTTCAAGTTGAGCATTTTCAGAAGAAACCCGATTCCGATTGCGACAATTCCGGAGAAGGAAGTCATCAGGTTCAGGGCGGAAATGACCCGCGCCCGGTGCGCTTCCTCCGCTTTGTCCTGAATCCAGGCATTCAGGGGCACGACGTAGAAACCGCTCATAAATCCAATGAATCCGAGGCTGAGATACCACCACGTTGAGTCCATTTCAAACAGGCCGACCCCAACCAGTCCGAGCGACATTCCGACGCCGCCGAGCGGGGCGAGGGGGAGTTGGATTTTGTTTCTCGAAAGAAGCGACACGAGAATGCTGCCGATCATCAGTCCCCCGCCGACCCAAACCAGCATGATGGCGGTCGCAGTCATTCTTCCGGCCTTTGTTGCGTCGGGCTGGATCTCTTTGGCGAACTGTACGAAATTGAGTCCCAGAAAGTTCGCGATTAGCCAGTAGGCGGTAATCAAAAGAGCCGTGTTTCGCAGGATCCGGTGGCTGAACAGGTAGCGGAGATGCACAAAATGCCGGAACCAGGTTGCGCCCGTAAACTTCTCCTGCGGGTAGTTGGGTGTCTTCTGGACCAGCTTCCCGATGGCGAGCGCGACGATACAGGCCCCGCCCGCGCAGATGACCGGAAGCAAGGCTGCCTTCCAGCCATTATCGGGACTCACCCCCTCGACAACGTTATATTTTTCGAGAAGGGAATCGAACCACCATCCTGCCAGCAACATTCCGCCGAGAATGCCAAGCATCGTCAGCATCGACATGAGCCCGTTGGCGAGGCCCAGCTTTTTTGAGCCGACCAACTCCTTGAGAATTCCCTGCTTCGCCGGGGAAAAAAGGGTCGACTGAACCGCGAGAAGAAAATACCCGAATACCGCAATCTCCACTGAGCGCACAATAATCGCCGCACCGATCAGGATGAAGAGGAGCAGCTGAAGGAGAAGGCAGAACCAGATCACGTCCTTCTTTGAAAAACGGTCGGACAGGAATCCGGCGACCGGCGCCAGCAGGATGAAAGGCAGAGGGATCAGTGCCGCGAGAATGAATTCGATATTATCCCCGATTGCCGAACCGGCCGCGACCGCCATCGCAAGACCCATGAGAACGAACTTCACAAAGTTGTCGTTAAACGCGTTCTGCGTTTGCACGAACAGGACCGCGCCCAGTGACACCCAGGAGCGTCGGGAAACGGGAGGCGAGGAATCTTCGGGGGCGGACATAGATCGTGTTTGTAAATGAATTCGGAGCAGAGAGCGAACGGATTGTGCGGCTAGGTACGGCTTTTTACCCGGTACAAACCAAAGGCCTGGAGAGCCGAGGCCCAACGTCCGCCCCACTTCCCTTCGTAGGGTCGCTTCGGGGTCATTGTGCGCCAGCCTTTTTCCAGTCCTTCCTGAGCAAGACGAGCGCCCGGGTGAATCATGACACCATTTTCCGCAATAGAGAGAAGGGGGATGTCAGCGGAGCTGTCCGAATAGGCCCACGAATTTCCGAGCATCTTTACATCGTCCGGTATCAGATCCCGCTCGCGCATTGCGGTGATTTTTTCCCCGTGCTTGTTGTTCGGTCCGTCAATCTTCGGGAGAAAAGGCATTTTTTCCTCCACTTTCATGTCCGTCCCGATGAAGTGATCGAAGCCCAGCTTCTCCGAAATGCCGGCGAGATAGAACTCCGGGCTCGCACTGTTTAAAATCAGGAGACGGCCCTCCTCGCGGTTTCGTTCCAGCTCTGCGAGAACTTCCGGATACAGCGCCTTCTCAAAATCCGTCTTCAGAAACTCCTCAACATGGCTCTCCAGCGTTTCGCGTTTCATGCCCACGAGGTAGCTCGCGAAAACCCGCTTCATTGTTCGCAGGTTCAGAATTCGAACGAGAGCGAGCGGCAGGCACAGAAAAAACCAAAGCAGATAGACGCGCCTCCAGCCCTCCCGTTGCAGCACGTAATTACAAAACAACGCCTGCGTATCAAAAGGCAGGATGGTGTGGTCGAGATCGAAGAGAGCGTAGCCGCGGGACATTCGGGAAACGATACGACGGGATCCGGCATTCGCCAAGCAACGGAAATGACCGGCGTTCTGCGGGAGAGAATATCCGTTGCAGACCCCGCCATTGCTGGCACAATGGCCGCTGCTTGTATTGTATTCATGAAAGCCTACCAGATTTTCCAGGAAATGACGAAAGAGCGCGCAGAGTCCGTGTTCCAGTATCTTCGCGACGAACAGCGTGACGTCTACGGAGCGAGCCTTGCTTCTCTTGCTGCGAACCGGAAACTCCGGCCCGTCTTCATTCAGCGAAAGAAAGCAGCTGATCAGGTCGCCTGGATGGCAAAGAACATTCGTCTGCGCGGATCGGACGAGATTGCCGAGCACGTTCTCCAGCTCTGGCTGATGCAGGCCCATCAGGGAATGATCACACAGTTTCTCGACGGGGTCGGCATCGAGCATGACGGGGACGGTGCCGTGGAAGACCTTCCCGATGACATCGATGCGAAGAAGTTGAAAAAGACCGTCGACAAACTTCTTGCTGATCACGACGACGATCTTGTCCGCACCTATCTCCACATTTTCCAGCGCCAGCGCTTCGACGGTTTCGCTTCTCTCACCAAACTGATCGAGGAAACGCCAGCGCTTCAGTTCGGCGAAGAGGAAGCTGCCCCCGATAAAGAGGAGGTAAAATCGGAAGAGAAGGCTTCCGATGCAGGCGGCGAAGACGAGTCGGCCGACGAGGAGGAGTAATCCGCGTAGCGGTTTTCAACCCTCTTGGGCGGGAAGCCCAACAGGGTTACGTCAACGGGTAAACCCTGTTTGCCTATGTGAGGGGGGGGCTTGCCTAATTCGCTGGAACCGCCGAAGATTTCCCATGCCCACTTTCACGATCCGTGAACACAAGTCAGATGACATCGAAGAGTTTTATGAGGCTGTCGTGGAGTCGAGAGAACACGTTGCGCCATGGATGAGTTGGCTGACTCCTGACTTTTCGCGCGATACACTTGCTTGTTGGATCGACGAGTGCGCTGCAAACCGATTGACCGGAGAGTCATTTGAATTTCTCATCATCGATGAAAACGGAGGCAGCATCGCAGGCGCATGCGGACTGAATTCCATCAACGAACTCGATAAACGGTGCAATCTCGGCTACTGGGTGCGCCGGACTCGTCTCGGCGAAGGGGCTGCTCTCACGGCTGTCGAACTACTTCGAGATTTCGGATTTCAAACCCTCAAGCTCAACCGCATTGAAATCGTAGTCGCCAAGGGCAACAAGCCCAGCCTCCGCGTAGCCCGTGCCAGCGGAGCCATTGACGAAGGTATTCAGGCAGCTCGCCTCAATATCCACGGCATGGCCCATGACGCGCGCATGTTTGCCTTGATCAATCCTGATGCGGTTCGGGTGGGGTAATTTCCACACAAACGCGCCCGGAATCGTGCTGGATTCCCCCGCGTTCAGTTTCTACACTTAAACCATGTCCGAATCCAAATCCCCATCCAGCTCCCGTCGAAACTTTCTCAAAACCTCTGCTGCCTTCGGTGCAGGTATTCTCGCATCGAACGCGGCCACGGTCCGCGCGGCGACGAATAAGAATAGCAAACTCCGCATTTTCCAAATCGGAACCGGAGGCATCGGCGGTATGCAGCGGAAAGGGCTGAAAGGCCACCCCAAGGTAGAGTTCGCCGGATTTTGCGACACGGATGAAACCATGTTCCAGCGGATCGAAGACTACCACGGCGACGGATATTTCACCGTGACTGATTACCGCGAAGCGTTTGCTGACAAAGTGGATCAGTTTGACGCCGTCATCGTTGACACACCCGATCATCACCACTGCCCGATGATGGTCACGGCGCTGAAGCACGGAAAGCATGTCTACGGCCAGAAGCCTCTCGTTCATCAGCTTGATGAGCTCCGCCTCATTCGCGAAGCGGTGGCGGCCCGCCCCAATCTGTTCACCCAGATGGGCAACCAGCGTGCCTGCACGACCGGTCGCATGCAGGCAACCGAGATCTTGAAATCGAACACCCTCGGACGTCCTGTCGAGGCTCACATCTGGGTGGGTGGAATGAGCCGCGGAACCTACTTCGTAGATCCGTGGAGCGATTACGGCAAAGCCCAGGAAATTCCCGAAACGGTTCACTGGGATTTGTGGAACGGCCCGCTCACGGAGTCCCTTCCCTACAGCGAAGACCTCCATCCACGCCGCTGGCGTTCCTACTGGGAAACCGGGGGAGGGATGCTTGCTGACTGGGGCTGTCACGTAATCGATATTCTCTACTTTGCCTACGATCTCGATCATCCGGTAGCGGTGCAGACGAATACGATCAAGCCGGCCGGCATTTGCCACTCCGGTCACAATCAATCCATTATCACCTATCCGGGCGGAGACAATTTCGCGGGCAAAACGTTTCCGCTTCATTTTAATGACAGCGGCATCAAGCCTTCTTTCGCTTCTCTCGGTCTTCCCGAGCCGAAGACGATCAAGGGGACGTGCACACTCGTTGTTTGTGAAGAGGGCGCTCTCTTCGTCGAGCCGGGTGGAAAAATGGAAATCTATCGCAAAGGCAAGCTTGTCGAGAATGAGCCCATGCCGGAAGTCGGTCCTCGTGATCACTGGAAGGACTGGGCCGACTGCTGTCTCGGGGATGAGAAGCCGCTCTGGACGCAGTTCGATATTGGTTCGCGCATCACCGAGCCGGCTCTCCTTGCGACAAAAGCCACCAAATTCCCCGGTGTGGAACTGAAGTGGGACGCGAAGAATTTCCGCTTCACAAATCACGAGGAGGCGAACAAAACCATTCTTTCGCGGACTTATGGCGAAGGGTTCGCACCGCCGAGCATGGGCTGAGGCGTGAGCTTTTTCTCTTCCCCGGGGTCACCGATCAGAAACGCTGGCCCAGTCGAGACCGAACCTGGCGAGATACTTTCTCACCCGGTCACTGTCATTCACGGCTTTTCTCCGTTTCCTGGAAGCGGAGAAAAGCTCCCTCCCTGCTTCGGAGAGGCTTCGGCTGTTTCGGCAGACGCGAATGACCTCGGCCAGTTGGACCTGATCGAAAGGATCGATTTCCGCGATCTGCTCGCGGCTCAGGACGGACTCGAGAGTGCTCCGCGTTTCCAGCTTCTCCGGCTCGATGTCGACACTCCAGGTTCGATGGAGGCGGGTGGCCTCCTCCTCGACAAGGTCCGGCC
>JAKSBG010000004.1 GCA_022361255.1 Verrucomicrobiales bacterium
CACACCGGTTGCTCCCGCAAAAAAGCAGGAAGCCGAACCCTTCTCGGTCTGCGTCGCCGGCCATCTGCGCGACGTGAAAGATCCGATGCGAACAGCATTGGCATCGCACGGTTTGCCGGAGGACTCCCGGATCCTGATTCGCCACGCCGGGGGAATCATCGAAGAGAAATACCGGGCCATAGCAGAAAAAGAATCAGCGGAAAATCCGCGCTACCAATGGATCGGTCCGGTCACGGAAGACGATGCCGCGCAGCTCATTGCCACCAGCGACCTCATGGTGATTTCCTCTTTGTCCGAAGGCGGAGCCAGAGTCGTCGGCGAATCAGTCGTGAACGGAACTCCGATTTTGTCGACTGCAGTGGACGGGGTCAAAGGTTTGCTCGGTGACGATTACCCGGGCTACTTCCCCGTGGGTGATACCGGTGCCCTCACAGAGCTTTTGATCCGCGCGGAAACGGACAATATCTTCCTCCATAGCCTCCAGACTCACCTCGCACAGATCGCTTCGCGATTTTCACCGGATACGGAAAAATGCGCGTGGGAGAAACTTCTTAACGAAATCAACAATCCATCGTAACGCGTTCTCAAAGGAGAACTCACAGGGTCATGACCCACCCTCAACAGGGTTACCGCAAAGACTCGACAGGGTTCAGTGGCGCAAACAAACCTCTTTTCCCCGACAAAAAGCGGGGCATTTTTCTCCGTGAACATTCGAAAATTCATCTGCGCGGCTTCGGCCATATTTCTACCCTCTTTCGCGCCCGGCCTCGACATCGCCGAAGTGCCGGAGAAACACGGCGATATTCTCGCCGAATACTGTTTCGAATGCCACGATTCGTTAACCGGGAAAGGTGGAATCGATCTCGAGGATTTGTCTTTCCGTATCGATGCCGTCGGCACCGCCGAAACCTGGCAGAAAGTGCTGAACGCAATGAACTCCGGAGAAATGCCTCCCGAGGATGAGCCGCAACTTTCCGACGATGAGAAAATCGCCCTTCTCCAGGATCTTTCCGGACAACTGGTCGTCGCCCGCGAACAACTCAGCGACACCGGCGGCACCAGCACAATGCGGAGACTGAATCGCCGGGAATACGAGAATACGATCGAGGCCCTTCTCGGCGTCAGGATCGAGGCCGAAAATCTGCCCGATGACGCCAACTCCGGCGGGTTCGATACAACCGGCTCTGCGCTGTTTTTTTCCGCCGACCAGTTCGAACAATATCTCGCCATCGCCCGCGACGCGCTTGATGAGGCATTTCTTTTCGGAAAGAAAAAGCCGAAACCGGTTCGTGTGGAATTGGAACCCGAGACATCAAAGAACGCATTCCTCACAAAGACTTCCGGAACCATCAAGGCAAACTACGACAAGGCACAGAACTGGAGAAACTCCGATGGATCAAAGCCTCCCTCTCACTTCGGATTGCTCGATGAATTCGACGTCAAGTTTCGCGAGCGCCTCTACAACCAGCAATACGAAGGCTATCGAAAGTATCTGGACGACCCGCGCACCAAAGATGCGGTTTTGCTTCAACCGTTCTTCAACGGAACAAATACGGTTACCGTAAAGGTCCCCAACAACGCTCCGCGCGGAGAATTCCGGCTTCAGGTTTTCGCAAAAGTACTCAAGGGAGCCGAACGGAGCGAAACCTACATCGAATACGGTTTTCCCGGAGCGCGGAGCGGGGAAATCGAGAGACTGGGATGCGTTCACGTGCCGTCCCCAAAGGGCAAGGCGGAACCTCTTACTCTCCCTGTAACCGTTTCCAGCGACGGGCCGCGGGATATTATTCTCCGACACCGGCAGCACAACAATCGCGACGCCGCCCGCGGCACCTTTCTGCAGTCGCAGCAGAAGACCGGCACCGGTCCCTCCGCGAAACTGGCGATCGATAAAGTCATTCTGACAGGACCACATTTTGAGACCTGGCCGCCCCGCGCTGTATCCGAAGTCTTCTTCAAAGGGATGTGGTGGACACAAGCGGATCAGGATACCTACGCCCGCGAAATCATTGCCCGCTTTGCGCGGCGCGCCTTCCGGGTTCGCCAGCCCTCGCCTGCTTTCATTGACCGGCTCCACAAACTGTATCTGGAGGAAACGAATGCCGGTAAAAAATTCTACGAAGCGATCCGCGAACCGCTCGCTATTGTGCTCGCCTCTCCCGGTTTCCTCTACCTCGCCGAACCTGTCGGGGAAGGCTCCGGAAAAAAAGAAAAAAAGACGAACCTTTCCAATGCCGAACTCGCCGTCCGCCTCAGTTATCTGCTCTGGTCGGCACCTCCGGATCAAAAACTGATGACCGATGCGAAATCGGGAAAACTTGCGGAGAAAGGTGTCCTCCGAGCTCACGCCGGGCGCCTTCTCGATGACCGCAGGTCGGATGAGTTTATTTCTTCGCTCGCCCACCAGTGGCTCCACATGGAGCGCCTCGATTTCTTTCAGTTCGATTTTCGCAGCTTTCCCGAATTTGATGACAGCATGAAAGAGGCTGCGCGGTCCGAAGTGTTTGAAACGATTCGGCACATCCTGAAAAACCGTCTCCCCGCGAGCGACCTTCTCGATGCCGACTACGTCGTCGTGAACAACCTCCTTGCCGACTACTACGGACTTGGTCCCGTCGAGGGAAATCACTTCCGCAAGATTCCCGTTCCGGAAAAAACACCTCGCGGTGGCTTCCTCGGCATGGCCGCCGTGCATGCGATGGGATCGGATGGAAATCACTCCTCCCCCGTCGAGCGCGGAGTCTGGGTGATGCGCTACCTCCTCAACGATCCGCCACCACCCGCGCCGCCAAACGTGCCGCAGCTCAGCCGGGTCCGTGGAAAACTTCTTTCCCCGCGCGAAGAACTCGACGCTCATATGGAAGAAGCCCAGTGCGCCCAGTGCCACCGGCGAATCGACCCGATCGGATTCGGCCTGCAGAATTTCGACCCGGTTGGCCAGTGGCGGGAAGTGCTTCATCTCAAGAAAACAAAAGGGAGGCGCGTCGTAGCAAAAAAAGAAGTTACCATCGATCCGGCAGGACAACTTCCCGACGGTTCAACCTTTGAGGATTTTTACGGTCTCCGTCGCGAAGTCGCCAAGCACGGAGAAGCCTTCACGCGGGGTTTTGCGGAAGCTCTCATCGAATACGGTCTCGGTCGCCCCTACGGATTTTCCGATGAAAATCTGCGGGAGAGAATGCTCAAACGCGCCAATGCTGCCGACGGATCCATGCGCGAACTTCTGCTGGCGTTTATCGAGTCCGAATCTTTCCGACGGAAAAAATGAAATCCTCAACGAAACTCACCAAAATGAAAACACCTGCGCTCTCCTCCTCCCGTCGTAGTTTTCTCCGCAGCGGTTCGGCTCTCATTGCCCTTCCGTTTCTCGAGTCTCTCGGCTTCCGCCGTTTTGCATCGGCAGCAGCAGCTCCGACTCCACCAAAGCGTTTTGCCTTTCTCGGCATGGGATTCGGAGTCACCAGCGAAACCTGGTATCCCGACCAGAAAGACACCGGGGCAGACTACACTTTGCCGGAAGGGCTCGCGCCGCTCGCGAAACACAGACAGGACCTGACAATCATTCAGAACCTGGCCAACCAATTTAACAACGAGGCCCACTGGGGCAGCACCTTCTGGCTCACAGGCGCAAACCGCTATGCCGAACCGGGGCAGAGCTTTCACAACACGGTTTCGGTCGATCAGGTCGCTGCCGAAGCGCTCGGGAATGATACCCGCTATTCTTCGGTGCAGCTCAGCTACAAAGGCACCGATAACTCCGGTCACGGCCCGGGACTGTCACTTGCCTGGAACCGGCAGGGAAAACCTGTTTCCGCTCTCAACACACCAGTTGCGGCCTTTCACCGGCTCTTTTCCGACGATACGACACCGCTGGAACAGCGACAGGCGGACCTGCTGAAACAGCGCAGTATTCTCGACACCGTTCTTGAAGACGCCAAAACGACCCGTCGCGGCCTCACCAAAACGGACAAAGACAAGCTCGATGAATACCTGCAATCCATTCGGGAGATCGAAGAGCGACTCGCCAAAGAAAAAGAATGGCTCGAAGTCCCCAAACCGCTCCCTGATCCCGCACCCGTCGAGCCGGACAAGAGTTTGCAGGGCGCAGAGGAAATCAAGGTGATGTATGACCTCATGGCGGCAGCCATGCAGGTCGATACCACTCGCGTTTTCACCTACCGCCAGCCGCTCGACAGCTTCATCCGAAGTCTCGGGGCCACAATCACGGCGCACAACATGAGCCACTACCAGCCCGGCAACCGGATGGATGTCTCCCAAATGCGTGACCTCGAGCAGTCAAAACTTTTTGCTCATTTCATCGACCGGCTCAAGAGCATCAAAGAAGCCGACGGGTCATCGCTTTTCGACCACACCACCGTCGCACTTGGTAGTAATATTCACTCCATTCACTACCTCACCAACTGTCCCACCATCATCACAGGCGGAGGTGCCGGAATCCAGCACGGACGCCATCTTGTGATGCCGCCCAAAACCCCGCTCTGCAACCTCTGGCTCAGCCTTCTCAAGGGTTCAGGCATTGAGGCTGATTCACACGGGGACTCCAGCGGACAAATCAGAGAATTGTTTGTCAGCTGAGGCCGGCAAAGGAATTGCTTCTGTTGTTTTGCCTGGACAGTCCCAATGGTTTCCCTGGGAGCCTGAATTTTACAATGGCAGAGGGAGTGGGATTCGAACCCACGGTAGGTTGCCCTACACTCGATTTCGAATCAAGTTGTTCCGTGATTCATTGCGTTTCAACGTGTTTCACAAACCATTTATCACTAGACAGTTACGAATGTTGAAAAATATTGAGTCACATTGAAACACCGTTTTGGGGGTCAAAACGGGGTCAAAATACTCATGAAAAATCAACGCCCGACTGTAGCAAAAACTCGACGAGGAAACCGCGTCTACAGGAATAAATTCCGTCGCGGCGGCGAGGTCCATTACGCAGAGGACTATTCGTTCCGCATCAAGAAGGAAGGCGAGCACCACCGTCTTAATCTCGGATCGAATCTTGAGACCGCAAAAAAGCTCGCGGATCAAATCCAAGCATTTCTGTCAATTCCGAGCAACGGGTTTGCTGAACTCTTCGAGCACGCCGATTTCGAGTGTGTCCCGAAGCCGAGAATCTATCTACGAAGGAGAAAAGCAAGGCAGGTCGGCTCAAAAACTCCTGAGAGCGAGAAAATTGTTCCGCTGCTATCTGATGTCATTGCGATTTACGAGGCGAACACGGTCCACCTGAGTCGAACCACGGTAATCAACAATTTGAATGCCCTTCGCCACATTGGAGCAGGAATTCTCGGTCTTCGGAATCTAAAGAAGTCGGCCAAGAAGAAACAGCGACTTGCTTGGAGAGCTAAGGTCGGGAACGTGCCCCTCGACGAACTCTCCATCATTGCACTTGAGAGCTATCGCACGCGAATAATCCGTGCGGCAGGAGAGGATGGAATCGCCCGGGGTAAAGCAATCACCACGCTGAACACGTATTTTCGCTGTGCCAAAAGCGTTTTCGCAGACAGAGTTCTACCACTCTATGATGCATTCGTTCTCCCGGACCCTATCCCTCTCCGACAGATCAAACCGCTTCGGGAACCGTCAAGAAGATATGTTTCTACCGTTGATGTTCCTATGATTATCAAGGAAGCTCACGAAGAGTTTTGGGTGATCGATGAAAACGGTCTCTCGGAAGCGGGCGGAAGGAACAGCTCAGCAATCGACCGATTGAGACACGAAAAGATCAAATTCATCATCCTGCTTTTGACAATTTCCTGCGGTCTTCGCCCAAAGGAAGTTTCACGTCTGACTTGGGAACAGGTCAATTTCGACAAGAAACAAATTTCGGTCGCAGTCACTTCTTACGACACGCCGAAGGCGAGATCGTCAGAGGGCTCGGTTGATGTCTCGGAACCCGTCCTCCAATACCTACGTGAATTCCGGGACAACTTTGGTACCCAACCGTTCGTCGTGCCTTGCGGATCCAGTCCAAACTCGAATCCTGTGAAGCGTGCGCAGGGCGTATTCCGGGAACTCTACGGGTGGCTCCGGGAACAGGGGATCGACAGTGACACGCCGCTCTATGTTTTTCGGAAAGAAGCCGGTTCGATCATTTTCGACCAGACGGAATCGTTCGACATGGCCGCAGAGTTCCTCCGCAACGACCCTCGGATCGCCCGAGAGCACTATGTCGGACGAAAAAAGCGTCTTCAGATCGAAGTTCCCGGTTTGGCTGACCTATCCTGATAACCGTGTTGAGCTTTCACCCTGTCTGGGGAACTACAGTAAGGCGGACATTTCGTGCGCTCACCAGAAGCGGAACTTTCAGCGTTCTGAGCTTGCGGCTGTTCAATTTTATACCTCGTCCTCAACTAGGATCGCGTTCAAGTCTCTCACGGATTTGCTGACTTCGATCTTCAGGAGAAATAGGGCTACTCATTTTTCTGAAATTTTCTGAGGGGTTGCTGAACAGTGCGGTGTTGTGATTGTTGCAGGATTTTCTATCCTCGGCGAACACATGAAGCACTTCTTCTCTTTATTCCTTATCCTTGCGCTTGCCACGACCGAGCGACATGCGTTCGCCCAAGAGGTATCGCCCACCTTGGAAAGTGTCCTTCGCGAAGCGCTTGCCTCCAATCCGGAACTGTCAGCGCAGTTCGATCGAGTCAAGGCTTCCCGGAAGATTGGAACTCAGGTGGGTGCGCTTCCCGACCCCAAGTTGAGCTACACAGAGTTTGTTTCCAGCGTTGAGACTCGGACTGGCCCACAAGAACGCGCTGTTAGCCTCACCCAAGGGTTTCCCTGGCCCGGGAAGTTGACTCTCAGGGAAAGCATCGCAGACGAGAATGCCCGGTCCACTTTCTTCCGGTTCGAGGCTCAACAGCGTCAGATTGTCCGCGAAGTCGGTCTGGCCTTCTTCGACTATGCGTATCTCGGAGAGGCGATTCGGATCTCACGGAAGAACTACGAGCTACTGGAACAACTCGCTCCGACAGTGGACACCAAGGTGCGTGCCGGCGGTGATCTCTCCGCCTCACTGCGACTGGAGGTGGAAACGACTCGAGTGGAAGATCAACTCCAAGGCCTCAGGGAACAGCGTTCCGCGCTGAGTTCGCGTCTGGAGAGCCTCATGGGAAGAACTCCCACACTGAACACTCCGCTCCCGCTTCCTACACTTCCCGTTCGTCCACCTTCCATCGATCCGCTTGAGTCCCTTGAGCAACAGACCGCCGGACATCCGCTCATCGCTGCAGCGGAAGCAGGAGTCATGTCAGCCGACCTTGCCGAACGCCTCTCCCGAAAGTCTGCACTCCCGGATATCAACATCGGCGCAAATGTGATCGATATCGGGAACGGAGGCGAGACTGCAGTCGGAGTCATAGTCGGCGTGAGCATTCCGCTCGCCTTCGATAAATACCGAGCCGAGCGGGAGGAGAAGGCGGAACTGGCATCAGCAGCTCGATCTGACGTCACCAGCATGCAACAGCGTTTGCAGGCCGACTTGCATCGAGCAGTGCAATCATGGCGCGAAGCGACGAAGAGACTCGACCTGTATCGAAAGAAGTTGCTGCCATCGGCTGAGCAAGCATTGGAGTTGACCGAAGAAAGCTACCGCAACGACAAGGCCACGGTCACTGACCTGATCGACGCCGAGCGGACTCTGCTCGATCTCCAACTCATGAATCAGCGTGCCCTCTCTTCGGCTCACAAAGCGGCTCTTGAAATCAGAACTCTCACCGAACCCCTTTCCGTTTCCAAATAGGATCGTCCAACATGAAGAAAACGCTCATTACCGCATCCGCCGCTCTTCTCGTGGGCCTCGTGATCGGATTTTTCCTGTTCCGCAGTCACACTCCGGCCGAGGGCGGGCACGACCACGGCAATGCCTCATCAGGCGGCGATGGAGAGGCTGCAGCGAAAGATGAAGTCTGGACCTGCTCGATGCACCCGCAGGTCAAAGCTCCGAAGCCGGGGCTATGTCCGATCTGTGCAATGGACCTGATCCCCCTCAGCGCGATGGGCGGCGGCGATGGAGAGCGTAGTTTTTCCATGTCAGAAGCAGCTAAGGCACTCGCCGGGATCACCACTGTGGAAGTCTCGCGTTCACACCCGGAGGCGGAGGTTCGTCTCTACGGGAAGATCGTGTATGACGAGACGACCATGCGAACGGTTGCGGCAAGGTTTCCTGCACGGATCGATCGCCTCTTCGTGGACTACACCGGGATCCGGGTAGAGAAAGGCGATCACCTTGCCATCTTATACAGTCCCGATCTACTAAGTGCTCAGACGGAACTGCTGACCGCAAAAAAGTTCGACAATCAAAAGGCGGTGGGCGTTGCCCGAGACAAGCTGCGACTCTGGGGTTTTTCGGAAGAGAGAATTGCCGAGATTGAGACCTCGGGGAAAACTTCGGATCAGTTGATGGTAGACGCCCCCACGTCGGGCATCGTCACTCACAAGAATGTGAACGAGGGTGATTATGTGCAGACCGGCACACCCTTCTTCCGCATCGCCGACCTGGACGAAGTCTGGGTGCTGCTCGACGCCTACGAAAGCGATACGCCCTGGCTTCGATTCGGGCAGGAGATTGCGTTCACGACTGAATCCATTCCCGGCCGCACCTTCGACGGGCGCATCTCGTTCATCTCTCCCGAGCTGGATCCCGCAACAAGGACAGTAGCTGTTCGCGTCAATGTAGCGAACGAGGAACGCCTTCTGAAACCGGGGATGTTCGTCTCGGGGACCGTCCATGCAAAAGTCGCCGGCGTCGGTCAGGTTCTGGATCCTTCACTAGCAGGAAAATGGATCAGCCCGATGCACCCGGAAGTGATCAAAGATGGCCCCGGTCAGTGCGACGTTTGCGGAATGGATCTCGTCCCGGCGGAAAAACTCGGGTATGTCGCGTCCACCGATGAATCGGAGCCTCCGCTGGTAATCCCTGTCAGCTCAGTTTTGCACACCGGCAAACGTTCTGTGGTCTATGTGGAACTGCCCGATACCGAACAACCTACCTTCGAGGGTCGGGAGATTCTGATCGGTCCCCGAGCTGGAGATCAATACATCGTGGAAGCGGGTTTGAAGCCCGGAGAGCGCGTCGTTGCCGAGGGCGGCTTCGTGATCGACAGCGCCCTTCAGATCCAGGCAAAGAAGAGCATGATGCTGCCCGGCGATGGTGAAGGAGAACGTCTCTTCCCCGAAGCACCTGCGCCCGATGATTTTCTCACAGAGACGGATGCGCTTCTGGAATCCTACTATGCCATTCAGAGCGCCCTCGCTGCAGACTCCCTGGAATCGGCGCAGAAATCAGCGGACGCTTTTCTGAACAAGTTGAAGGGTATCTCTACCGAAGAGTTACCTCCGCCCTCCGCCGATGTTTGGAAGGAGCTTTCCAGCAGGCTTGATGAGGCTCTCAGCTCAGTTCAGGCGCGAGAAGAGGTGAAGCCATTCCGGGCTGACTTCCAGACCTTGACTCTGCTCGTGGACGAAATGGTTCGCCGGTTCGGAACTGCCAACCTGCCCGTTTTTGTGCACTACTGCCCGATGGCTTTCGATGACACTGGCGGCAGCTGGCTCCAGCCGGATGAGAATCTCCTCAATCCCTACTTCGGATCGACGATGCTGCGATGCGGAGAGATCCGTGAGCAGATCGCCACAGCGAAATCGATTCCCCTCAACGAGGAAGGGAACCGCGTGGTGTCCGAGCTCGTGGCAACCTATTTCGATCTCCAGAAAGCTCTCGCTGCCGACTCCATCGACGAAGCTACCAAGTCGGCTCAAGCTCTGGCCGGGCTGGCCACGAAGTTAAAAGACTCTTCCAAAGCCAATCCCCAGGGGGCGTTTCTACTACAGTCGATACAGGAGGCACTTACCTCATCCGTGCAGTCGATCATCGACACGGACTCTCTCGCTCAGCAGCGCGTCGGGTTTAAATCAGTTTCAGCCTCTATGGAGCAGCTCGCCGCATCTTTCGGTGAAGGCTTGAGTCAGACGATCTACAAGGCGCACTGTCCGATGGCTTTCAACGATCAGGGAGCTGACTGGCTTCAGCCCAACGAAGACATTCTCAACCCCTACTTTGGATCGAAGATGCTGAAGTGCGGAGAGATCAAAGAACAGCTCACTGGAGCTAAGGTTGACGGGAATACCGAGCAGTAATTGATATGCAACTTCCCGAAGAAGACCGTTCCCTGGTCACCGGCCTGATCAAGTTCTGTCTGCAGAACAAGCTGATCGTCATTCTGATCGCCTTCATGCTGGTGATGTGGGGGTTGCTTGTGGCCCCCTTCGATTGGAAATTCGGTGACACCCCACGAGATCCAGTTCCGGTCGACGCCATTCCTGATATTGGCGAAAATCAGCAGATCATCTTTACCGAGTGGATGGGGCGATCTCCGCAGGATGTGGAGGACCAGATCACGTTCCCCCTCACTGCGGCTCTGCTGGGGATTCCTGAAGTGAAGACCATTCGCAGCTACTCCTACTTCGGGTTCTCCAGCATTTACCTTATCTTCAATGAAGACGCCGAATGGGACTGGTCCCGGGCCAAGATTCTCGAGAAGCTGAATAGCCTACCTGCCGGAACCATCCCCGAAGAAGTCAGTCCAGCTCTCGGTCCCGATGCCACCGCCCTAGGGCAGGTCTTCTGGTATACACTTGAGGGACGAGACCCGGAAGGTAACCCGGCTGGTGGATGGGATCCGCAAGAGCTCCGCAGCATCCAGGATTTTTATGTCCGCTACGCTCTGCAAGGCACGGACGGCGTTGCCGAAGTCGCGTCCATCGGTGGCTTCCTCAAGGAATACCAGATCGATGTCGATCCCGATGCGACGAGAGCGTTCGGCATCACACTCGAACAAATCTTCAAAGCAGTTCGAGACGCCAACCTCGATGTCGGCGCTAGAACCATCGAGGTCAGTCGGATGGAATACGTCATCCGAGGGCGAGGGTTTATCACTTCCCTCGATGATCTGCGCCAGACGGCTGTGGCGGCAAAAGACGGTATTCCCATCACGCTGGATGAGGTGGCGAAGATCGGTTTCGGCCCGGCCCTCCGTCGTGGAGTCCTCGACAAAGCAGGAGCAGAAGCGGTAGGTGGAGTCGTAGTCGCCCGCTATGGAGCCAATCCCATGGCGACGATTCAGAACGTGAAGGAAACCATCGATTCGATCGCGGCTGGCCTCCCTCGCAAGACCCTCGAGGACGGAACCGTGAGCCAGGTCACGATCGTGCCGTTTTATGACCGGACCGGGTTGATCAATGAAACTCTGGAAACGCTGAACACCGCACTGACCGAGGAGATTCTGATCACCATCGTCGTCGTTCTTCTCCTCGTCTTTCACCTGCGAAGTTCGTTGCTCATCTCCATCATGCTCCCTGCGGCCGTCCTTCTGACCTTTGTCGGCATGAAGCTGTTCGGCGTTGATGCCAATGTCGTGGCCTTGTCAGGGATCGCCATCGCCATCGGTACGATTGTCGATATGGGAATCGTGCTGTGCGAGAACGTGCTCAAGGCACTCGACCAGGCTGACGAAGACGAGCCGCGTCTACCCATCATTTTCGCAGCCTGTGCCGAGGTGGGTGGGGCCGTGCTCACGGCGGTATTGACTACCGTGATCAGTTTCCTGCCGGTGTTCGCCATGGAAGGTGCCGAGGGCAAACTGTTCAAGCCGCTCGCCTACACGAAGACCTTCGCGCTGATCGCATCGGTTCTCATCGCCCTGACGCTTCTTCCCCCACTGATCCACCTGCTGTTCAAGAAGCGGTTGGATGGCTTCTCCCGCGGCGCGCCCCGTTTCCATCGTGGATTCATCATTGCGCTTTGCCTCGTCGTCATCGCTTTCCTGGGCACCGGCTGGGCTCCACTCGGACCGGCCTACGGCTTGTGGAATCACCTTTTCGTCGCTGTGATCATCGCTGCACTACTCGCCTTTGTTTACGGCTTCATGCACATCTACGAGCGTACACTCCGGTTTTTCCTCCGGGCAAAATGGTTGCTCGTTCTACTCGTGAGCGGAGTCGTGGCCTGCGGAGTTTTGGTCTACAAAGGACTCGGAAAAGAGTTCATGCCTTCTCTGGATGAAGGCTCGTTTCTCCTGATGCCGACGACGATGCCGCACGCTTCTATCGGGGAGGCGAAACGTGTACTCCAGCTACAGGATCAGGCGATCAATGCCATCCCAGAAGTGGAAACGGTCGTTGGAAAAATCGGCCGCGTCGAAAGCTCACTTGACCCTGCTCCTATCTCCATGGTCGAGACAGTCATCACCTACAAGCCCGAGTGGGGTGAAGATGAGGATGGCAAACGGGTACGTCTCTGGCGCGACCACATCCAATCACCCGATGATATCTGGAAAGAGATCGTGGACGCTGCTCAGCTTCCCGGGGTCACTTCCGCACCGAAGCTGCAACCGATCGAGACGCGGCTCGTCATGCTCCAGACCGGGATGCGTGCTCCCATGGGATTGAAGGTCTACGGCCCTGATTTGGAGACGATTGAAAACGTAGCCCTGGAGCTGGAAGCCATTCTCAAAGGCGTGCCGACAGTCAATCCGGCAACCGTTTTCGCCGACCGTGTCGTGGGCAAGCCTTACCTGGAGATCCACATCGACCGCGAAGCCATCGCTCGCTACAACATCAGCATCCGCAACGTGCAGGATGTCATCGAGGTCGCGATCGGAGGTCGGCGGATCACCACGACAGTGGAAGGAAGGGAACGCTACCCTGTAAGGGTCCGCTATCTCCGTGAAAGACGCGACTCCATCGAAGAACTCAGTGAGATTCTCGTCCCTGCTCCCGATGGGAGACAGATACCGCTGGGCGAATTGTCGGAACTCGAATTCGTCCGGGGTCCCCAGGTCATCAAAAGTGAGGACACCTTTCTGGTCGCCTACGTCATCTTCGACAAGCACCCCGGTAATGCAGAAGTCAGCGTGGTCAACGATGCCAATGCTCTCATCGAACAGCACATCGAGAGTGGAGACTTTGTCGTTCCCGCCGGCGTCAGTTACCAGTTCACCGGCAGCTACGAGAATCAGGTCCGCGCCGAGAAACGTCTCGCACTGATCGTGCCGCTGGCCCTGCTCCTGATCTTCATTCTCATCTACCTTCAGTTCCGAGTGGTCAGCACTTCGCTCCTCGTCTTCAGCGGGATCTTTGTGGCGTGGTCAGGAGGGTTCATCATGATCTGGTTTTACAACCAGCCCTGGTTTCTCGACTTTGCTTTGGGCGGAATCGACTTTCGCGAACTGTTCCAGATCAACCCGATCAATCTCAGCGTAGCGGTTTGGGTCGGCTTCCTCGCGCTCTTCGGCATCGCCACCGACGACGGCGTGATCATGGCCACCTATTTGCAGCAGAAGTTCCGCGCCAACGAGCCTTCGACGAGACAGGAAATCCGCGATACGACCGTTGAAGCTGCCGTAAAACGGAATCGTCCCGCCATGATGACGACGGCCACCACGCTGCTTGCGCTGCTACCCGTCCTCACCAGCGACGGCCGCGGCTCCGACGTCATGGTTCCCATGGCTATTCCCACCTTTGGCGGCATGACCGTCGCCATCCTCACCGTCTTCGTCGTTCCCACGCTCTATTGCTGGATCGAAGAAGCCAAGTTCTCCTGGAGCCATCGAAAATCCAACCAACCAAAAACCAATACGGAATCAGAAACTACCTTATGAAAACAACAACGAAACTACTCCTCTTGCCGGTCGTCACCGCTTTCACCATTTTCCTCACAGGATGCGGAGGTGAAGAAGATCCTCATCATGACCACGGCGGGCATGACCACTCCGCTATGACCGAAGAGCCTGCTACCGGGAACTCGGATTACCCGCTGACCACCTGCGTCGTTTCTGGTGAAGCGCTCGGCAGTATGGGAACGCCGGTGGAGGTTGTCCACAACGGAGTGACGGTAAAGCTATGCTGCAAAAGCTGTATCGACGACTTCAAGGCCACTCCTGAAGTCTTTGTCGCCAAAGTCAAAGCGGGCGGCTGACGCCCAGCCACCTGCTACCAGTCATGATGTTTCGGTGTTATAGTAAACAGACACTTTTCCGTGAGGGGTGAGGTCAATTCCGGGTGTTCTACCTTTACGAAACCCTCCTTCTAAAAAAATGAAAAACGACGACCTACAGCGACGGCTTGAGGAATGGGAGATCGATGTTCCCGACGATCCCCACTTTCGCGCTTCCGTCTGGCGAGAAATTTCGATCCGAGAGAAATCACCCACGACGGATTGGCTCCGCGAGGTGATCGATCGAATTGCCAATCCTCGCCTCGCCGCTCCTCTGGCTATTGGTGCGGTGTTTGCCGTTCTTGCGACGGCCTCTCTCCACGGCGTGCAAAGCCGGGAAAAAGCTTGGGAAAGAATGGCGCTCGCCTACAGCTCTTCCATTGACCCCATTGCTCACACGGAGCATGAACTCGCGAAGCAGCGGTAGAACCGTATCCAGATCCATCTCATGAACCGGAACCTCGCAATCATCCTTCTCAGTGCCGCTTTGCTCTCCTGTCTCTACTTCTGCGTCTATCGTTGGATAACGGCGGATACGGCGATCGCGATGAAGGCGGAGCGTCCCGAGTTGGAGTGGCTGCGCTATGAATACGATCTCTCCGATCAGCAGTTTTCTGCGATCCGGGCCAAGCATGAGACCCACGACGTAGTCTGCCGTGAACTCTGTAA